>DASXRR010000287.1:0-19774 GCA_036506475.1 Chloroflexota bacterium
GTCCTCAGCGCCACAGACTGTGTCTAAGCGTTGACCGGGGGTTCGAGTCCCTGTGCGGCGCTACTAACTTCAAGGCCGCAGGTTCGAGTCCTGCCGGGGGCACCAGGGTCAAGTCAAGCCTTTTCCGCTCCTGGGCCCCGGGTAGACGGTGGTGTCGAGGTTGAACCACGGCCGTGAAGTCTAACCGGGGTGGCTCTTGTTCCAGTCCGGCCGGGGGCGCTGCAGTTCATCGTCGGTCGCGCTGCCGCGTTTACCGCGGAGATCCTATCAACGCTCGGCGTCGGTCACGTCAGCCGTATGTCACCCTTGTAGCCAGCGATGAAGAACGCCGCTCCGGCGACAATCGAAAGCACGTGCGGCATACACACGTGGACGCCGAGCCAGAAGAACCAGGTGCGCCACAGGCTGCCGCAATAGCGCTCGATCGGCTGAGCGCGCTGCGCGTCATCAGCCGCCAGCGACGACGTTCTGATGAACCTGGCGGCGTTGGACCAGCTCCAGTCGATCTGCGGCGTGGACGTGAGCGGTTCCGCGGGTTCGAAACGTGCTGCCTCGATCTCGCGCATGCGCGGGTAGTAGCGCATCTGGTGCCGCTTCATGGCGGCTTCGATGGCCCAGAACGCGACGCCGCTCACGCACGCGATAAGAAAAGCGTAGTAATTCTTGGCCTGAAAGGCGGCGCCGAGCGCAACCAGCCCTACGGTTGCGCCCCAGCCCTTGACCGTGAGCAGGTTCTTGTCGAAATCCCTGACCACGTCCAGCAGCGCGTAGTACTCGCGCAGCAGGGCGTCATCGGTGCCAGTCGCGCGAGCAGGGACGGGCTGTGGCCCAGTTGTGGCTTGATCGGCCATTCGAACTTGCGCCATGGTAGTGCCAGCCACGCAGCGCGTCCCGCCCAGTTGGCCAAGCGCGCTGGAGTGAGCGCCACTGGTAAGTCGTTGGCCGGGGGTCCGAGTCCCTCCGCGGGCGCCTACCGCGCTGTTGCTTCAGCCTACGTCGCGGCCCCGGGCAGCGGGAGTCTTCATCGGCCACTTTCTGCGCGAGAGGCCAGGTGCTCTATCCTTTGAGCTGAGGGGGTGCTCCGGGAATCGACGGAGCACCTCTGCGTTCCTTTGGGAAGCGGCGACGCTCGGCAACGATCAGGCCGGCGAGGACGCTGAGCACTACTGGGGTCAGCGCTCGCCACAAGCATGAACGGATCGCCCTTCAGCCGGCCAAAGCCGTAAGTCGCCGACAGCCACGACAGCACCAGCGCCGCGCCGCACAGCACGCCGAAGACGACGTAGATCCCCGGTGAGCGCTGGGGCAGTGCCACATCGCCCTCGATCCGTGCGCCAGGCTACGCGGGCACAAAGCTGGTGTGGAGCACCGCGTCAGGTCCGCTCGGCGTCGAACCTCGCCAACGGAGCCAGAACACCATCGGGCCACAACATGCCTACGCTGGTCGGTGTCCCGCAACACCAGGCCGTCGGTGGGGAAATCGGGGTCCGAGTTGGTCTCGCCAAGAGTGAAATGCGCCACCTCGGAGGCGTAGTTGCCAATGCCTCGCACGAGCGTTCGGCGTGGCGCCGGGCGCGCGTCGCGCAGGCACTCCAAGCGTTGGTAGCACTGGTGAGGCGTGAGCGACATGGCCAATCCGAACCGGACTGGCTTGGGGCGAACAGCGCGCGCTGCAAACGCTCATGGACCATACTCGATCTTTGGTGGATCAGCTTCCGCGTGTCGTGGCGCTCGACGCGGCCGAGGTATTGCGCGGGTTCGTACCGACGCGGCGCTTCGCTGGCGTCACGTTTCAGTCATATGTGCCAGATGGGCGGTATCCGTCGCAGAAGGCGGCGCTCGCGCGCATGGGCAGCTTCGCCAGTGACGCGAGCGCCGTACAGCGTGGCCTGCCGTTCCTCAGATCGAAGACCAGACACCCGCGCGCGATCTACCTCGACGGGGGCTTCGGTGTCGGCAAAACGCACCTGCTGGCGGCGACATACCACGCGGTTCATGGTGTGCGCTACTACTTGTCGTTTGCCGAGCTGGCGTACACGATTACGCGCCTTGGCATGGACCCGGCGCTCGACGCGTTTGCGCATGCGCGGCTGCTGTGTATCGACGAGTTCGAGCTCGACGACGTGGCTCAGACGCGCATGGCGGCGATGTTCTTGCGCCAGCTCCTCGAGCGGCCGTTGACGCATGTGGTCACTACTTCAAATACGTTGCCGTCCGACCTGGGCCAGGGTCGTTTCGCGGCCGACGCCTTCCAGCGCGACATCGGCGATATCGCGCGCGCCTTCGAGGTCGTCACGATCGACGGCGAAGACTATCGCCATCGCAACTGGAGCGAGCTGGCGCCGACCACCTCGCACAACCACAAGACTGATGACCGCAGCATCGAATGGCCGGACCTGGCCGAGCAGTTGGAGCGCGTCCACCCGATCCACTACGCGCAGATCGCGTCCAAGCTCGAGGCGCTGCACATCGCCTGCCTGCGCACCATCGATGACCAGGCCGTCGCCCTGCGCCTGGTCCACTTCGTCGACAAGCTCTATGACCAGGAAGTACGGCTCAGCCTATCCTCCGAGGTCGCCCTGGCCGACCTCTTTTCGCCCACGTACCGCCACGGCGGCTACGAGAAAAAGTACCGCCGCTGCCTCAGTCGGCTACACGAGCTGCTCGCCGAAACCGCCGATCAGTCCTCAGCGGCGGTGCGCGCGCTGCATTCGGCGTCAACGGCACCGGAGCGATCTGATTGACGGGGCGTGAGGGCAGCGACAGATGACGTCCTCAGCGGATTTGCGCGCGCTGCATGCGGCGGGACGAAGACGGGGGCCGTCGGGCCGGGCGATCAGAGACTGGCGAAGGGGTCGCCCCGCAGATCGAAGTCGGCCAGGGAATTGACGATGTGGGTGGCGCCGTCGAGGGTCAGGTGGGCGGTGTAGGGGGTGCGCACGCCCAGCACCGTCATGCCGGCGTGGCGCGCGGACAACACGCCGTTGGGCGAGTCTTCTATGGCCAGGCAGAGCGCAGGTGGGAGGGCCAGGCGCTGGGCGGCGAGGGTGTAGATCTCGGGGTCGGGTTTGCCGTGCGTGACCTCGTCGCCGGCGACGATGGCTTCGAAGCCACCGTGCAGGCCAATGGACAAGAGCGTGGCGTCGATCCAGGTGCGCTTGGCCGACGATGCCAGCGCCAGGCGAACGCCGAGTGCGCGCAGGTGCGCGACGAGCTCAGGCACGCCAGGGCAGGCCGGCCAGGGTTGGCGCAGGATGCGCAGGACGGCCTCGTCGTATCGCGCCTCGTAAAACGCGCGCGTTTTGGGCAGGCCACGGCGCGGGATGAGCGTATCCCAGAAGAACTCGGTGGTAGTGCCGATGAACGCCTCGTTCTCTTCGCGGCTGAGTCCGCCATAGTCGGCCAGGACCTCGTTGGCGACGGTGAAATGCAGCGGCTCGCTGTCGATGAGCACACCGTCCATGTCGAAGACGACAGCGTCGAAGCGCGGCACGTGGGTGGACGATACCCTCTCCAAGGTGATGGATGGCGTGGCGTCAGCGCGTGGCGCGCTGGTGAAAGCCGATCACCCATGGACCGACGCACAGCTCGCGCAGCTGTATGACGCGTTCGCTTTCGACGCCGACGTGCCGCTCTACCTGGAGCTGGCAAGAAGCGAAGGTGGCCGGGTGCTGGAGCTGGCGTGTGGCAGCGGTCGGCTGTTGCTGCCTCTGGCCGAAGCGGGCAACCAGGTCGTTGGCGTCGACGTGTCGCCACACATGCTCCAGCTGGCCCGCGCCAAGCTCGAAGCGCACCCCGACGTCAGACTCGTCCAGGCCGACATGCGCGCATTTGACGTAGATGGGGAGTTCGATCTGGCGATCGTGGCGGTCAAGAGTTTTGCCTATCTGACCGAGGCGGAAGCCCAGTTGCAGGCGCTCCTATGCATTAGAAGGCATCTCAGAAAAGGTGGACTGCTGGCGATAGACCTGCTGCACCCCAAGCCAGAGTGGATCGCGGCGTCGTCAGGCAGCATGCGCGACGACCTGGTGCAGTATTCGGTCGAGCACGGCTTCACACTGTCACGCGTGGAGTCGGTCGTCAGCACCGATCTGAGTCGCCAGATTCGCGTGATTCGCTCAGCCTACGAAGCCATCGACGATCGCGGCGCACTCGTTGCCAAACGCTTTGTCGAATGGCCGTATCGGTGGATCCACAGATTCGAGGCTGAGCACCTTCTTGCGCGCGCCGGCTTCGAAGTGGAGTCGGTCCACGGCGGCTATCAGCGCGAGCCGTTCACGTCAGACGCACCAGCAATGCTGATTCTGGCGCGCCGCTAAGCCACCCAGAAGCTCACTCGATCTTTTCGACCTTGCCGTTGGCGTCGAGATAGACGATATACCCGACAACCTGGCCACCCGCCTCGATCGTGTAGAAGACAATGCGACTGCCGTCCGACTGGCGCTTATCGCCCACCCGGTCGACTTTGCCACTCGGCAGATCGCCGCGGTCATGGAGTGACTTGACGAACTCTTGCTCACCACCGTGGCGCATCGTTGGCGCCAGGCAGTTATAGGCGGCATGCGCTGCTTGATCGTCGACTTTGGCGACGGCACCCATCGCCGTATCCGCGCAGTCACTATTCGCAGCGAGGGACGCTGCAGGAGACGAAGGTCCCGCGTAGCCGAGCGAATACACGCCGACGCCGGCGGCGACCACAAGGCAGGTCAACCAGGTAAGGCGGTGACGCCACAGCGCGGCACCGATGCGGGCCACGATGTGCGCCAGGACAGTCGAGAATGACATCTCACTGTCGATGGAACGCAGGGCGCGTGCCGCGCTGGCCTCAGGCGGCTTGGGCTTGGGTGGTCTCTTCGTCGTCCGTGCGACGCGCAGTCACGCCGAAGCCCATCGGCGGCTTCTTGCGCTTGGGCTGTTCCTCGGCCCACACCTTGCGGCGGATCCAGCCAGCTGGGCTGGTCGGGTCGGGAACCCACAGTACTGCGCGCTCGTACTCGGAATCACTCATGTCGGCCTCGTAAGCGGGCACATCATAAAGAAGCCCCTGGCCCGTCACACGAGCCAGGGGGCTTAGTTGCGCTAGCCAAAAGTCCTCGAACGTCGAGGCTAGTCGGCCGTCTTGCGCCGCCGACCGCGCCGCCCATTGCGCGCCTTGGGCGCCGCACCGCGTGCCTCGCGCACCTGGAAGCGTAGTTGGCCGCTGCCACTATCGCGTGCCCACTTGAGTGAATAACCGGTCTGTTTGGCCGCTTGACCAAGCCGTCGCTTGAGCGCTCGACTCGATAGTCCGGCTAGATCGATCTCGGCCGCATCACCGGGCGAAAGCTCGCGCAGCGCGTCCGCATACTCGGACAGATCCATCTGTCCACGCTTTGGAAACACCTTGGCTGCTTCATCGGAGGACAGCTTGCGAATAGATACCGGCACTGTTACCCCTCCTGGCGATGACTTCGTAGGTTTAGCCCATCGTACGCGCCGTTGATCATGATAGTGCAACGTGCGCAAATGTGCGAGTTAGATTCGTCCGAAGTCGCGCGCCTCGCCCCATACGTGACGGAAGGCATCGGAAATCTCGCCGAGCGTACAGCATCCCTCGACCGCCTCGACGATCAATGGCAGCAGATTAACGTCGTCCTTCGCCGCCGCCTGCTCCAACCCTTCGAGCATGCCCGTGCACACTGCAGCATCTCGTCGTGCACGCAACGCTCGTAGACGCTCACATTGACGCTGCCGTATTGTCGGATCGACGACCAGGATCGCCGGCGCAGTCTCCGGTTGCTCGGTTTGAAAGCGATTGACGCCGACGATGATGCGTTCCTGGCGCTCCACTTGTCGTTGATACTCGTAGGCAGATTCCTGGATTTCTGACTGGATATAGCCCGCCTCTACAGCCGCGAGCGCGCCGCCTCGCTCGTCGATACGCGTGATGTAGTCCCACGCACGTCGCTCGATCTCGTCAGTCAAGGACTCGACGAAGTACGAGCCGGCCAACGGGTCGACCACATCACCCACGCCACTTTCAAAGGCCAGAACTTGTTGTGTTCGTAGTGCGAGCTGCGCGGTTTCCGCGGTTGGCAGCGCCAGTGCTTCGTCCTTGGCATTGGTGTGCAGCGACTGCGTTCCGCCGAGCACTGCCGCCAGCGCTTGCACCGTCACCCGAACCACGTTGTTGTCGATCTGTTGAGCTTGAAGTGACACGCCCGCGGTCTGCGTATGAAATCGCAGCATCCACGAACGCGGGTCTTTGGCGCCGAAGCGATCGCGCATGATCGTGGCCCACATTCGTCGCGCGGCGCGGAACTTGGCGACTTCCTCCAACAGATTGTTGTGACTGTCGAAAAAGAACGCCAATCGTGGCCCGAATGCGTCGATATCGAGCCCAACGCGTAGTGCAGCATTGACGTACTCAATGCCGTTGGCCAGCGTAAAGGCGAGCTCCTGGACGGCGCTCGCGCCGGCTTCACGCATGTGGTAGCCGCTGATAGAGATCGTGTTCCACTGCGGCACTTCGCGCGCGCAGTACGCGAACAGATCGGTGATCAGGCGCAAGCTCGGGCGTGGTGGGTAGATATAGGTGCCACGCGCGATGTACTCCTTGAGGATGTCGTTTTGCACAGTGCCGCTGATGCGCGACGCGTCGATACCCTGTTTGCGGGCTACCGCGATATACAGGGCGAGCAGAATCGGCGCAGTGGCATTGATCGTCATCGACGTGGTCACTTTGTCCAGGGGCAAGCCGGCCAGCAGCTGCTCCATGTCGTCGAGCGACGAGATCGACACGCCAACTTTGCCAACTTCGCCCTCCGCCAGCGGGTGATCGGCGTCGTAGCCCATCTGCGTGGGCAGGTCGAACGCGACCGAGAGTCCCGTCTGGCCCCGTTCGAGCAAGTACCGAAAACGCGCGTTCGACTCCTCGGCCGTGGCGTACCCGGCGTACTGGCGCATCGTCCACAGCCGACCGCGATACATCGACGCTTGAACACCGCGTGTGAACGGGTACTCGCCTGGATAGCCGAGCCGCTCGCGCTCGTCCCACCCGTGCAGGTCTTCGGAGGTGTAGACCGGCTCGAGTGGAATGTGCGACGTCGTTTCAAAGAGCGCGTCGCGCTCAGGGGTGTGCTCGAGGGCCTTCTTCAGTGCGGTGGCCCGCCATTCCTCGGCCGAGTTGCTCACTTCAGCTCTCGCCACAGGTGATACAGCGCTTCCTGCGCGCCGCGCCGCTTATATTCGGTACGCGTCGTCGAATAGCGCGTTTCGTGGCAGGTTTGGCGACCCTGGACGTCGACGACGATGTGCAGCGTGCCGACCGGCTTGCCTTCAGATTCATTTGGCCCGGCCACGCCCGTCGTCGCAATCGCGACATCGGCGCGTGCGCGTTCGCGGGCCGCCGCGGCCAGCGCCTGGGTGGTCTCGCGGGCAATCGTCCCGTGTGCATCTAACACTGTCGGACTGACGCCAAGCGCTTCTTTCGCGGCCCGCGAATACACCACGTAGCCCGCCACAAAGTAGTCTGATGCGCCCGAGGCTTCGGTAATCAGCGACGCCAATTGTCCGCCCGTGGCACTTTCGGCAACGGCCAATTTCAAGCTGCGCGACCGCAGTAAGCCACCAACAACACTCGGAAAGTCGTCGTTGTCGGTACCGTAAACCCACTCCGCGACGCGCGCGCGCACCGTTGGCTCAAATCGCTCGAGCGTCGACAAAGCGTCGGCCGGTGTGGCGGCTTTGGATGTCAGACGGACGTGAATCCCGTCGCTCTTGGCATACGTGGCCAGTGTCGGATTGGTCGAGCGGGTGAGCTCGGCGAGCGCTTCTTCGGCGTGTGATTCGCCGATGCCCGCAAGCTTGAGCGTGCGCGACAGGATCACTCCGCCGCTCAGCAGTCGCGCCAGCCGCGGCTGCGCCTGTTCCTCCCACATCTTGCGCATCTCGTGCGGTACGCCGGGCATCGAAATGATGACTTTGCCGTCCTTTTCGACCCACCATCCGGGCGCGGTTCCGATCGGATTGGGCAGGAACGTGCCGGACGGAATCGTCGTCGCTTGTTTGACGTTTCGCTCGGGCATCGTTCGGCCACGTCGGGCGAAGAATTCGCGCAGCTGTCGCTCGAGCTCGGGCTGCACGTGCATCTGTTCGCCGAAGACCGCCGCGATGGCCTCGCGCGTCAGATCGTCTTCGGTTGGACCGACGCCGCCCGTGCTGATAACAACATCCGAGCGCCGCAGCGCCTGGCGAAACGCCTCAGACAAGCGGGCCAGGTTATCGCCGATGGACGACACGTAATACAGGTCGAGACCGAGCGTGGGCAGCTGTTGCGCCAGGTAATTGGCGTTGGTATCGACAATCTGACCCAGCAGGAGCTCGGTGCCTACGGACAGGATCTCGGCCTTCATCACCAGTCAGTCTAGCGTCGGGCGCCGTACCAACTCGGCGCGGCCAAGCTAGTCGATGCTGGCCAGCACCTGGCCAGCTTCGACCGTTTGACCGGCGGCCACGCCGACGGTACTGACCGTGCCACCGCGCGGTAACGACAGCTCGTTTTCCATCTTCATCGCCTGCAGCACGACCAGCGGCTGGCCGGCCGCGACCACCTGTCCGGGCTCGACCAGCACTTTCACGACCAGGCCAGGCATGGGCGCCTTCAGATCGCGTCGACCGTGGCTGCCGCCACGCGCCGCGGCCACGCTGGCCAGACGCGCATGCGTCTCGTCCAGCACCTCGGCGCGATAGCTCACGCCGGCAATCGCCACAGCGACACCGTCTGGCGATCGTGCCGCCATGACTTCATAGCGGCGTGGGCCAAGCGCCAGCGACCGCAGCGGCCCGCGCACCGTGCTCAGGTGGACGGACTGCTCTTGCCCGTCGTCAAGCGCAGCGAACACGGTGTCGCCTTCGCGGCGCAACCGCACCGAGACCGTCCGATCGCCAACCGTGACGTGATACAGCATCAGTGCAATCCAGCCCGGCGGGCCGCGCTGCGCCACACCGACGACACCTCGCCGTTGGTGACGGTCGCCTGTGCGACTGGTGGCGCGACGTGGTCGGCCAGGAGTGCGGCCACAATTGCCGCCACGGGCAGGTCTGCGTCGGCGAGCTCGGCACCATGCGCAGCGGACCATTCGCGTTCGAGCCAACCGGTGTCGACCGCGCCAGATTGCACCGCCGGGTGCGCGAGGAGCCAGCGATGCAACGGAATGCTCGTGTGCACGCCCAGTACAAGAAACTCACGTAGTGCGCGGGCCATGCGCGCTAGCCCGCGCTCACGATCGGGCGCCCACACGATCAGCTTGGCGATCATCGGGTCGTAGTACACGCCGATCGAGGCGTCTTCCTCGACGCCCGAGTCGACCCGCACCCCTGGTCCGCTCGGTGGCCGATAGCCAATCAATCGACCGGTCGAGGGCATGAAGCCCGCCAGAGGATCTTCAGCGTACACACGACACTCGATCGCATAGCCGCGCGGCTGAATCGCGCTCTGCTCGTAGCCCAGTGGCTCACCGCAGGCGATGCGCAGCTGCTCGTGGACAAGGTCGATGCCGGTGACCAATTCGGTCACCGGGTGCTCCACTTGTAAGCGGGCGTTGACTTCGAGGAAGAAGAAGTTGCCATCGGGCGCGAGCAGAAACTCGACCGTGCCCGCGTTGGTGTAACCCGCGGCGAGCGCCGCGCGGACGGCTACTTCGCCCATTCGTGCGCGCACTTCAGGCGACACCGCTGGCGATGGCGATTCCTCGATGACCTTTTGATGGCGTCGCTGCAGTGAACAGTCGCGCTCGCCGAGATAGACGCACTGGCCATGCTGATCGGCCAGGATCTGGACCTCGACGTGGCGCGGTCGGTCGATGGCGCGTTCGAGGTAGACCGATGCGTCGCCAAACGCGGCGCCGGCCTCGCTCGTCGCCTGACGAAACGCCGCCTCGAGCGCGGTCGCTTCATGGACGATCCGGAGCCCCTTACCGCCACCGCCTGCGACCGCTTTCAGGGCCACCGGATAGCCAATCTGATCGGCCGCGCTGCGTGCCTCGTCGACAGAGGCAACCGGATCCAGCGTTCCGGGTACGACGGGCACGCCCGCCGCGTGCATCAGCTTGCGCGCTTCGGTCTTCAGCCCGAGATCGCGCATCGCCCGCGGCGGCGGTCCGACAAACACCAGTCCCGCATCGGCGCACGCCTGGGCGAACGAGGCATTCTCGGCCAAGAAGCCATAGCCCGGATGGACTGCGTCCGCGCCCGATTCCAAAGCGGCCTCGATCATGCGCTCGGCGCGTAGATAACTCTCGCTCGCCGGCGGCGGGCCGATGGGATAGGCCGCATCGGCGAGGCGCACGTGGAGCGCATGTGCATCGGCGTCCGAGTACACCGCCACGGGCGAGATGGCGAGCTCACGGCAAGCGCGAATCACGCGCACCGCGATTTCGCCTCGGTTCGCGATCAGGAGTCGTCGGAACACAGCGGTGTCGCAAAGTCTAGACGCCGCAAGCCGCGCACTGGCGACAGCGCGACCCACACGAATCCGATCAGCGGCAAGATGCCGCTCAGCAGCACGGTCTGGCGCACGCCGACCCACTCGGCCAGCACGCCGCCGACGAGTGCGCCGACGGCCATCGAACCCCAGGTCGCGACGCGTACCACGGCCGTCACGCGGCCCAGGAGTCGATCGGGCGTCAGCGCCTGGCGCAGCGTCGACACGTTGGCACCGGCGATCGGATTGATCGTGCCGACGAGGCCAATCAGGACGGCTGCCGCGAGTGGCGCGCTGGGCGATTCGTAGACGAAGGCCAGGCCGCCAAAGCCGAGCGCCCAGACGGCCAGGCTGCCGGCGATCGTCACGCCCGGGCCGAGGCGGCGAGTGAGTGGTCCGGAGATGGCGGCGCCGATCAAACCGCCAATTCCCAGGCCGGACAGCACGCTGCCCACCGTCGCCGGCTCGAAGTCGAGGTCGCGCGACAGGAACAGCAGCCAGACATTGCTACTAAAGAGCACGCCGTCGCCTAAATTGCCCAGGTTCGAGCCGATGAGCAGCGGCCTGAGGACCGGATGGTGCGCGACCGCCTGGATCCCTTCGCCAATCTCCGCGCGCATATCCACCTTGTCCGCTGCAGCCAGTGGCGTTTCAGGGGTGCGGATCGCAATCAGACTGACCGCCGACAGTAGGAATGACACAGCATCGGCCGCGATCGCGACCGGCGCAGTCAGCACCTGGACCAGCACGCCAGCCAGGCCAGGTCCGCTCACACGGGCGATCGCTTCGCCCAGGGCCAGCTTGGCGTTGCCTTCCTGGAGATCGATGCGCTCGATTAGCGAGGGCAGGAACGAGCCATACGCGACGGCGAAGATCACGTTCAACGAGCCGACGCCGAACGCAACCACATACAGCTGCGTCATGCTCAGCCACCCCACGAGCGCGGCAGCGGGCACGCTGGCCAGCAGGAGCGCGCGCCCGATGTCGGCGCCGATGAGCAGCGGCTTGCGCCGCGTGCGATCGACCCACACCCCGGCCGGCAGCCCGAACAGCACGAACGGCAGGCTCAGCAGCATGCCCAGCACGCCCAATTCCAGCGGTGTCGCCCGCAGCAGCCCAGCGGCGGTCAGGCCGAGCGCCAGCGCCGTCACGAAGCTGCCCAGCGTTGAGACCGTCTGGCCGACCCACAACTTCAGGAACTCCGCGTGGCGCCATAGGCCCATCGTCATCCTTGTAGTAAGACGCGCCGGCGCGGCCCGCTGCTGGCGGCTGCCCATTCGGTTGCAGAACGTGCGTTCTACCTCTCACAGGCGCGTCACAGGGCCCCAGAAACCGGGATGCCAGCCGGTTTGGCGGCGTACTGTGGCAAGTAGGAACTACCGTGATCGGCACGCCGTTCGTCATCGTCGACCTTGAAACTACCGGCGGTAGCGCCCTGTTCGATCGCGTGCTCGAAGTCGCCGCCATCCGCATCGAAGACGACCGCATCACCCAGCGTCTCGATCGCCTCGTCCAACCGGGCATTCCGATTCCGCCCTTCGTCAGCCACCTGACGGGCATCACGCCGGAGCTGCTGCGTGGCAAGCCGACCTTCGATTCGTGCCTGGCTGACCTGGCCACGATGCTCGACGGCGCCGTCGTCGTCGCCCACAACGCCAGCTTCGACTGCAACTTCCTGCTCCAGGCGTTCAAGCGCGCCAATCTGGCCTGGGAGAGCCCGCGGCTATGCACACTGCGCCTGGCGCGGCGACTGCTGCCCGGCATGCCGAGCTACCGACTCGACACTCTGTGCGCGGTGCTCGGCTACCCGTACGTCCAGCGCCACCGCGCCGGCCCGGACGCGGACGCGACGCTCGCCTTGCTGCGGCACTTACTGGCAAAGGCGCTCGACAAAGGTATCGACTCCATCCAGGCGCTGCAGCGCGTCCAGAACCAACCCGTCAGCCGACCGAGGAAGCGCAGCCGCACCCACATCGACGAGGCGCAGGTCAAGAGTCTGCCGACCGGGCCGGGCGTGTACCTGCTCAAGGATGACTATGGCCAGGTCGTCTATGTGGGCAAGAGCGTCAACGTGCGCACCCGCGTGCGCACCCATCTTCGGCCATCTGGGACCGCGCACAGCCCGGCCCAGCCGCGCCTGCGCCGACGCCTTGCGCACGTCGCCGACGTCGAAGCGATCGAGACCGGCTCCGAGCTGGAAGCGCTACTCCTCGAGTCCAAGCTGGTCAAGCGCTATCTGCCGACGGGCAACAGCCAGCTACGCGACTTTCACGATTATCCGTTCATCAAGCTCGACCTGCGCGATGCGCAGCCACGCCTCGAGGCCACCCGCGAACGGCCAAGCGACGGCGCGGTGTACTTCGGCCCGTTCCGTCGCGCGGGCGTGGTCGCCTCGGCCGTGACGTTTCTGTCCGAGCGGCTTGGCCTGCGCCAGTGCACCGGGTCGCTGGCGCCTGGCCAGTCCGCGTGCCCGCTGTTGGACATGCGCAAGTGCAGCGGGCCGTGCGTCGGCGCGGTCTCGCCGATCGAGTATCGCGCGCGGGTCGAGGTCGCGGCGCGCACCTTGCGCGGCCAGGACACGACGGTCCTCGAGCAAGCCGCCGAACGGCGCGACGCGCTCGCCGAGGCGCTGCGTTTCGAAGAAGCCGCCGACCTGCGCGACCGCATGCGCGACCTCGAGCAGGTCATCGCCGTGCAGCAGCGACTGGCCGCGTTTTCAGAGCGCAATGTGGTCCTGGTCAGCCCTGACCGGCAGCCCGATCGGGCGCGGCTGCTCCTTGTTCGCGGCGGACGGCTCGTCGAGGAGGTTTCCCTGGCGCTGAACGCGACGCCGTCGCACCTGCGCTACCTCCTGCGGCGGGTCTATCGTGCGCCGATGGCGGCACAGGTCAGCCGCGATGAGCTGGACGACCTGCTCATCGTCGATGCCTGGGCACGCCGCAATCGCGACTCCACGCACGAAATTCCCATTGCACCCGATGACCCAGACGCTGCAGCTGGGGCGTTGCGGCAGGCACTCCGCACGTGTCATCCTGAGGCGAGCTCCGCGAGCCAGAAGGATCCGCTTGCCCGGGAGGTCACAGGCAGCGGATCCTTCGCAGGCTCAGGATGACAAAGGGGTGGGCTCAGGATGACGGTTGGCGTGGTTTCCTAGCCACGCCGCTGGCCCACGCCGCCTCGCGCGTCGCCGCGATCACCGTGTCAGCCACGCGTTTGTCGAACATGCTGGGCACGATGTACTCCTCGGTCAGCTCATCCGGCCCGATCAGCGCCGCGATGGCATCGGCCGCGGCCAGCTTCATCGACTCGTCGATGTCGGTTGCCTCGACTTCCAGGGCGCCACGAAAGATGCCCGGAAACGCCAGTGAGTTGTTGATCTGGTTCGGGTAGTCGCTGCGCCCGGTGGCGACGACGCGCGCGACGTCGATCAACTCCTCGGGCTGAATCTCAGGAATGGGATTGGCCAGCGCAAACACGATCGGGTCCGGGCCCATGCCCGCGATCTCCGCCGCGGTCACCACACCCGGCCCGGACAGGCCAACGAAGGCATCCGCGCCCCGCAGTGCCTCACCCAACGAGCCAGTGACCCGATCCGGATTGGTCATCGCCGCCAGGCGCTCCTTATACGTGTTCATGTGTTCCGCGCGGCCGGCATAGAGCGCCCCAGCGCGATCGACAGCAATCACCCGCCGCGCGCCCGCGGCCAGCAGAATGCGCGCCGTCGCCACGCCCGCGGCACCCACCCCGCTGATCACGATGCGCGCCTCCTCGATCGGCTTGCCGACCAGCTTGAGCGCGTTCTTCATAGCCGCCAGGACGACCACGGCCGTGCCGTGCTGATCGTCGTGCATGACGGGAATGTCGAGCTCGCTGCGCAGTCGCTCCTCGATGTCGAAGCACTTGGGCGCAGCGATGTCCTCGAGGTTGATGCCGCCGAAGACGGGTGCCAGGTAGCGCACCGCGGCCACGATCTCATCAGGGTCCTGCGTGGCCAGGCAGATCGGGAAGGCGTCCAGATCGGCGAACGCCTTGAAGATCATGCACTTGCCTTCCATGACCGGCTGGGCAGCGGCGGGTCCAATGTTGCCCAGGCCCAGGACCGCCGAGCCGTCGGTCACCACGGCGATCGTGTGGCGCTTGATCGTGAGCGTCCACTGTTTGAGCGGGTCATCGCGAATGGCCAGGCAGATGCGCGCAACGCCCGGCGTATAGACCATGCTCAGGTCGTCGCGGCCTTTGACGGGCACGCGCCCGGTGACCTCGATCTTGCCGCCCAGGTGGACCAGGAACGTGCGATCGGTCACGTGCAGCACGGACACGCCGTCGAGCGTGCGCACGCGCTGGACGATCTCCTCGGCGTGTGCCTCGTCGCGCGCGGCGACGGTCAGGTCGCGCACCATCTTGCCGCCACCCACGCGCACGATGTCGATCGCACCGATGTCGCCGCCTTCCTGGCCGATGGCCGTGGTGACGCGTCCAAGCGTGCCCGGCTGGCTGCTCGTTTCGGTGCGCAGGATGAGGCTGTAGCTCGCGCTAGGCTGAAGCTTCACAACTGCTGACAGGCTAACGCTTGCCTATACTGCCCGGCACATGCGCATTGGCGTGATCGGCGCCGGCGGAACCGGCGGTCTGTACGGCGGCTTACTGGCCCGCGCGGGCCACGAGGTGAGCTTCCTCGCCCGCGGCGCACACCTCGCCGCCATCCAGGACCGCGGGCTCACCGTGCAGAGCGCCGACTTCGGCACGTTTTCGGTGCCGGCGCATGCCTCCGACGATCCCGCTGAGCTGGGCCAGTCCGAGCTGGTGCTGTTCGCCGTCAAGACCTACGACTTGCCGTCAGCCGCCCAGGCCGCCGCGTCGATGACCACACCGAACGGCCATGTCCTGACCCTGCAGAACGGCCTCGATGCGCCCGACCAGCTCGCCGACGTGGTCGGCCGCGAACGCGTGTTGATCGGTACCACCGCCCTGGAAACGACCATCCTGGAGCCTGGCGTGATCGGCCACCTGACGCCCGGTCACCTGATCAACGTTGCCAGCTATACGGGCCCGCCGTCCGAGGCCGTCGAGCGCACGGTCAACGCGCTCAAAGAAGCGGGCATGAACGCCAACGCCACGCTCGACGGGCACCGCGCCTTGTGGGAAAAGGCATTCATTCTGATTCCGATGGCCACGCTGACCAGTCTGTGCCAATCGTCGATTGGTCCAATTCGCGACTTGCCTGAGACGCGCGCGCTGAGCGCGGCGCTGCTGCGCGAAGTGGGCGAGGTCGCCCGGGCCCGCGGCCACGACCTGGCACCGCTCGAGGCGCGCGCGCTGGACATGCTCGATCGCATCCCGTACACGATGAAAGCGTCGATGGCGCGCGACTTCGAGCGCGGCCGACGCACCGAGCTCGATGCGCTGACGGGCGCGCTGGTCCGATTCGCCGATCGGCACGGCCTCGAGATTCCGACCACGCGCGCCGCGTACGCCGTGCTGAAGCTGCGTGAACAACAAGCTGCCGGGGCCCACGAAGCCCTGGGGACTTCAACGCTTAGCAGGTAGAATCCGCAGACGTCGCATGGCCGGAACCTCCATCCCACGCTCACGCAAGACCGATCCGACGGTTATCCCCGATAACCCGAACTGGCATCGGTTCAAGATGGCCTGCCCGTTTTATCGCGAGCGCTGGATCGGCGACGGCGAGTATCTGGAGGGCCGACCCGTCCTGTACCACGTCATCTGCTTACAGAACACCCCGCCCGCGACGATCGACGAGCAGCAATGCTGCCTCGAGTCCAAAACCGCCTGCTGGCGCTTGAAGGTCAAGCGCCGTGCGCAGCAGACCGCCTGACGTCTAACCTGCGCCGCGCAGCGCGACCAGAATCTCCTCGGGCGATGCGGTGGCCACGCCTAATTTGCGAACGACCACGCTCGCGGCTGCGCTGGCCAGTTCGGCCGACCGGCGCATGGATAGGCCGCCGACCAGGCCGAGCGCCAACACCGCGACGACAGTGTCGCCTGCGCCGGTCACGTCAAAGACCTCGGTGACCCGGACGGCGGGCACACGTACTGGTTCGCCGTCGCCCAGCACCAGCATGCCCTCGGCGCCCAGAGTGATGACCAGGAAGCGCAGGCCAAGCTCACGCCGCAACGCTTCGCCGCCCGCAACGAGGTCGCCATTGCCCAGCGCGGTATGCGCTTCAGCCTGATTGATCTTGAGCACGTCGACGCCGCCGAAGCGCGACACATCGCCTTGCGAGTCGACGACGATCGGCCGTCGGCTTGCGCGTGCCGCTTCCAAGGTCGCCGTACACACCACGCCGCCCCGATAGTCGGACACCAGAATCACATCGACGGCGGCCGCGAGTCGGGCGATACACTCGCCACAGCGCGCGCGCGCTTCAGCATCCAGCGCAGTTGCGCGGTCGAGGCGCAGCACCTGCTGGCGGCCGTGCAGGCCACCCGTGAAGCCCTGCGCCAAAAAACGTGTCTTGGTCGCCGTGATCGCCGCGGCCGAACGCACCAGCCCCGAGCAATCGATGCTCAGGCCGGCCAGGCTCGCCTCGACCCGTTCGCCTGGCGGATCACAGCCGAGCACCCCGACCACGCTCGCCGATGAGCCGAGCGCAACCACGTTCGCGGCCGGACTGGCCGCCGAGCCAGCGCGCTCTTCGTGCGCGACGAACTCGAGGATCATCACTGGCGCCTCGCGCGACAGGCGTGCCGGTCGCCCGGTTACGTATTCGTCCAGGACGAGGTCGCCGACCACCAGGACCCGATGCCCAGCGAGCCGGCGGACGTCGTCGTCGAAGCTCAACGGACGCGCATCCAGGCCAGCAGCGCTCCGACCAGGAGACCGACCAGCAACAGGATGTTCGTCGTCAGCAGCACAAGCGGCACCAGCAACAGCCCTGGGCTGACTCCGAATCGGTTCCCCAGACCAAGCACCGTCCCGAGCTCGTAGCCCACGAGTACGCACGCCACCGCGATTGGGCCGAGCTCGCGTGCCCGCTTGCGGTTGGCGCCAATCAAGACCGCCTGGCCGACCAGGAAGCCCATCACCATGTAACCGAGGATGCCCAGAAATGGGATGTAGCCCACGATCAGCGTGCCGATCGTCCCGCTTCCCAGCCCGAAGCCGACCGCCTTGGCCAGCTCGACGGGTTTGAGCAGTAGCGCGAAGCGCTTGACCTGCGCACACGTCGGACAGCGCGCCCCAACTGGGGTCGAGATCAGGCAGCGCGGGCATATGGGCGTCTCGCATCGGCCGCAGCGCAGCACGGTCTCGACGTTCGGATGACGCGCGCAGCGCAGCGTGGTGTCGTCGAATGACGGTGCGCTCGCGCTCACGTCCTCACCAACACGCGCGCGTCAACACCGAGAGCCCGCTCGGCCGCATCGAGGACAGTTGCTGTCTCCAGTATGGCCAGGCAGGTGCGCGCGGGACAGCCCTGTGGTGTGCCGAAGCTGTGCCCGCGATGGATACACGGCGCGCACGCCAGGATTTCGCGCGCGACCTGATTTTGCTGTGCTTTGACGGGATAGGGGCCCCAGGCCTTGTCGTTGCTCGGCCCGAAGATCGCCACCACGGGCGTGCCAACGGCCGTAGCGAGGTGGACTGGCCCACTGTCATTGGCGACCACCAGTCGACACTTCTGAATCAGTGCGCCAAGCGCCTGCGGCGTCGGCGCCGCCGGCACCACCTTGCCGCCCACTCCGCTCGCAACGCGCCGCGCCAGCAGCTGTTCGTCCGGGCTCAGCCCGGCCAGCACCAACGGCTGCAGCCCATGCCGGGCATGGAGCGCGCGCGCCGTTTCGACGAACCGCTCCGGCGCCCAGCGTCGTGCCGTGCTGTACGCGCCCGAGCCGGCATTGATCAAAAT
This sequence comes from Chloroflexota bacterium, assembly GCA_036506475.1. GTDB lineage: Bacteria > Chloroflexota > UBA6077 > UBA6077 > CF-72 > CF-72. The sequence continues at coordinate 18,331 of DASXRR010000287.1, forward strand.
GGCCTCGCCCGTGATGTCCAGATCCGCCCAGCACTGGGCCGCCCAGGCCTCATCGTCGGCACTGATACACAGCTCCAGGCGTGGCTCATCAGGATGTCGCGCCCCGAGCACGCCCACGACATCCAGCAGGTAGTCGACCTCGTGGCGCCAGCCGAAGCCGCGGTCTTCGGCGCGCTGCGTCAGAAACCAGCCACGGCCGTTGTCGAGTCCGACGCGCACGGGCGCGCCACTGCCCAGGCACAGGGCGGCGTATTTGGCGATGCCGAACGCCGTGGTCAGGTGATGCATGAGCACCAGCACGTCCCAGTCGCCGCCGCGTAGGTGCCGCGCCAGCTCTAGCGCGTGGGGCACATTCGCCAGCGCCTCGCTTGGCCGATCGAAGGCGTACTTGTCGAACACGAGGAGTTCGTCGAGGCTGTCGAGGCCACGCAGCGCCGCCGAGCCCGCGGCCGTGGTCAGCACGCCAATGTGGGCATCAGGAAATGTCGTACGCAGCGCGCGCAAGGCCGGTGTCGCGATCAGCAGGTCGCCCAACGTGGCCAGCTTGACGACCAGGATCCGCTTGGGCGTAGCGCGCATGATCGGCAATTCTAGTTCTCGATTCGAGCGAGCATGCCCTTTGCTGTGGCCAGCACCTGGTCCACGCTGAGCGCGAGCATGCACGCAGGCTCGGTGCGTGCGCCGCAGGGCGGTCGTTCGAGGTAGCCACACGGCAGGCAATCCAGGGCGCCCGTGACGAGCACCTGCTGATGGCGCGCTGTCTTCGGCCACGGCCCGAATTTCGATGTCGGCGCGGGTCCGTAGAGGCGCAGGGTGGGTGTGCCGACCGCCGCCGCGAGGTGCCCCGCCCCACCATCAGGCGCGATTACCAGCGCGCACCGTTCGAACAGCGCCGCCGTGACTGCCAGTCGCTGCCCGCACGCCACGGCCGCCCCCGCCGCCACCTGCCGCAGCAGCGCCGCGTCGTCCGGCCCGCCGGTCATGAGCACCGCGTCGTCGAGTCCCGCGGCCAGCGCCCGCCAGCGTCCCAGCGGCCATGATTTCAGTGCCGCGCCCGCGGATGGCTGAATCGCTACCACCCGCTGGCCATCGAGGCCGTGCTGGCTCCACCAGCGCGCAGCCTCGGCGCGAGCCTCTTCGTCCACCCGGAAGACCACGTCACACGGCGCCGTTTCCGCCGCTACGCCGAACGCATCGAGCGCTACGTTGGCGATGCCTAGCGCCTGCTCGACGGCGTGTTCGGTCGGCGTTAGCACGGCCGCATGCGTGAGCAAACGCTCCGTCTCCGACGTGCGCCCACCCACCCGCACCGGTATCCCCGCCACCAGCGCCAGCAACGCCCCCCACCAGTGATCCGCTCGGAACACCACCGCCAGGTCATAGCGCGCCCGGCGCAACCGCAGCGCCTCACGCACGAGCACCAGGTACGGTTCGAGCACATGCT
>DASXRR010000288.1:0-3212 GCA_036506475.1 Chloroflexota bacterium
AGCCATCGCGCCGGACCTTCCAGCCGGATGCAGCCGCGATCGGTAGCTGCTCGGCATCGGCCAACGACAACACGATCTTACCGATGTGGCGGGCCTGTGCCATCTGGCGGAAGGCTGCCGAGGATTCAGCTAGCGAAAAAACTGAGTACGGCAGTGGTCGCAGCTCGCCTGCAACGGCATCGCGTATCAGCTCGCGCAGCAACGACCCCACCACGCCCGGGCGGTCGGTAACCAGGCGCGCCAGGTCGAAGCCGAAGTAAGCGAGATTGCGCCTGAAGGGCGCCAGACCAAGCGGCCTGTTCAAATAAATATCGCGCTTACCGATCTCGACAAACCGACCGTATGCCGCCAGCGCATTCAGTCCCTCCTGGATGAACTCGCCAGTCAGTGAATTCAGGACCACATCAACGCCCCGTCCGCCGGTCGCCTGACGCACTTGCTCGCCGAACCCTGGAGAGCGCGAGTCGTAAACATGCTCGATGCCAAGCGTGCGCAAGTAGGCGCGCTTTTCTAGACTGCCCGCTGTGGCAAACACCTGGGCGCCCCGGCGCTGGGCGATCTGAACGGCCGCGAGACCGGTCCCGCCTGACGCCGAATGGATGAGCACCCGTTCGCCGGCACTCAAGCGACCGAGGACATCCAGCGAGTACGCGGCGGTCAGGAATGCCACCGGCAGCGTCGCGGCTTCTTCAGGACTCATCGTTGCGGGCCGGTGCGCCACTACGCTGGCCGAAGTCACGACATATCGGCCAAAGCTGGCGGGCGCCAGTGCGAGCACCGGGTCACCCACCTGAAATTCCGTGACATCCTCACCGACGGCGCTCACCCGGCCAGCGCACTCGCCGCCAGGTGCGGGCGGTCCTGCACCGGCTGGCAGGGCGCCAAGTGCGCCAAGTACGTCAAGGAAATTGAGTCCGGCGACCGCAACTTCCAGTTCGACCTCACCCGGACCCGGTAAGCGCCGCTCGGCTTCGCGGAGCACCAGCCCGGCGAGCGTGCCAGGCGCGGACTGCTCGAGGTGGAACGATCGTCTGCCTGCCCGCACCATCGGTCGGTGGGGGCTCGCTTGCGGCTCGGGCTTCGCGCGCACCAGACGTGCGACGAAGCGTGTCGTGTCCCGCCACGCCACCTGGTTCTCGAGCCCGCTGCTGGCCAACTCGTCAACCAGGGCCGGAACCGGGGTGCTCGTGGGCACGTCCAGAAGCGTGCAGTTCAACTCGGGATACTCCAGCGCGAGCGAGCGCCCCAGTCCCCACAGCGGCGCTTGTTCGGGTAGGACCTGTTCGCCGGGCACGACCGCCTGCGCGCCGCGCGTGACCAGCCACAAGCGGGGTGCGTCGCGCCAACCCTGGGCTGCAATAGCCTGCACCAGCTCGAGCGCGCCTACGCTCCCGCGCGTCTGAGCCCGGTCGATCTCTTCGAGCGACAGTTCGGCCGGTTGTTCTGTGCTGCCCGCGCCCGCGCTCGCAGCAGCGGTAGGCGGGCTTGCCCCGACGTACACGATGCCGCGCAACGGTGAGGCGGCCTGCGCGTTCGCATCCTGCAGGATGCTGCGGAAGTCGTACGCGTGCGCCGGGATGACCTCCGCACCGCGGCTGACAAGCTCGTCGACCGTGCTCCCGGTCAGCTCATCGGCCGCGTCGCCGAAAACCAGCCAGCGGCCGGTCAGGCTGGTGTCATTGGTTCCGTCTGCCAGTGGCTCAGCCCGCCAGTCCAGTTCGTAGAGCCAATCGTCAATCGAGTCCCGCGCTCCCGAACGCACCGCCCGCAGTCCGAGCGCTTCGATCAAAACTCGACCCGACGTGTCGAAGGCCCGAATGTCGGCGGAAATCGTCCCCTCGTCCGCCGGGTGCGCGACAGCGTGGACGCGCACATCGCCTTCGGGTTTACTGAGCACGCGAAGGCGCTCCAGCGCGACCGGCAGCCACACCCCATTCCCGTCCTCCGCGCCGCGGACCGTCGCCCCGAGCGTCTGAAAGCAAGCGTCGAGTACTGCGGGGTGAATGAGATATGCGCTCCGGCCAGCGCCAGATTCGGTGGGTACGCGGACGCGGGCCAGGGCCTCCCCATCACCCACCCAGAGCTCCTGAATGCGCTGAAACGGCGGGCCATAATCCAGGCCCGCGTCGGCGAGCCCGGCGTAGAAGACCGAACCTGTCATGTGCTGGCCACAGCGACGCTCGATCGCGGCCATGTCACTCGCGGTGGTTGGCGAACCATCAGACTCCGCGGATACGCCGCGCTGCAAGACGCCGGTTGCGTTGACGGTCCAGCCTCCCGAGCGGGCAGTCTCCACCGCCCGACTGGCAATTTTCCACGGTATGCCATCTCTCGATTCTGGTTCGAGGATCAACTGGATCGACGGCGCGGCGCTGGCAGGCAAAACCAGCGGCTGCTCGAAGCGGACCTGCTCGACGAGGTAGGCGCCGGATCCGAAGATCTCCGTCGCGCCGGCGAGTGCCATTTCCAGGAAGCCAGCGGCGGGCATCAACGCCAGACCGTCTACACGATGCTCGCTGAAAGTCGTGATTGCGCCGGGCGACAGCACGCCCAGCCACGCATGAGTCCCGGGTGGGCTGGCCAATTCGAGGTGCTCGCCGAGCAGCGGGTGAGCGCCCGCGCGCGGTCTGCGGGTTGGCGCGGACGTGGTGGAGTCGAGCCAGAAGCGCTCGCGCTGCCAGGGGTAGGTGGGCAGTTCCGCACAGGTGCCGCTGGGATAGAGCGCGTCCCAGGCGATCGGCTGACGATTCGCGTACAGCGCCGCCAGGGTCTCGCGCAGCATAAATGGTCCGGCCTGGTCGCGCCGCAGCGAGGGCAGCACGACCCCACCACCGGTTTGCACCAGCTCCATCAGCGCAGGCAGCAGGGTCGGGTGCGGACTCAGCTCGAGGAACGTGGTGTGGCCATCGCTAACCAGCTGCTGGACTGCGTTAGAGAACTCCACGCGCTGACGCAGATTGGCCGCCCAGTACGCGGCATCGAGCTCTGGTCCCTCGAGCTGCTTGTGGTGGACGGTGGAATACATCGGCACGCTCAACGCACGTGGCCTGATGCCTATCAACTTGGCCTCGAGCTCAGCCAGCAGCGGCTGCACCTGCGGACTGTGCGCCGCCACGTCCACCTGCACCCGTCGCGCAAACACCCCCTGCCTTTCAAGCTGCGCCACCAGGCCATCCAGCGCCGCCTCCCCGCCAGCCACCACCGTCGCCCGC
>DASXRR010000289.1:0-2521 GCA_036506475.1 Chloroflexota bacterium
GGCGATCCTCTTCAAAGCCACGCCGCGCGTGCGCAGGCGCTACGCCCAGACCTGGCTATGGTTGAGGTACCCAGCCAATCATCGCCAGACCAGCGCAATTCTGCCGCTATTTATCGCGCCTTCTTCCAAAGGTGAGTTTCGTGGCCGTTCGCATCTCCGGGTCGGGGGAGCCCACGTTCCGCGGGGTGCACTTGCAGCTCCCGCCGCCAGTCGCTGCTCCGCTCGCAAGCGAGTTCACCCCGCCTTAGCGTGGGCTATGCTCTCCTTCCCGCGGCGACCCCCGCAGCAGGGGGCTATTCGCCAATGGGACACATCTGGCGGCAAGCAACGCATGTGTATGGCGTATGCAGTGGCGCCGATCCCGCCTACGGCCAGGCAGCCCGAGGGCCGAGGCTCGCCAACGCCGCGAGCGTGCTGAGCTTGCCGGGTGATTGAATCGGCCAGTAGCCCCTGTTGTGGGGGGCTGCAAGCCCGACCCGGAGATGTAGTGGGTTCGAACGCTAACCCAGGAGTCCCGCATCCAGTAATTGCTCACACATGTCGAGGAACTCGGTAGCGCGGGCGTGGCGGCCCTGGCGGGCCACCCAGAGGGCGGTGTGGCCGGCGTAGGCGGTGACGCTCCATTCGGCGCGCTGCCAGAGGAGGGGGTCTGAGACGTCAATGCCGCAGCGGGCGATGAAAGCGCGGCGGCGCGGGCCGGGCGGGAATAGCCACCAGGCCAGGCGCGCGGGGTCAGTGACGGGATCGTCTAAACGGGCGTGGTCCCAGTCCACCAGAAACAGGCGGCGCTCGAAGCTCAGCAGCCAGTTGGCCCATTGCGGATCGCCGTGCACGGGCACTAACACATGGCGTACGTCGGGCAGTGCGCTGGACACGTCGCGCACCCGAGCCAGCATCAGAGCAGCGCGGCCGAGGTCAGCCCAGCCGCTGCCCCGGAGCTCATCAGCCACGAGCTGCATGTCGTGCACGCGCACCTCGGCCCGTTCGCGCGGACTATCAGACAGCCGCCTTGGTAGGCTGCTTTGCAAGTCGCAGCGGCGGGCGAGCGAGGCGAACAGGTCGGCCAGGTCGTCGGCGTGCGCCAGCATCCAGGCGCGTACGGCAGGGTCGGCACCGCTTGCGCCGCTGACGAAGTCCTGCACGACGATGGCGCGCCCGTCGGCAAGCCGGCTCGTTGCGAGTACGCGAGGTGCCAGGCCAACCTCGGCCGCGGCCAGTGTGGCGGCCGCACCCGGCGGCCACATCAGCTTGACGAAGTAGCGCCGACCATCCAGCTCGGCAACAACCTTGTCGCGGTCGCCGCGACCGAGCGTCATGCTGCGCAGCCGCCACGCGCCCGGTCCGACCAGGCATACGAGCGCGCGCCGCAGCTCGCCCGAACGGGCGAGACTGCCGCTCACGCGACCGGCAGCGGAGCGCGCGCAGGCGCTGCGGGCTGGATCCTTTCGAGGTGCGGCAGCACCTCCTCGCCGAAGCGCTGGATCGTCTCGGCCGCCCGTTCAGTCGGCATGTGCCCGAACATCGCCCACACCATGACGTGGCGCATGCCCCGCTCAGCCCATGGGGCGAGCTTGTCCAGGACCTGCTGGGAGCCGCCGGCCAGCATCAGGCCGCGACGGTAGTTGTCTTTGCGTTGCTCCCACTGCTCCGGGCTGGCGCGGTCGTAGCCCAGATTCGCGCGCACACCTTTGGAGATGTAGACCTTGGCGTACTCCCAGCCGCGCGCCAGGTCACGCGCGTCGTCGCTGAGAAAGACCTGCTGTGGAAAGGCGCTCCACTCGAGCGCTCGGGTGCGTTCCACCGAGCTGAGCTCGGCTTCGTCGAGGCCGTCGAGGAACGTGTTCCACAGCAGCTCGCCATTGCCCCAGCCGAGCGACATCAGAAAAGGCATGCCCTGGTGCGCCTGAGCGCGCACGACCGCCGGCGTGAGCGTGCCGCGCACGAGCGGCGGGTAGGGCTGCTGGACGACGGCCGGGATAATCCGCCCGTCGATCTTGCCGCGCCACCAGGGTGTGTCGTATTCGAACGGCTGGTCGTCAGCGCGATGCGTCCACGCCTCGGTGACGATCGTCGTCCACGCATCGAGGAGTGCGTATTTCTCGCGCGCCGACAGTCCGTAGCCATTGAATTCGTCGGGTCCGACGCCACTGCCGATGCCGCAGATCAGGCGGCCGTGGGTGAGATTGTCGAGCAGCGCGGCCTGCGTCGCGAAGCGGATGGGATGGTGCAGCGCACCGACGGCGACTGAGAAGCCAATCGAGAGTCGCGGCGCCAGGGCGGTCAGGTGCGCGCCGAGGACCAACGGGTCGGAGTAGGCGTTGTAGCCCGTAAAGGCGTGCTCCGTGATCCACACCGCGCGGTAGCCGAGTCGTTCGGCCAACCGCACGTGCTCGATGCACGCCTCGATCAGCCGACCATCGTCAGCCGCGCCTGGCGTTTGCGGATTGAGATACAGCCCAGCGTGCACCTGGACGTCTTACGCGAGCCGCGCGTCGACCAGGCCGTTGAGCTGCATCAGCGA
>DASXRR010000290.1:0-3821 GCA_036506475.1 Chloroflexota bacterium
CCGGGGCCGAGCGAGCTGGGCGGGGCGACGCCCTTGGCCGGCGACCTATAGCCGGCGTCTATGGTCTGCGTCTTTGGCCGGCGTCTTTAGACGGGCATCTTGGAACGGGCGTCTTAGGCCAAGCCGCAATTGGCCAGCCAGTATCGCCCGTAGGTCTGGACGAGCTTGGCGCAGCGCGGACCCCGGGGCGGGCCGGACGGGCGCCCATGTGGCTCAGGCGGTTGCCATGCCGCCAACCCAAGTCGGCCGCGGCCTAGCGAGCGGGGCGGGCGACGCCCTTGGCGCCGGCCCCGATGAGCCAGCACCGATGGCGGGCGTTTGTGGCCGGCGTTCCTCGCCGGAGTCTGTTCCTCGCCGGAGTCTGTGGACGGGCGTCTTAGGCCAAGCCGTCAATTGGCCGGCCCGGATCGCGGTCGGCCTGGACCAGCTAGGCGCAGGACGGTCAAGCCGGGCTAGGACGGTGGCAGCCCCAGCCCCAGGCCGTCGACGAAGTTGCGGTAGTAGATCGCGTCGAGCTCATTGGGGCTGAAGCCGGTGGCCACGAGCGAGGCGATCACCCGCTCGGCATCGCCGATCACATGCGGATAGTCGGTGCCAAAAACCATCTGCGCGACGCCGACCGAATCGGCCAGGCAGCGCAGCGCCGGCGGGTGATAGCCGATCGTGTCGTACCAGATGCGACGCAACGCGTCGGCAGGTCGAAGCCCGATCTGACGGCATTCATCGTACGCGTCGAAGCCGATTTCAAATCGACCCGTCAGGTACGCCAGCGCACCGCCGGTGTGCGACGCAATCAAGCGCACTCGAGGGAACTTCGCCAGAAAGCCGCTCCAGATCAGGCGCATCACGGCGAGCGTCGTGTCGAAGGGAAAGCCGATGAGCGGCACCATCGCGAAGCGATCCAGGTAGCGCGTGCCGACCATCGGCGACATCGGGTGCAGCAGCACCGGCAGCGCGAGCTCGTCGACTCGCTTCCAGAACGGCTCGAACGAAGCATCGTCGAGCGTTTTGCCGTGCACGTTGGTGCCCACGATGAGCCCATCCAGGCCGAGGTTCAGAATCGCCCGGTCGAGCTCGTCTACCTCCGCACCGGTCCCGAGCGGCACGCTCGCCAGGCAGCGCAATCGGTCGGGATGGTGATCTTTGAGCGAGGCGTACTCGTCATTCACCATGCGCGCCACGGTCACGGCATCGTCGGCGCGAAAGGCGTAGACGTTCGGGCTGGTCATCGACATGACCTGGATGTCGATACCGGTCGCGTCCATCATCGCGAAGCGTTGCTCGAGGTCGGTCATCGGCGCCGTCAGCGTGACCAGTCGCGCGCCGTCCTCCTCGAGATAGCGCCGACCCGATGCATCGGTGCCGATGCGCACGTTCTGCCCACGCTCCTCGAGCTCGCGCAGATACGTCCCCGGATAGAAGTGGTTGTGGATGTCGACGCGCACTCCCCTTACACCGCCCGGTCGATCGCGATGTCGAGCACATACGGTCGCCCCGAGCCGAACGCGCGCTCCACTGCTGGCCGCAGATCGGCCGGCCGCTCGACGCGCTCCGCGTCCACACCCATCGCCCGAGCCATCGACGAAATGTCGACCACTGGACCGTCGATGTCCAGGCCGGGCGGGTACGCGCCACTGGCCGACCACGGACCGCCCATGCGCTGCGTGCCCAGCTTGAGCACCCGATAGCTGGTGTTGTTGAGGACCACGAATACCACTGACCCAATGCCGAGCTTCGCGGCTGTCCACAGCGTCTGCGGGTAATAGAGGAAGGCGCCGTCACCGATTGCGTTGACGACGGTGCGATCGGGACGCGCCAGGCGGATCCCGAGCGCACCGGGCATGGAATAGCCCAGGCCGCCGCCTTTGCACGCCCAGTAACTAAGCGGTGATCCGAACCCGAGCATGTTCACGAAAGGCTGCCGATTCGAGACGGTCTCGTCGCAGAAGATGGCGTCTTTTGGCATGACCTCGGCCAACTCGGCGGCGACGGCCGTCGCCGACAGCGTCGTGGCCTGCCGGGCCTCGCTGGCTCGTTGCGCCCAGGTCGCGGCGCGTTCTTGGGCCCGCTCGACCATCGCCGCGCGCCGACGATTCGCCGCCGACTGCGCCGTCCGCGGCTGCGAGGTTGCCCGAATCGCGGATAGCAGGGCCGACGCGTTCAACTTCACATCGCCGAGAACGCCGGCCGAGAGCGGCTGATTCTTGCCGAGCTCCCACGGGTTGTCGTTAAGGCCCACGAGCTGGACGTGGGCGGGGATGAGTGGTCCGCCGGCGTCGAAAACCGCCGTTGGCGCCTGCGAGCTGAACCCGCACAAGAGCGCCACGTCGACCTCGGCGAAGAGCGCGCGGAACGCTGCCGCACTGTCGGGCATGATGCCCTGCCAGTGCGGGTGCTGGTTCGGGAAGTTCCAGACGCTCGGGAAGGCCTCGGTGACGACGGGGGCGCCGAGTCGCTCGGCGAGCGCGATCAGCTCGGGCCAGCCCTCGCTGAGCCCGACACCATCGCCCGCCACGATCAGCGGGTGCTCCGCCGCGGCCAGCAGCGCGGCGCCGCGCGCTAGCTCCGAGTCGTCGCCGCGCGTCGCCGTGCCGAACTGGCGCAGGCGCGGCAGGCACTGGCTTGTCTCGTCGAGCATAACGTCGCTCGGCAGCGACAGAAATACAGGTCCTGCTGGAGGTGTCAGCGCTTCCTTGAAGGCGCGCTGGAGCGCCATTGGCAGCTCCTCGGCGAAGCGGACTTCGTAGGCCCATTTGGTAAAGGGGCGGGCCATGCCGACCAGGTCGGCGGTGAGGATTGGCTCCTGGAGCTGGAGCCGCGTGTGCTGTTGGCCGGCCGTCACCAGAACTGGGATGCGCGCGCGCCAGGCGTTGTACAGATTGCCCATCGCATGCCCCAACCCGGGCGCGACATGAACGTTGACCACACCGACCTTGCCCGAGGCGCGTGCGTAGCCCATGGCCATGCCGAGCGCGATGTCCTCGTGCAGCGCCAGCACATAGCGCACCGACGGATGGTCGTTGCAGCCGTCGATCAGCGGCAGCTCGGTCGTGCCCGGATTGCCGAACAAGAACTCGATCTGCTGCTGCTCCAGCGCGTCGAACAGCAGGTCGCGCCCTCTCGGCATCGTGGAGCCTCAGTCTAACCAGTGTCGCGCCTGGCTCGCTCAGTACTGACCGTACTCGTCGGGCGGCTGTCGTTCTCACGGCTGGGCCTGATGTGGCCGCGATCAGCAGCCTGGTCCCACCGCCTCGAGGCGTCAGCGCATCGTGCGTCGGCGTCCTGGCCACACCGTCCCGAGATCATCGGTGGACATTCATTGCGGCACCGCGTGGCTTTCGTCGGCCGGTCATCTGCAACCGGCCACACGGCGCCTCGCCCACAGGTGGACAGTCACGGCGGCACTGACTGGCGTGGCCATGTTGGTGCCAAGAGGCCTGCAAGGAGGTCCCCCGGCGGCGGTGGTACGCGGCGGTCTGGCGGCCGACGCGTGCGAGCCGTTGGCTGACACGGCGGGCCGCGAGCGGGATCGTGCGGACTGCGGCGCAGTCGCGGCGTGGCGGAGTGGCGCCGTGGCGCCGTGGCGCAGTGGCGCCGTGGCGCAGTGGCGGCGTGGCGGCGTGGCGCGGTGACGCAGTGGCGCCGGCGGCGGCCATCAGGCGTGAGGCGGTAGTCGATCCCCGTCGATATGGGCGCGGTGCCTGTGTAGGTTTCGAGTCCCGCAACCGCGATGCTGCCTGTCGTGATGGCTGGTGCGCCTGTTGCGGTCGCATGCGACTAGCCCGCCCGGGGAGTGTGATGCGCTTCACGTTCGAGCGGTG
>DASXRR010000291.1:0-9161 GCA_036506475.1 Chloroflexota bacterium
AGCGAATCGGCCGCGATCGCAGCCGGCGTGAACGTCACGCTGTACAAACTGTGGGCATTCGCGCTGGCGTCCTTCATGACCGGCGTCGCCGGCTGCCTGCTGGCGGCGAGCGCAGGCGGCCTGACCACCTACGCCTTTCCCGCCCAGGACTCGATCACGCTGCTGGCGGTGGTGCTGATGGTCGTGCTGGCGCAGGCCATCGTGTCGCATCCGTCTACGTTGCTGGTCGACGAATTGTCTTTGGGACTTGCGCCGGTCGTACTCAAGCGCCTGGTGCCGGTTCTGTCGGCGCTCGCGGCGAGTGGCGTCGGCGTCCTGCTGATCGAGCAGTTCGCGCATGTGGCGCTTGGCCTGGCCCAGAGTGCGTACATCCTGGAAGGCGGCCGCCTGCGGTACAGCGGCAGCGCCCAGCAGTTGCGCGAAAACCCCGAGTTGCTGCGCTCGGCCTACCTGTTGCGCGACCATTCCACGTCGTAAGCCTGGCCTGAGATTGACAGCGCGCTGCCAAAACGCGCATCATGGCTTTCCGTGGGAGCGATTCCATGAACCGGCTTACGATCGAGGAGATCGCCGACCTCGCCGACGTCTCCCGCTCCACGGTCTCACGTGTCCTCAACAATCACCCGTCCGTCCGCCCCAGCGTGCGTGCGCGCGTCCAGCAAGTCATCCAGGAGAATCGGTACACCCCGCGCGCGGCCGCGCGCTCGCTGGCCAGTCGGCGCACCAACGTCGTCGGCTTGCTCATCCCACGCTCCGCGGCGACGATTTTCTCGGATCCGTTCTTTCCACACGTCATCCAGGGCATCACCGAGACATGCAGCAATCGCGGCTACTTCCTGCTGCTGTCGATGGTCACGGCCGAACGCGAGCAAGACTTCTACGAGCGCGTTCTGCGCGGCCGCCACGTCGATGGACTGATCATGATGTCCAGCGACATCGACGATCCGATCTTGCCGCTGCTGATTCGCGACGAGTCGCCGCTGGTCCTGGTTGGACGGCATCCGTACCTGGCCGACGTCAGCTCGGCCGACGTCGAAAACCGCGATGGCGCGGTCCAGGCCGTACGGCACCTGATTGAGCTCGGCCATCGACGCATCGCGACGATCACCGGCCCGCTGTACATGGTCGCGGCCATGGATCGACGCGACGGCTACAAGCAGGCGCTGGCCGAAGCCGCGATCCCGATTCGGCCTGATTTGATCGTCGAGGCCGACTTCACCCAGCAGGGCGCCTATACGGCGATGCGGCATGTGCTCCAGCTGCCCGAGCGACCGAGCGCGGTCTTCGCGGGTAGCGATGTCATGGCCGCCGGTGCCTTGCGCGCCGTTCACGAAGTCGGCCTGCGCGTCCCCGAGGACATGTCGCTGGTCAGCTTCGACGACTTGCCGCTGGCATCGATTCTGACGCCACCGCTGACCACGGTCCACCAGCCGCTGCACGAGCTCGGCGCAGCTGCCGCCGACTTGCTGCTCAACCGCCTCGAGCAGCCCGACGATCATGAGCCGAGCCACGTTCGGCTGCCTACGACGCTGACGATCCGCCAGTCGAGCGGCGTACCGGCCGCACGCCAGCGCGCGGTGACGTTCGGCTGATGATGGCGACGCGCTTCCCCGACAACTTCGCCTGGGGCGTGGCGACCGCGGCGTATCAGATCGAGGGCGCGGCGACCGAAGACGGCCGCGGGCAATCGATCTGGGACACGTTCAGTCACACGCCCGGCCGCGTCACCAATGGCCACACTGGCGATATCGCGTGCGATCACTACCATCGCTGGCGCGAGGACATCGATTTGATGCGCGAGCTTGGCCTGACGGCATATCGGCTGTCGGTAGCGTGGCCGCGCATCTTTCCCGACGGCAGCGGCCAACCCAATGCGCTCGGCCTCGACTGGTACGAACGCCTGGTCGATGCGCTGCTCGAGGCGGGCATCCAGCCGTGGGTGACGCTGTACCACTGGGATTTGCCTCAGGCACTCGAAGATCTGGGCGGCTGGCCGGCTCGCGGCACAGCCGACGCCTTCGTCCGCTATGCCGAGGCGGTCGGGCAACGCCTCGGCGATCGCGTGCGGCACTGGATCACGCTCAACGAACCGTGGTGCAGCGCGTTTCTCGGCTATCACGACGGCGAACACGCGCCTGGGCGACACGACTTGCGGCTCGCGCTGCAGGCGTCGCATACATTGCTCCTGGCGCACGGGCGCGCCGTTCAGGCGCTGCGCGCGGCGAGCCGAGATGCGCTCATCGGCATCACGCTCAATCCGACCCACGTCGAGCCCGCCACTTCGTCCGACGCCGACGTCGCCGCCGCCCGCCGTGTGGACGGCTACCTGAATCGCTGGTTCCTCGATCCGCTGTATGGGCGGGGTTATCCGGCCGACATGATCGAGCACTACGCCGAACAGTTCCACGTCCCATCCGACGACGATCTGCGGACAATCGCGGCGCCGATCGATCTGCTCGGGGTCAATTACTACCAGCCGAACGTCGTGCGCCACGATGCGCGCGATCCGTTCTTGCATGTGGGCTATGTGCACCCGACGGACGAGCAGGTCACGCAGATGGGCTGGATCGTCCGCCCCGATGGGCTGCGCGAGCTCTTGGTGCGGCTCGTCGCGGATTATCCGGTGGGTCGATTGGTGATCACGGAAAACGGCGCGGCTTACCCAGACTCGAGCGGGGACGGGCGCGTCGCCGATCCGGAGCGCACGCGCTATCTGGCCGGCCACCTCGAGGCCGCGGCGGCTGCGCTGCAAGCCGGTGTCCCGCTGTGCGGTTACTTTGCCTGGTCGCTGCTCGACAATTTCGAGTGGTCGTGGGGGTTCACGCGTCGCTTCGGCATCGTCCACGTCGATTTCGAAACCCAGCGCCGCACCGTCAAGGACAGCGGCCACTGGTATCGCGAATTCATCGGAGCGCAGCACGCTCGACCCGCATGACCTGGCTCGCGGCCATCGCCATCGCCGTGGCCGTCGCGATCTCGCCTGACGTGGCACGCGGCTTTGCCGCTGGCAGCACGTGGTTCATCGATCCCGACTCCAACGCGGCCCGCGCCGAAGCGCGCATGCGTGCCCTTGGCAACACCGACGATGCTGAGGCCTTCCATGTCCTTGCGACAGCCTCTCAGGCGGACTGGTTTGGCGGCTGGAGCGGCCCAATTCGCGCCGCTGTTGCGCAGCGCCTCAGTCAGATCGAAGCCCAGCAAGCGCTGCCGGTGTTCGTGGCGTACAACGTGCCCGGCCGTGACTGCTCGGGCTACTCCTCGGGCGGTGCCAACACCGCCGACGAATATCGCGACTGGATCGACGACTTCGCGTCGGCGCTAGGCGAGCAGCGCGCCGTGGTCATCCTGGAGCCCGACTCGCTGGCGCTTACGGAATGTCTACCGCCGGACCGTCTGGCGGAGCGCTACGCGCTGATCAACGCTGCGCTTCAGCGCCTGGTCCAGCAGCCGGGCGTGGCCGTCTATCTCGACGGTGGGCACAGCGCCTGGCATGCCGCCGATGACCAGGCTGCACGGCTTACGCGGGCCGGAGTCGGCGGCGCGCAAGGCTTCTTCCTGAACGTGTCGAACTTCCAGCGCACTGATGACGAGCTGGCCTATGGCTCGGCGCTGAGCGGCCTCGTCAGCTGGAAGCACTTCGTAATCGATACCAGCCGCAATGGAAACGGTCCCTGGCAGTCCGCTGAACCAGAGACGTGGTGCAATCCGCCTGGGCGCGCGCTCGGGCCTGGGCCGACCCTCGCTACGGGCCAGCCACTGGCCGACGCGTTTCTGTGGATCAAACGGCCCGGCGAAAACGACGGCAGCTGTCGCAGTGGGCCCGCGGCTGGCGCCTGGTATCCCGAGTACGCGCTGGCGCTGGTGCGCAACCGCTGACGCTACAACGGTCCAATTGTCCGGCCAAAGGTGTTGACAGCAGCGCGCGATTGTTCTACGCTGGGCGCGTCTTGAGAGCGCTCTCAAGATGCTCGTTGGGCACACGTTGATGGCGCCCCCGCCAGGCGCCAGCTCCCCTCCCCCCGCCGTCCTGGGGCGCCGCCAACGCCCCAGGGCGTTCGGGTTCCTTCCAAGTCCAAGTAGTCCACCCCTCACCCCTGCCCTCTCCCCGTGATGGGAGACGGAGTTTGCTTTATGCCTCGCCCCTCATGGGGAGAGGCCGCCGAAGGCGGGTGAGGGGTGGGCACTACCCCTCCAGGGCGCTACTTCTCGACGCCGGTGACTACGACGCCCTGGACGAACACGCGCTGGGCGAGCACGAACACTGCGACAGGCAGCGCCAGCGCCATCAGCGCGGTGGCCTGAATCAGGTGCGGGAGCTGCGTGTACTGGCCAGTGAAGTACGACATGCCGACCGAAATGGGCCACAGCTCTTCACGGCCGACCAGGTACACCAGCGGACTGAGAAAGTCGTTCCACGCGAAGAAGAAGTGGAACAGACAGACCGCGGTAATCGCCGCCCACGACTGCGGGACGATCACCGAGATCAGCGTCCGGAACGGGCCCGCGCCGTCGATCATGGCTGCTTCGTCCATGTCGCGCGGGATGCTCATGAAGAACTGGCGCAGCAGGAACACGTTGTACGCATTGCCGAAGAAGTGTGGCACCAGCAACGGCAGCCACGAACCCACCCAGCCGATGCGCGAGAACATGGCATAGGTGGGGACAATCGTCACCTGCTGGGGCAAGATGATCGTACCCACCAGAATTGTGAACAGGATTGTCTTGCCCGGAATACGGAAGCGCGAAAAGCCATAGGCCACGATGACCGCGGAGCACACGGCGCCGATGGTGCCAATGAGCGCAATCGCCAGCGTGTTGAACAGCAGACGACTGAAGTTGGTGATCTTCCAGGCCTCGGCGAAATTGCCCCAGTGTGGATTGAACATCCACACCCGGTCGAGGGTGCGCCAGCGGCCCACCCACTCGATGTTCTTTGTCGGATCAGCCGGGTCGACGAAGGTACTGTTCTCGCGGCCGGGTCGGGTCAGCGCCAGCGTGCGCGTCGTCCCGTCGATGGGCACATTGAACAGCTCGTAGGTCTGGCCGTTGTACGAGAACGACGCTGGATCGGATGGCCAGAGTGGTTGGTCGGCTTCGACGCTCGCACCGCGGGTTGAAACCGACGCGGAGTATGCCAGCGGCATCAGGTACACGGCGACCAGCATGATCGCGAACAGGCTGACGGTACCCGTTGCCATCAGCCAGCGCAGCTGGCGCGAGAGAACCGGAGTCGACGGTACCGCCCTGACGCGCTGCTTAGACCCGACCCCGGATAAGGTGGCCATCCCTAATTGTCCCCGGCCGCGTAGTACACCCAGCGTCGGGCAGTGGCGAACAGTCCGATGGTGATACCCAGGCCGACGATGAACAGCCCCCAGGCCAGGGCGGATGCGTAGCCCATGTTGTAGTACACAAAGGCTTCCTTATACAGATTCATCATGAAAAAGAGCGCGGAGTTGTTGGGCCCAGCGGTGTTCTGATAGAGCACGTATGCGGTCAGGAAGTACTGGAACGCGGCGATGGTGGCCAGCACCAGGTTGTAGAAGATGACCGGCGAGATCATCGGAATGGTGATCTTGAAGAAGCGATAGAAGGCGTTCGCGCCGTCCACCTTGGCCGCGTCGTACAGCTCGCTCGGCACGTTCTGGAGTCCGGCGAGCATGATGATCATGGTGTTGCCGACGCTCCACGTCGCGATCAGCGAGAGCGCCGGAATGACCCATTGCGGCTGATTGAGCCAATCCGGAGCAGGTACGCCGAGCGCGCGGAGCGCCAGGTCAATCCAGCCCGTTTGCACATTCAAGACGCCCTGCCAGATGGCGGCGGTCGCGACGCCGGGGATCAGCACTGGCACGAAGAACAGTGCTCGAAACACCGGTTTGGCGACGAGACGGTCTGAATTCAAGAGCACCGCCATCAGCAACGGCAGGGCGAGTGAGATCGGGACCGCGATCAGCAGGAAGTTGCCTGTTACCAGGAGCGACTTGATGACCAGCGGATCGCTGAGTAGACGACCCCAGTTGTCCAGGCCGACGAACTTGACTGCGTTCGGCCGAACGAGCACGAGGTCGGTAAACGATGCCCCGAGTGAGGCGAGCATGGGGCCGGCGAAGAACAACACGAAACCGAGAATCCACGGCGCCAGGAAGAGCAGCCCCCAGGTGCTCTCCCGCCGCGCGAGGGACGTTCCTCTAGGTCCCATAGCTCACTAGCTCCCCGTTGCCTAACTCAACGCCCCTCGTAGATGCCCTGGAGCGTCGCCTGCAGCCGCTCGGCTTCGGCATTGATGTCCAGGCCGGGCGTTGTGTTCATCAGCGTCTGGAAGTCGATGGTTGCCTGGCGTGCCTTCAGTTGATTGGGCAGGGTCTCCTCATGATTTGGCACATCAGGGTACGCCAGACTGTTGATGGCGACCTGCCAGTTGACCTTGACCGGCGCGAATTTCTCGTTCAGCCCGCGGAAGAAGCCGGCCTGCATCTCGCCGATCGCCGGCATGGCACCGTAGACCTCGAGCAGCGCGCCATTATTGATCAGGAAGCGGTACACCTCGAATGCTTCGTCGGGATGCTGCGTGGCCTTCATGATCACGAACGTATCGGCGTGCAGTTTGGCGGTGGTCACACCGTTGTAGGACGGCACAACACCAATGTCCCAGTTCTTGACCTTGCCAGCCTTGCTGACCGGGTCGAGACAGCACGTGTACCAGAGGTGCGTGTACGCCATGGCCAGGTGGCCGGAGTTGAACACGCTGCCCTTGCCGAACAGATCGCTGTTGCGATACGAGTCGTTGGGCATCCAGTATTCGCGGAACATGCCGTCGTAGAAGAAGTTCCACGCGGTCAGCCAGTTCGCGGGAATCTGGGCGCGGCCGCCATCGTCGACCAGGCGACCAGCGCCAAACGGCGTGCCCATCGCGCGCGGATCAGTTCCGAACTGGAGGTCCCAGCCGAACTGGACGATGCGGTCCGGTGCGAAGTCCGGACTCGTCGCGTCATTGCCGCGATCGTCGACGGTCAGCTTCTTGGCCAGATCGCGGACCGTTTCGAAGTTCCATTCACGGCCCTGATAGAGCTCGCCGACGTTCTGCGGCGGATACGGCAGGCCGGCTTCGTCAAACAGGTCCTTGTTGTAGTAGACGAACGACGGGAACACGGCGAACGGCAAGCCGATCTGGCCCTGGCCGGGGTAGTTGTACGCGTTGACAACGGCCGGGTCGTACACGTTGACGTCAACGCCGTTCGACGCAATGTACGGCGTCAGGTCGAGGAAATTGCCCTCGAAGCTGGCGCGACCGACGGTACCCACTGGACCAACGATGTCCGGTACGTTGCCCGCGGCAATCTGGGTGGCCAGGGTCGTCGAGGCAACGCGGTTGTCGACGATCTGGAGCGCAACGTAAATGCGGTTTTGCGACTTGTTGAACTGGTCGACCTGCTGGCGCTGAATGTCGATCTGCTTGGGATCGCCACCAGTACCGAGTCCGACGTACCACTTGACGACAGTGCGTCCGCCGGCGGCGGCCGGATCGAACGTGTCGACGGCAACCGGAGTCGGCGTCGCCGACGGGGTCGTCTGGGCCGCCGGCGCCGACCAGGCGCTCGAAACGGTCATTGCCAGGACGAGTAGTGTCGCCCCCCACGTGATCACGGCGCGTTTGAACATCCGGAACCTCCCTCTACGTGTTACGCGTGCTGAGAAATGGCGCGTGATGGAGCAATGTGCTGGCTTGAATGCCTCAGACCTAACTGGCTAGCGTCGGAGCGCCTCGGGCGAGGTCAGATCCTCCTTTCGCGCTGAGTATGGCGGCTCCCCCGCCGCACGAGTCACGGACCACCAGGCGCGCCGGGAGTCGCACGGAGGTCGCTGGACTCTGGCCTCTGATTTGTTCGATCAGCACACGCACAGCGTGAGCGCCCATTTCGCTGATTGGCTGATGCACACTCGTCAGAGGTGGACTGGTATAGGCGGCCAACGGCAGATCGTCGTACCCGATCAGGGCGATGTCCTCGGGTACGCGTAGTCCGCGATCGTGCAGCGCGCGCAGCGCGCCCACGGCCATGTTGTCACTGGCAGCAAAGACGGCGGTCGGTGGTTGCGCCAGCTCGAGCAGCTGCAGCATGGCCCGATAGGCGGCGGTATCGGAGTAGAAACCGTCGACCATCAGGTCGCCGTCGATGCCAATCGCTGCCTCGAGCAGCGCTTGCTTGTAGCCGTCACGGCGCGCCTGCGCAGCCTCCATCTGCAACTCGCCGTTGATCAAACCGATGCGCCGGTGGCCGCGCTCGATCAGGTGGGCGACGGCCTCGCGCGCACCCTCGCGGTTCTCGACGTCGACGAACGTGACATTCAGGAAGTAGGGATGTCGCCCGATCAGCACCATTGGCCCGCCATCCTTAATAAGGAGGGGCAGGATCGGATCGTCGATGTCGCTCGAGAACATGATCACGCCGTCGAAATGGCGGCTGCGCAGAATGCGTTGATAGAAGCCCTGCTCCATGTCCGCGGTCAGCATGGCCAGCACCGCGAAGTAGCCCTGCTGGGCGCTGGCCTCGAAAACCGACTGGATCATGCTGGCGATGAACGGGTCACCCAGGCTGAAGGCGGCGCTGCGCGGAACGAGCAAGCCAATCGTGTCAGTGCGCGAGCTGGCCAGGCTGCGCGCCGCGGCCTTGGGCGCGTAATTCTGTTCGCGAATCACTTGCTGGACGCGCTCCCGCACGGTTGGCTTGACACCGGGGTGGTTGTTCAGGACGCGCGAAACCGTGGACCGAGAGACCTCGGCGAGCGAGGCGATGTGCTCGATGGTCAGCGACACAGGCTGGAACCGCTCTCGCCTTCGAAGGCGCCGATATGCAGCATTTTGTTCTGAACCGATCCTGGGAGCGCTCCCGAAGTCATTGCCAGCGATCCTACGCGGACCCGAAAATCGCTGTCAATACCCCACCGGCGCGGGTTGGGACCTTTTGTGGGAGCGCTTCCGGCTCAGTTAATCCCAGGCGCCAACGCGGGTGTGCCCGCGCAGCAGGTTGCGCGCGATGCTGCGCTTCTGAATCTCGTCCGTCCCTTCGAAGATGCGGTACACGCGCACCTCACGCAGGACGCGCTCGATCGGCACCTCGCGCGTGTAGCCCATTCCGCCGTGGACCTGGAGCATGCGATCG
>DASXRR010000292.1:0-14949 GCA_036506475.1 Chloroflexota bacterium
GCACCAGTATTTGAAAGCGCTAGGCGGCGACCCCGACCGGCTCGCGCACCGCTGAGCGCAGGAACGTTCGCTGGCAGGCGAGTAGACCGGAGCCGGGCTCGACGCCCATGCCCAGGTCGGCGAAGGTCAGCTCGCAGCCGGCGATCGTTGCCAGCACTTCGAGCTCGTTCAGCGCGCCGAGATGACCAATGCGGAATGCAACTCCTGACAGCTCGCCGATGCCGCCGCCGAGCGACAGGGAGTAGCGCTCGCGGGCGTGGGTGGTCAGCTGGTTACTGTCGATGCCCTCGGGCACGCGCACGGTGGTGATCGTGTTCGAGTAGCAGGTCGGATCCTCGCACACGATCGGTAGTTCCCAACCCTGCACGGCCGCGCGCACCGCTGAAGCGAGTCGGGCGTGGCGTGCGTATACGGACGGCAAGCCTTCCTCGTCGACGAGCATCGCAAGCGCCTCGCGCAGCCCGAACAGCATCAGCGTGGCTGGCGTATACGGAAACAAGCCGATGCGGTTCTCGCGCATGATCGGCGCCCAGTCCCAGAAGTGGCGCGGCGAGCCGCCGCGCTGGCTGATCGCGACGGCACGCGGGCTGGCGCACAGGATGCCCAGGCCAGGCGGCAGCATCAGGCCTTTCTGGCTACCGCACACAGCCACGTCAACGCGCCATGCGTCCATCAGGAACTCGATGCTCGCCAGCGAGCTGACCGTATCGACGATCAACAGCGCGTCGTGTTGCGCGGCATCCATGGCCCCGCGGACGCCCGCAACGTCGATGGTCACGCCGGTCGATGTCTCGTTGTGGACGACCAGTACGGCGCGATACGGCCTGGTGGCCGAGTCCGCTTTCAGGCGAGCCTCGAGATCGTCGAGCGGAATCGTTTTGCCGTACCCGAGTGGCACCTCGTCGACCTCGAAGCCGAACTTGCGGGCCATCATCGCCAGTCCGCCAGAGAAGACGCCGTAGTTGTAGACAAGCACGCGTTCGCCAGGGCTGAGCACGTTGACCAGTGCAGCTTCGATGGCACCCGTGCCCGAGCCGGGGTACAGCATCGGCACCCCGTCTTCCGTTCCGAATACCTGGCGCAGTCCAACGCGCACCGCCTCGGTCAATGCCGCGAACTCCGGCCCGCGGTGGTCGATGACAGATCGGTCCATCGAGCGCAGCACGCGCTCAGGGATGTTGGTCGGTCCAGGAATCTGAAGGAAGGCTCGTCCGGTCATGCTGCATGGTAGGGCGCGCCGCCGACCGACTGCCCGTCGCTCGTCAGGGGCTATTCACCTGGGCAGCCGTTGCCGTGCCCGGCGCGCTCGTCTGCCGTGCTGGCGTCGTGCCTGCGACGACGGCGGCAACGGCCAGCACCACCAGGCCCAGCGCCAGCTCCAGCCGTACACCGCGCTCGAAGGGCAAGCGGCCACCTCGGCGCTGGTGCAGCGCCGCGAGTCCAATCATTCCCGCCAGCAAGGCCACCTTGACGAGCACGCCCTGGCCGTATGACGTACCGACGAGCCCTTCCCATGAGCCAATTTCAAGCGCCGCCTGAACCGCGCCCGAGACCAGAATCGCCAGCACTGAGACGATGGCCAGCCGCGTGAACCTGCGAACGACGCCGGGCAGCACGGAGCTGTCGGCCCGGCGCAGGACCGGCGCGACGATGGCCAGGTTGGCCAGCCCGCCGACCCAGATTGCCGCGGCCAGGACGTGCACCCAATCGAGCACCACGCCGACCACCGCCAGGGGCAGCGTTGCGCCGTGGCTCGTCAAGCTATTGGTCAGCAGAATCGCCGGCACCATGGCCGCCGCGCTCTCGCTCCAGGCGTCGTCGAGTCCGCGCCAGGCGACAATGGCAAAGGCGACCACGCTGATGCCGAGCCTCGGCCACCAGATGCCCGCGAATCTGCCGCGCGTCAGGAGGTCGCGCAGTGGATTGCCGAACGCCGAGGTCATCGGCACGCCGGCCGCGGCCGCCGCCTGCGCCACGGCAGCGAACAACGTGCCGACCAGCAGCAGCACACCGGCCACGAGCGCGACGCGATGCACACGCGCGAGCGCGACCGAACGTGCCGACGAATCAGTCCCCAGGACCGGCCCAAACACTAGTTTCCAGGCCGCAAGTGAGCCCGCGAACACGCTCGCCGCGACGTACAGCCACCAGCGCGCGACGATCGTGCCGGGCGTCGACTCGTTGCGCTGGGTGAGCGTGCCCGTCGCGGTTGGCGGCACGCCGACGAACAGCGCGTATTGGCCTGTCTCAGGATGGACGTCGATTGTCGACAGGCTGCGCCAATTGACGATGTACACCCCATTGCCCAGGCCCGTTTGCAATGACACGGTGAGCTGCGTGTCGTCGACTCGCGAGTCGCCTTGATCGACCTGCTTGCCGGTTTCGTCGAGCACTTGAACGCGGCTGAATTCAGGGTCAATCGGCTCGCTGAACAGCAAGCGCACCGTGGGCGGCGCGCCAGGCAGGGTCCGCCCGGTCGGCGGATCCACGCGTAACAGGATGGCGTGCGCCAGGGCAGCATCCGGCAGTGCACTCAGCACGAGCACGCCGAACGCGACGAATGCGAGTCGCACTATGGTCGGGCGCTCGGGGACGGCGCGACGGCCGGGGTAGACGAGGGCACGGCGGTGCTCCCGAACGTCGCGCGTATGTAGTTGATGACGTCCCAACGCTCGTCTTCGGTCAGCGTGTCCTTCCAGGCCGGCATCGCCGAGCCAGGGAAGCCGTAGCTGACCCAGTAGAACATCTCGCCGTCAGTGTGCACGCCTGGTTGACTGTGAATGCGCAAATCCGCGGGCCGGGGGACCAGCCTCAGGCCTGCCGGACCGTCACCACGCCCGGATTCACCGTGACACGTCTCGCAATTCGTCGTGTACACCTGCTCGCCGACGGCCAGCGAGCGCTCGTCGGGCGGGATCGGGTCGCGAATGTTGACGACGTCCAGCGGCACGCCGTTGCGTTGCTCCTGAGCGTAGACATAGCCGCCACACGCCAGGATCAGCAGCCCGGCGCCCAGCACCGCGGCCTGGCGTTGCAGCGCGCGCCGACCTCGCCGCCCCTGGCGGAGCGCGCGCCAGAAGCCATACACAATCACCAGTCCGCCGGCTGCGACCAGCGCATAGGCCACGCTGACCATCGGCGACGGCAAGAGGGGGTACGTACCGGTCGCCGTGACAGGCTGCTGCGCCGGTCCGCCAAAGCCCGAGACAATGAACCGCAGCGCGGTGCGCGCGTCGTCCTGGTTCGTGCGACGGATCAGGAGCTCTGCTTGCCAGGTGCCCGCCTGCGAAAGCAGGGGCGAGCTGATCTCCCAGCGCCCCGACTGCGTCGGCGAGGGGGGCAGGACCAGTGGTTGACTTCCGAATTGCTCGTCCAGGTAGGTGAACGTAAGTTGGACCCGCTCGACCTGGCTCGAGTCCGTGCCTGGGAGCTCGACGGCGATGCGATTCTGCCCAATCGTGGCCGGGGTGATGACCACGCGCGCCGAGAGCCCCTGCGCATCGACGATGCGGTCGACCGGACCTGCTTCGAGGACCTGGCCCGAGCGCCGCGCCAGCTCCTCGCGCGCTGGCGAGATGCCGGTCAGGATGGCTGCCACGACCAGCGCCAGCGACAGAAACGCAAGCTCGGCCCGGACCGCGGTCGCGAAACGCTGCGCCATCTTGCTCGCGGCGGCTGCCTCGCGCGTGGCCAGTGCTGCGAGCTGTGGTCGCGCGATGAACAGGTTGAACGCGGCCGCCAGCAGCGCCAATACCAGCAAGCCGATCTTGGCCGTGATGCTCAGGCCGTATGCCGTCTGGACCATGCCTTCGATGCTGCCAACGTGCAGCCAGGCTTGGAATGTCCCGGTCAAGATGAGCACCGCAACTGACGTCAACGCCAGCGCGGAAAAGCGCCCCACCGCTTGCGCCAGCACACGATCACCTCCAGCGCTGGTGCGCACCGCGACGGGTAGCACGTATGCGAGCGACGCAAGTCCGCCGACCCAGGCGGCTGCTGCCAACACGTGAATCCAATCGACGCTGACGCCGAGGTAGGCACCCGACAGCAGCGCCGCGGAGTGGCTATTGAGGCTCACGGTGAGCAGTGCCAGGGCGCTCGCGCCGATCGCCAGTTGGCCGAACGGGCGCGGCACTCCGCGCCACGTCACCAGTGCCAGTGCCAGCACGACCAACGCCAGGCGCGGCCACCACAGCGTCGCAAAGCGTCCGCGGCCGAGCAGGTCCACGATTGGCCGGCCGATCGTCGACCACAACGGCACGTCCGCGGCCACCGCGGCCTGGGCAACTGCACCATACAGGGTGCCGACCAGCAGGAGGATCCCGGCCGCCATGGCCAGGCGTCGGGCGCGCCGAGCCGAGGCATCCAGTGCTGCCGGATTGGTCTTGCCAAATAGCGGTCGAAAGACAACTTGCCACGCCAGTAGCGTGCCGAACAATGCGCTCGCGGCGACGTAGAACCACCACCGTCCGACGGCAGTCTCAGGGGCGAAGGCCGCCTCTGACGAAGCAGGTGCGGTTGCGCCGACACCTTCCTCGGGCATGGGACCGACGATCAGTGGATAGGCGCCCTGGACGGTGTGGCCGTCGACGGCCGACAGCGTGCGCCACGCGACGGTGAACACGCCGTTCGGTAGACCATCGGAAACGGAGACGATCATCGCGCGCGGATCGTTCGGGGCGACTCGGCTGTCGCCTCGATCGACCTGTTCTTTGCGATCGTTCAGAACTTGAACGCGGCTGAAGCTCGCATCGACAGGCTCACTGAAAAACAGGCGCAGCTCACGCGGCGCTTGATCGAGCGCCGTGCCTGGGACCGGCTCGGCGCGCTCGAGGTTCGCATGGGCGAAGGCCGGGACTGGCGTGGCCAGTCCCAGTCCGATGGTTGCAATGAGCGCCGCCTGTAGAACCCAGCGCCGCACGTGGTTTCAGGCGTGCTCGGTCGATGGGCGGCGGACAACGTCGGCCGAACGCGGTCGACTGAGGAACGCGGCGATCGCCGCGAGCAGTCCGAGGACGCCCACGCCAATACCCACGTAGGCCAGCGTTCGAGCGCCCTGAGCGTCGGCCTGTGCGGCGCTCGCGGCCTGGATGGCTTGGCCACCGTCAGGTACAGCTACCGGGAACTGCAGCGCAGCGATCGATTCGACGCCATTGAACTTGCCGTCCGCGGTGTCGAACCGCTCGTTGACCGGGTCCTCGTTGATCGAGCCGACGAAGCTCCACTGGTAATCGCCCTCGCGCGTCGGAACGATGTCGGCCACGTAGTAGCCCTGCTGGCCGAACACCGCGCGCAGGGGAAACTCCCTGGTGCTGGCACCCTGGCGAATCTGGACCTTGAGGGACTTCTCTGCACCCTGAACGGGTACAGCCGGATTACTACCGCCTTGTGAGATACGAATCGATGCGGCGTTCTTCTGACCCTGGTAGGCGGGCTCGACGTCCCAGCCGACGACGACGTCGTATTTGCCGTTGGCGATGGTGCGGCGCTCGTGCGCGAGTGCGCTCGTCGGCGCGATAAAGACCGCGCTGATGAGCAGCGCGATGGCCCACAGGCGATGGATCTTCATGTTTGGTTCGTCCTACTTCTACTAGGCCGGCATAACCCGGCGTTCGGATGGCTGATCGAGAGCTCGTCAGCTACCGAACGTAGGAGGAGGATCGGGGGGCGCCATCGCCAGACCGCGCGGCGCGGCCACGTCGTGCGTCTGCGACCGCATGTGCCGTTCGTGCTCGATCGTCAAATCGTGCATCGGCAGCGTCGGACTCAAAGCCGGTCCCGCCGCGGCTGTTGTCGATCCCGCTTCAGCGCCCATCGCCGGACCGGTCCGGTTCGTTGATGAGCTGGGGGTGTCGTCCAGTTGGCGGTGGAAGACGATGCGACCGTCGACGAAATGCGTGTGCGAGAACAGCGGGTGCAGCAGCACCGCGCTGTGGACGCCGTCAGCCGTACCCATCGGCGTGGTCACCGAGAGCATCAGCAGCAGCAGAAATGCGAGCAGGGTCGCTGGGACGGAGCGCACACTTGGTCCCGGCTGGTCTCACTGAACATAAGCCATGGCACAAGCGGCTGGCAATGAAGCCGCTCACACCACGTCGTGGTCGAAGTCAGATTTCGTGGATCACATACACACGCAGCATGTCGCCGTCATGTTGCAGTTTGCGCAGACGAACATCGACGGGTCTGATGCGGCCGCCGGAATAGATCGCGCCCCTGATCGAGCCGATCGTATCGGCATCATCCATGAAGGGCAGCAGGCACTGCACCTGGGCGCCGCGTGAGGTGCGCAGGGTGCCGAAGAGACCATGCGCGGCGGCATTGGCGCGCAGGATCTCACCGTCGGCGCTGGTCACCAGCAGCGCAACGGGCAGCACCTCCACGAGCGACCCGACCTGGGCCTCGAACAACGCGAGGGTGAGCCGGTGACCGTCCACGATGGTTCCGAGCCTACGCCCGCGGGCGCCTGGCATCGGTTAACGGCGCGCAAAAGGCTGGTAAACACACCGCTGCTGCCCTGCTCAGCCATTGCCTCCAATCCTCTCGACATCCGCTGAAGCCGGAACCCACCTGGGGACAATGTCGCGTGAGCGCGTGGTTTGACGGCGGCGTACGCTCCTTGAAGCGATGGCAACGCGCCGCCGGTTCGTCGAGACAAACGGCATCCGCATGCACCTGGCCGAGCAGGGCAGCGGTCCACTC
This sequence comes from Chloroflexota bacterium, assembly GCA_036506475.1. Classification (GTDB taxonomy): domain Bacteria; phylum Chloroflexota; class UBA6077; order UBA6077; family CF-72; genus CF-72. Next base: position 6,700 of record DASXRR010000292.1, read on the forward strand.
GTGGTGCTGCTGCATGGCTTCCCGGAGCTGTGGTATTCGTGGCGCCACCAGCTCGACGCGCTGGCCGAGGCGGGCTTCCACGCCGTGGCGCCTGACCTGCGCGGCTACGGTCAGACCGACATCCCCGATGACGCCAGTACGTACACCCAGTTCCACGTGGTCGGCGACGTCATCGGCCTGTTCGACGCCCTGAACGAGCAGCAAGCCGTCATCGTCGGCCACGATTGGGGCGCTGCGCTGGCGTGGACCATGGCCCTAGTGCGCCCGGATCGGGTGCGAGGTGTGGCGGCGCTCAGTGTCCCGTACCGACCGCGCGGCAGCATGAGCGCCCTGGCGGCGATCCGCGCGCGCTTCGGCGAGCGCTTCTACCAGGTCTACTTCCAGACACCCGGCGTCGCCGACGCGGAGTTCAACCGCGACCCGAAAACGTCGCTGCGCAAGCTGCTGTTCTCCGCTTCGGGCGACTCGCCCATCTCGGATCAGCCGAGCTTCATGATGGTCCCCGAGGGAGCCAGCGGCTGGCTCGACGCCATGATCGACCCGCCCGAGCTCCCCGCGTGGCTGACCGAACGGGACCTCCAGGCCTACGCCGACGAGTTCCAGCGCACCGGCTTCACCGGCGGTCTGAACTACTACCGCAACATTCAGAAGAATTGGGAGCTCCTGGCACCCTGGCGTGGTGCCCGAGTCCAGCCGCCGGCGCTATTCGTGGCCGGTGCGCGCGATCTCGTGGTCAGCTTCCCGGGCGCCCGCGACGCTTTGGCGCAACTGCAGGATGTCGTCCCGAACTTGCGGCAGCAGGTGTTGATCCCCGGAGCAGGTCACTGGACCCAGCAGGAGCGTCCGGCCGAGACGAACGCCGCGCTGCTCGATTTCCTGCGCGGGCTCTAACGACCGAGCGCCGCCTCGTCCAGCAGTTGGCGGCAGCGATCGATCAACAACCGCGTGTGCGGCTGGACGTCCTCGGGCAACGCGTCGAATCCGAAATAGGCCACCTCCGTGGACTCATCGCCATCTGACGCGGGTTCGCCGCGCACATCCTCGGCGATGAACAGCGCGCCGACGACATACGCCTGATCGCCATTCGGGTATTCGACGAAAAACTCAGCGCCCGAGTACACATCAAGCAGGCGCAGCCGTCCGGCCTCGAGGCCGGTCTCCTCGCGCAGCTCACGTCGCGCCGTGTCTTCGAGGCTCTCGCCGGGCTCCACCGCGCCGCCCGGCGTGCTCCACAGATTGTCGTCGTCTCGACGCTGTAACAGCAGGCGACCGTCGTCGTCGATGACGATCGCGCCCGCGACGGCGAGCACGAGCGGCCGCTGACCGACCAGCGCCCGCAGCTCGCGGACGTAATTCACACCTTCAGGCTAGCGCCCCGATGCAAGAGCCACTTCGCGGAACGCGGGCATCACCTCATGCGCGAACAAACGCATCGAGCGGCGCACCTGAACAATTGGTAGACCGCCGAAGTTCATCCAGCACACCAGCTCGCCGACGCCCGCCTGGTGCAGCTCGTCGACCTTGCGTCGGATGGTTTCAGGCGAGCCGATCAGCAACGCGTCCTCGATCAGGTCTTCCCAGCGTCGTTCGCTCGCTCGCTGGGCGAACTCGTTGGCCTGCGTCCGTACTGTTTCGCTCAAGCTATCAAGGCCATCCGGACGCAGGGAGCGAGCGAATGAGTCGAGATACCAGCGCTCATATGGTTCGGCTTGTGCACGCGCCTGCGCGTCAGTCTCGGCGACGTAGACGTGCTTGGTCACCGTCCATTGCTGTTTCAGTACATCGATTGTTTGTCGTTCGAGTTGGCTGTGGTCGAGGGCGCCGTCATACGTCTGTCGCAGGCGAGTGAGCGCTGGCAGCGGCGTCCCAAGGCCCGAGCTCAAGATGCGATAGCCGCGGCGCGCTGCCCACGTGACGCTCTCCGGACTCACCGCGGCCACGGCGATCGGCGGATGCGGCCGCGTGCGCGGCTTGGGATAGACGGGGATGTTCGAGAACTGCCAGTGCTGGCCCTGGAAGTTGACGCGCTCGTGTGTCCAGGCCTGGATCATCACGTCGACGCCCTCCTCGAGCCGGGTGCGACTGTCGTCCAGGCGGACGCCGTGGCCGACGAACTCGAGCGGCCGATTGCCTCTGCCGATCCCGACGATCAGTCGACCCTTGCTCAAGATGTCGAGGGTGGCCGTTTCTTCCGCCAGCCGCAGTGGGTGATGAAACGGCACGACGTAGACGGCCGTGCCGATCGTTACGCGCCTTGTCCGCGCCGCCAGGGTCGCCGCCAGCACGCTCGGCGCCGCCGACAGCCCGTAATCGGCGTAATGGTGCTCGGTCAGCCAAACAGAGTCGAACCCCAACTCCTCCGAGAGGACCATCTGGTCCATCTCCTCGACGATGATCTCCGAGCTGCTCCGCCCCGGCGGCGCCTGGAGGAAGAAGTACGTCCCAAATCGCATCCGACGCTGCCGCTCGTTCTCTCCGGAGCATCATAAGCGTGCCTCGATCGGCGCGCCGTGGCAGGCGGTCAGCGTGCTGGCCGAGCCGACTCCGCCGCAACCAGTCCATGCTCCACCGCCCACACCGCAATCTGGGCGCGCGAGCGCAGACCGAGCTTGTTCAGCACATGTCCGACGTGCGCTTCGATCGTTCTCACAGACAGCACGAGGGTATCGGAGATCTCGCGATTGCTCAGTCCACGTCCAATGAGCATGGCCACCTCGCGCTCGCGCTGGCTGAGCGGACCTACCAGCGTGGCGGGTGGCGCAGACTCGAGCGCGAACAGCACCGCCTGGTGCAGGCTTAGTCCTCGGCCGGCTGCAAACTCGCTGTCCCATTCCAGGCTGGACAGCGAGCGTCGAGCGATCGACTCGGCTCGCTCCACTTGAGGTGTGTCGGCGGGCGCGCGGCTACTGCCCATCGTCTCGCGCACGCACATGGCCGCGCCGAGTAGGCGGCAAGCGCGCCGCGGCTCATCAGCAGCGCACAGGATCGCCAGCAGATCGAGGCACGTTGGCACGTCACGCTTCATGCCAATGGCATGCTCCCGCCGGAGGCTGTCCAAACACCGCTCGAAGGCACTCGCCAGCTCGCCCCGCGCGAATGCCAGCTGCGCCATGTGGCTCAGCGTGGACTTGACACCTTCTTCACAACCAGCTGCTTCGAGCAGCTCCAACGCCCGCTGATGCGCTTCGAGCGACCGAGCGAATTGGCCCAGTCCGCGCGCCGCTTCGCCAATCTGGTCGAGCACGTGCCCCGCCTGGTGTGACTCGCTCAGGCGCAGCAGGATGGCCAGGGACTGACTACTGTAGGTGTCTGCTCGCGCGGCGTCGCCGATGTCGCGCGCGACTGCTCCAAGCTGGCGCAGGACGCGCGCCTGACCGAGCGGATCGTCCATCGCATGCACAAGGCCCAGGCTCCGTTCGAGCAGCGACTCCGCTTCGGTGTACTCACCCTGGAGTCGGCGCAACATACCCAGCCCGAGCAGGACTTCGACGAGCTGGCGCCGGTCGCCGAGTCGTTCGCACAGGCTCTGTGCCGCCGCGAACAGCTCGGCCGCGCCGGTCGGATCGGCCAGCTCGGCCGCGAAGGTCGCCGCCCAGTTCAGTGCCCGAGCCCTGGTGCCGTCCAGCTCGGCGTCGTGCTCGTCGTTGCGTGCAGCGTTGGCATCGAGCAGCTGCTCGATCCACCGCCGCGCCTCAGCGCGGTAGCGATGCCCGCGGATCTGCCAGAAATACGCGCACCCGACTGCCAGCCTCAGCCCCCGCACGCGCCGCTCCGGAGCTTCGCGCGAGGCCGATTCCAGTGCCCACCCCAGCGCGGAGCGGATGTTGTCGTGCTCCTGCGTCAATACGTCGAGTGCGCCTGCCTGTTCCGGACCACGCAGGTCGGCGTCAGCTCGCTCGACGAGCTCGACGAACCACGCCAGATGGCGATCGTGCGTTGCGTCCAGCTCGGCCGCGCGATCGGCCTTGTCGAGCGCGAACTGGCGCAGGGTCTCGAGCAATCGATAGCGCGCCTGTCTGTCGTGGCCATCGACGACGACGAGCGACTTGTCCACCAGCTGTGTGAGCAACTCCAGCACATCATGGCCATCGAGCTGGCAGATGCTTTCGGCCGCTTCGAGACTCCAGCCACCCGCGAACACGCCGAGCCGTCGGAACAGCGAGCGCTCGGCATCGGACAGCAGCTCGTAGCTCCACTCGACCGTGCCGTGGAGCGTCTGGTGGCGCTCGAGCGCGCCGTGCGCCCCGCCTGTCAGCAACCTGAAGCGATCGTCGAGTCGCGCGGCGATCTGCTCCAGGCCAAGACTTCGAGTTCGCGCGGCGGCGAGCTCGAGCGCGAGCGGGATGCCGTCGAGCTGGCGGCAGATGTGGGCAATCGTCGACGCGTTGCGGTCGCCCAGGCGTAACTCAGGCACGACCAGGCGGGACCGTTCGAGGAACAGGCGCACCGCTTCATAGCCCGCCAGCTCGTCCGTGCCTGGTGCGTTGTGCTGGTCGGGCAGTGACAGCGGCGGAACGGGCCAGGCGACCTCGCCCGCGACGCCAAGCGACTGGCGACTCGTGGCCAGCACGGTGACGGTTGCGCAGGTGCGCAGGAGGTCGTGCACGAGCTCGGCGCAGCCTGAGAGCAGATGCTCGCAGTTATCGACAATCAGCAGCAGGCGTTTGTCGCTCAGGCTGTCGACGAGCGTCTCGCGAATGAGCACGTCGGGTCGCTCGCGTATGCCGAGCGCGGCCGCCACCGCGTGCGGCACCAGTGACGGCTCGCGCAGCGCGGCGAGCTCGACGAGCCACGTGCCATCGGCGAAGTCCGCGGCGAGCTCCTCCGCTACGCGCAGGGCGAGGCGCGACTTGCCAATACCACCCGGTCCCGTCAGGGTGAGCAGCCTGGCGTGGCCCCTGATGATCTCGCTGACGAGGGCCACTTCCCGCCCGCGTCCAATAAACGTCGTCAATTGCAAAGGCAAGTTCGACACAAACGTGGCGGTCATCCCTTTTGCCCGGCCCCGAAGCGACGCAGCCGAACCTATCACCAGCCGATGCCGGCGGCAAGCTCAGCCCGAGAAGCTGAACCAAACCCTCTGCCCGGACCCCAGTGGTAGCCTGCCGGCGCCGTGCCCGATGCGTTGACGCGAGCCGCGATTGCACTGGTGCTGGCGGTCATTGTGGGCCTCGGCCTTATGCGCTTGCCGCGTGTGCCGCGCGATCTCGCGCTGGCCATCTTCGCGGTAGTCGTCGCCGTCCTGGGCATCTTCGCGATCTTCGGCCCACTCGCGGCCGTCATCGGTGGCGCCGCGATTGTCGGCGCGTTCGCGGTCGGCGCCGTGATCTACGGTGTGATCGCGCTGGTAGCGCGTCTGGCCCGCTGACCCAGATGCGCCGACGATTGCTCGCGTCGCTGTGCCTGCTGCTGGCCGTTGCACCTGCGCCGGTCAGCGCAGCGGATGCACCTCAGGCAGTGCCAAAGGAGGAGCTGCCGATCTTCGACGTCCACATCCACTACAACCGCGAAGCCTGGAGCCTCTACTCCGTGGACGAGGCACTGGCGATCCTGGATCGGGCGGGCGTGAGCAAGGCGTTCGTGTCAAGCACGCCGGACGAGGGCACACTCCAACTCCACGCGCGAGCGCCCGAGCGCATCGTGCTCAACCTGCGCCCGTATCGCACTGCATCGGACCCTGCGACGTGGACGCGCGATCCGAGCATCATGCCCTACCTGGAGGAGCGCCTGGCCGAGCGCACCTATCTCGGCGTGGGCGAGTTCCACCTGCTGCCCGGCGAAGCGGCACACGATCCAGTGCCACGCCAGTTGGTCGATCTTGCCGCCCAGCGCGGCCTGGTCCTGCATGCGCACGCCGACGCTGTCGCGGTCGATGAGCTGCTCATGCTGCGCCCCGACATCACCGTGCTGTGGGCGCACGCGGGCATGTCGGCGACGCCGTCGACGGTGCGGCGGCTCCTGGACCTTCATCCGAACATGCTGGTCGAGCTCGCACTGCGCTCAGATGTTGCGCCCAACGGGCGGCTCGACGCGGACTGGGGCGCGCTGTTCGCGCAGTATCCGGAGCGATTCATGATCGGCACCGATACGTGGATTCCGTCGCAGTGGACACGTTTGCCGGAGCTCATGGCGGGCGTGCGCATGTGGCTGGGCCAACTGCCCCCGGAGATGGCCGAAGCGATCGCCTGGCGCAACGCCGAGCGACTCTTGACATCGCCGTTGACAGAATAACCGTCACTTTGAAGAATTCGGGCAACTTGGTCCGCCGCGTGACGGTTCACGTGACGGTTAAATCGTTTCCCGTGACGGTTCGCGTGACGGTTGGTGTGGATACTGGGGTGGCATGGACGAGGCACCCGGCAGCAAGCGCAGCGCTCGCGGCAGCTCGGACAGGCCGGCCGTGCCCGGCCCGCCCGGCGACGCCGCCGACGCCAGCGCAGGCCGTGCAGCTGCGGCTGACGCCAGCGAACGGGGTGCAGCCGCGGCTAACGCCAGTGGACGTGGTGCAGCTGCGGCTGACGCTAGTGGACGGGGTGTAGCTGCGGCTGACGCCAGCGCCAGCGGCGACTCGCCGTACCTCAAGCTGCCCTGGCCCCTGGTCGCCGGCGGCCTGGCCGCCGTGCTGCTCATCGCCCTAACCGCCGGCCTGCTGGCCAATCGCTACCTCCGGCCATCGACGACACCCTTCGTCCCGCCAACCTCCACCATCGCCGCCGCTGCTGCTGCTGGCACGCTAACGCCGCGCCCGGTTGCAACTCCAACGACCGAGTTGACTCCAGCGCCACTGATCTTGCCGTTGGCCACGTCGACGAGCCCGGCTGCGTCGCCAACGGTCGCGCCCGTCGCCGCGGTCTCGCCGAGCCTATCGGCCGTGCCGACAGTAGACCCAGCACTCGCCGCCGAGGTCGGTCGAGCCTACGAAGCCTATTGGCGTGTGCGAGCCCAAGCTGTACTTCAGCTCGACTCGACGCATCTATCTGAAGTCATGGACGGCGAGCATCTCGCCAACATCGAACAACGAATCAGCGTCCTGCGGAGCGAAGGTAGAGCCATCAGGACGAAGGTGTCCCTCAACTACAACGTCATCGACGCGAGTGAGACCACAGCGACGATAGTGGATCGCATCGAGGACACCAGTTTCTTTGTCAAAGCAGGAACAGAACAGCCACTTACGCAACCGTCCGCTGACATCCTGCTCGTGATGTACCGACTGCAGAAGATTTCGGGATTGTGGAAGGTGGTCGACAGTGTCAGGGCTCCTTAGACGTCACCTTTTCAGATGCGTGCTCACCCTTGCGCTTTTGCTCGTCGCGTTGATCGGTGGACCAACCGTAGCGGCACAGCCCGCATGCTCAATGGACGGCGATGGTCAGGGCCCCAATCGGGTACTTGATTGGAAGGTGGGCAGTTGGGATATGAGGGCGTCTGGCAGTCATCTGTGCAGCGGCGTCCACGTTGTCCTCGAGCCGACGCTGATGAGGCCAGGTGACCTTGTGCCTAGCGGTCGCATAGACCGTCCACTCGGTCCTGTTTCAGCCGTCGAGGCGCCGATGTACTGTCGCCGCGACGATTACCCATTCTTGCCACAGAACGCCGTAGGTGGACTGCCGTGCATTGTGGCTACGCCAGGGGACCGCATCGATCCACGCGCCGAGGCGATGCGCATGGAGGCGGAGTTGTCGCCGCCAGGGCTCCACATTGGCATGAACCCGCAACTGGGCATGGTTGCAGTGCCGACCTGGTTCTGGGTCGAAGGCTATGAAGGCCAGAACATAGCGAAGACGCGAACGCTGATCGAAGCTCACGAGGAGTGCCGTTTCGTGGTGGTGCCCGACGATCGCGGCCGGCCGGTGCTCGCCGCGGATGGTCGCCCTCAGCTGCGTCGACAGTGCGAGCCACGCACGACCACGTTCACCATCGACGTGCAGCTCTGGCCAAGCCGCTATGCGTGGGACTTCGGCGATCAGCATGGCCAAGAGGTGAGCTGCATTGTCGCGAGCACCTGCCAGGACGGACTCGGGCAGGCTTTCGTCGACTCGCGCCACCCGTCAACCATTCGCCACCCTTACGTCTGGACCTCGCTTGGCCGGACAGGCGTGAATGGCGATCCAGACGCCTACCGCATCTCGCTCGGGATTACCTTCTCAGCCTCGTTCCGCGTTCGGGTCAACGGCGGCAGTCCAACGCCATGGCAGAACCTGCCTGACCGGGAGCTGTCCTGGGCGGCCAGTCATCAGGTCCAAGAAGCCC
>DASXRR010000293.1:0-19385 GCA_036506475.1 Chloroflexota bacterium
CCGTTCGTTGGTGCCGTCCTCGCCAGCGCCCTGCTTGGCGCCATCCGACCCCCAAGGGTTCCGCTCTGCGGCGGTAGAAGCCGCGATAACGCCGCTCGTCCATAGCTCGGTGCGCTGGAGTCATCCTCGCCAGCGCTGCGCTTGGCGCCATCCGACCCCGAGGGTTCCGCTCTGCGGCGGGAAGGAGCATGGATGACGGCCGTCCTCTCGCGGGTTCGGTGCGGTGCGCTGCCGCCGTCCTCGCCAGCGCTGCGCTTGGCGCCATCCGGCCCCGAGGGGTTCGGCCTGCGGCGGTAGAAGCCGGGATAACGCCGCTCGTCCATAGCTCGGTGCGCTGGAGCCATCCTCGCCAAGGCTGCGCTTGGCGCCATCCGACCCCGAGGGTTCCGCCTGCGGCGGGAGGAGCATGGATGACGGCCGTCCTCTCGCCGGTTCGGTGCGGGGCGCTGCCGCCGTCCTCGCCAGCGCTGCGCTTGGCGCCATCCGACCCCGAAGGGGTTCCGCCTGCCGCGGTAGGAGCAGGGCGAGCGGCAAGCCGCGCGCCGTTCGTTGATGCCGTCCTCGCCAGCGCTGGGCTTGGCGCCATGCGCGCTATTTCCACTCCCCGGAGGGCGGAGGGGGGCGAGGCGATTGTCGTGCAGGTGCCGTACGGCGCATCAGGCGGGGACGGCGGTCATGCCGTGGTAGTAGGGGTCGCCTTGGTGGATCGAGCCGCGATGGACGGGTTGGCCGGTGTGGGCCGATTTGTACAGGCTGGCTAGAAATTCGACGGTGCGGCGCGCTTCCAGGCCGCTGGCCAGGGGGCGACGGCCAGCGCGGAAGCAAGTAAGCACCTCACGTAGCGCTGCGGCGTGGGAGGTGGGGTGCGGTTCGGGAATGGTGCGCCAGCGGTCAAAGGCATCGACATCCTGAGGCGGAGGAGAGGGGCGCAGACTGAAGCGCCAATTGTCGTTGGTGTAGCCGTAGAGGGTGGTGAGCTCCACGGTCAGGCGCGAGAAATCGAGGCGGAGGTAGCTCTCCTGACGCGGCGACAAGACGCTATTGGTCAGCGAGGCCAGGGCGCCGTTGTCGAAACGCAGCATGGCCATCGACACGTCTTCGACCTCGATTTTGCGCTCCAGCGTGGCCGTCACGGCGCGGATCTCGGACCACTCACCAAGCAGGTACAGCAGCAGGTCCATGATGTGGATGCCATGGCCCATGCTCACGCCACCGAGCTCGCTCTGCCACGTGCCGCGCCACGGCACGGCGTAGTACGCGTCGTCGCGATACCACAGCGTGTTGCACACCGCGACCAGCGGCCGGCCCAGCTCGCCCGAGTCGATCAGCCGCCGCACGTGCTGACCGCCCGCGCCGTGGCGCCACTGCACCAGCACCGCGCAGTACCGACCCGTGCGCGCCTCGGCCTCCGCCAACCGATCCATCTCGGCCAACGAGCCGGTCAGCGGCTTCTCGGAGAGAACCCAGGCACCTGCCTCCAAGGCCGCGATGCTGAGATCGATGTGCAGCGCCGGCGGCGTTGCGATCTGCACCACGTCAGGTTTTTCGCGCGCCAGCATTTCGGCCGAGTCGGTGTAGCCAGCGATGATGCCGTACGTCTCGCGAAAGGCCGACAACCGCTCAGGGTCGACGTCGACCGCGGCGACCAGCTCTACGTCGTCAGCGAGCTGCTGGGTCGCCTCGGCATGGGCGCGCGCGATGCCGCCGGTGCCGATGATGGCGGTGCGGATGCGATCCCGCGGAACGGCCAAGGCACTCCTCCGAAAACGTTTTCAGTCAGGGAGTGTCAGCCGTCGAGCGACGTGCTGTCAAGCCAGCACAGGCTCCGGCAGCGGTTCGGGCTCGTGCTCGGCTGACGGTGCCGAGGCCGGCCGGGCCGGGCGGCGCAGGGTCCACGCCAGCGCCCAGCCAATCACGGCCAGCACCAGGGCGGCGCGAAAGACATCGCCGAAGGCCCACGCCGCCGCGTCAGCCAGGGCCGCCGCGCTGGGCTGGCCGGCCGCGGCCGCGGCGACCTCGGCAATGTGGACCGGCGTGCGCAGCTGGAGCAGGGTGGCGAACGTGGCGATGGTCAGTGTTCCGACCAGGTTTTGCAGCGCGCCTTGCAACGACGTCACCCGACCGACGAGCTCGCGCGGTGCGCTATTCAGCAGATGCGAGCTGAGCGGCATCATCATCGAGCCAACGCCGGCACCTGAGAGCGCCAAGGGCAGCCACAGCTCGGGCCCGAGGGTCGCGCCGTTGAGCCGCGTCAGCAGCCACACCGCGAGACCGATCGAGCTGACGCCGAACAGCACGGGCACACGCGGACCAACGCGGTCGAAGACGCGTCCGCCGATTTGCATGAAGATCGCCGACGCGATCGCGTGCGGCAGCATGATCAGTCCGGTCTCGAGCGGACCATAGCCGCGCACCTGTTGCAGGAACAGCGGGACCATGAAGAACACGCCGAAGAGCATGCCGATGCCCGCCCACTGCGTGGCGATGGCCATGGTGAATTCGCGCCGCGCGAACACGCGCAGCTCGAGCACCGGGTCAAAAGTAGCCAGCTCGCGCCAGATGAATAGCAGCAGCGCGACCACACCGACGGCGATGCCGCCCAGCGTCGGCGCCGCGGTCCAGCCAGCGGTCGTGGATTCGCTGATGCCGAACGACAGGGCAGCGAACGCCAGCGGGCCGAGCACGATGCCCGGCAAGTCCAGTCGGCCAACGGCGCGGCCTGGCGGTATCGCCGGCAATGCCCGCTGGCCAATCAAGAGCGCCATGGCACCAATGGGCACGTTGACCAGGAAGATCAGCCGCCAATCGGCATGCTCGAGCAGATAACCCGACAGCACTGGCCCGAGCGCGGGCGCGACCATCAAAGGCAAACCGAACAGGCCAAAGATGGTGCCCAATCGCTCGGGCGGCGTGAGGCGGTACAGCACGGCCATGCCAATCGGCATGAGCATGCCGCCACCCAGGCCTTGCATGGTGCGCGTCACGATCAGCACCTCGGCGTTGGGTGCCAGTCCGCACAACGCCGAACCGGCCGTGAACAAGACGAGCGAGACGAGATACACGCGCTTCACGCCAAAGCGGTCGCTCAGCCAGCCCGAAAGTGGGATGACCGCCGCCTGGGCGAGCAGGTAGGCCGTGACGACCCACTGCAGCACGTTCAGATCGGTCCCGAAGACGCGGCCGAGCGTCGGCAAAGCGACGTTGACCACGGTGTTGTCGAGAATGACCATGAACGTGCCGATGATGATGGCCACCAAAGGCACAAAGAGAGCGCGCGTGCTTGTCATCCGCGGTAAGTGTGGCCGAAACGCACTAAATGTGTGCTCGATAAATCGGCCGGTTGTGGTCCGTCCCTTATGAACGGGTCACAACTGGCCATATGGCCAGGCTGCACTTGACCGTGCGCAGCGTGGGTGACTAACGTCCGGGCGCACGAGAGGAGCGGAGGACTCTCGAAAAGAGGGAGCGCATGGCGAGCACGTTGCGCGTTGGAGTCCTCGGAGCGGGTACCTGGGCGAGAAACGCCCATATTCCCGGTTGGCAGCGCGACCCGCGCTGCGAAGTGGCCGCCATCTGCGACGTCGATCGCGAGCGCGCCGACGCGTACGCCGAAGAATTCGGTATTCCCAGCGCTACCGATGACTGGCAGGCGCTGATCGGGCGCGCCGACATCGACGTCGTCGACGTGGTCACGCCGTCAGATACGCACTATGAGCTCGCGTGTGCCGCGCTCGAGGCTGGCAAGCACGTGCTGTGCGAAAAGCCGGTCGCGTACGACTTCCGCCAGACTCGCCGCGCTGCCGACATGGCCCGCCAGAGAGGGTTGAAGACGAAGCTCGGGTTCACCTTCCGCTACAGCCCGGGCGTGCAGTACGCACGCTCGTTGCTCGACGAAGGCTTCGTCGGCACACCCTTCATCTTTAATGGGTACGAGCAGAATTCGCAGTGGCTCGATCCACAGACGCCGCTGCGGCAGGTCGACCCGGGCATTGACCAGTCGGTACTGCATACCTCCTCGCTCGAGGGCTACGGTGCGCCGATCATCGACATCGGCCACTGGTGGGTGGGTGCCGACTATGCGCGCGTCGTGGGCACGCTGCGCAACTTCATCCCCGAGCGCATGGTGCGCCAGACCGGCACATTCATGCGCATGAACATCGACGATGGCGACATCTTCATCGGCGAGTACACCAACGGGGCGATCGGCTCGATCCAGTCGAGCTTCGTGACCATTGGCAATTACCCGGGCATCGAGGCGCGCATCTACGGCGAGCGCGGCGCCATCATCTGCCGCCTGGTCGAAGAACACGGCGTGGCTGAAACGATCCGCTTGGCCCGGCCGGACGCAGTCGAATTCGACCAGGTCGAGATCCCGGCGCGCTTCTATCCGACCGGCGGCCACCCGCGCGAGTCGTGGCGCTCGCTGTTCTACGCCAACCTGATCAAGGACTTCCTCGACGAGATCCAGGCAGGCGGCGAGCGCAACCAGGGCAACTTCGACGACGGCGCGTGGGTGCAGGAAGTTATCAACGCCGTCGAGCTGTCCTTTCACCAGCGCCGCTGGGTCGACCTGCCGCTGACGGACGCCGAATGACGCCGGCGTTCGATGCCTGGCTCGACGCGTTTTTCGCCTCGTACTTCAGGCGTCGGCCGGTCAACGCCACATTCATCGGCATGCACGCCTATGACGACGTGTTGCCCGACCTGTCTGAGCAGGGGCGTGCGGACACGCTGGCGGATGCCGACGATCTGTTGCGGCGGCTGCGCGCCCTGCCTGTTGAGCCGCTGGACGCGTGGCAGACGATCGATCGTCAGCTTGCCGAAGGCTTCTTGCTGATTCAGCGCTGGGAGTCTGGCTCGGCGCACTTCGGGCCGAGCAATCCCAGCCTATGGACGGGCGAGGCGATCTTCGGCCTGATCAGCCTGCTGCTGCGACCTTTCGCACCGCTCGAGGAGCGCTTGACGCATGCTGCCGCGCGACTGCGACGGGTGCCGCCGTTCCTGGACGTGGCGCTCGCCCCGGCGCCCGCGGCGTGGATTGCTCGCGCGCGGCGTGAATGCACAGGTGCGGAGCTACTGCTGCGCGATGTTGCTGAGGCGTTCCCTGCCTTACGCGAGCCAACCAAGGTGGCAGCCGAGGCGTTCGCCCGCTTCGATGCGTCGCTGGCCGAGCTGCGCGCGACGGAGGACTACGCGTGCGGCGCCGAGGCGTTCGACCTGCTGCTGCGGTCCGGGCACATGTTGGAAACCGATGCGGATGGGCTGGAGCGGCTGGCGCTCGCGCGCATCGACGAAGAGCAGTCGGCGCTAGCGCAGAGCAGCCCTCACCCCGAGCCCCTCTCACAGGGGGCGAGGGGCGATTACCTGGTGCGATTCGAAACGCTGTGGGACGCCGCGCGCGACCTGGCGGCGCAGCATGACCTGCTGACGTTCCCGGACTGGCCGGTACGTTATGTCGAGCGGCCGATGTGGGCGCGCGCGGCTGCCCCGTATCTGTATTTTCTGCCCTACCGATCGCCTGCCCCACTCGACGAGGTACCTGTGGTTGAGTATCTAGTGCCGCCAGGCGCGGACGACGCGACGATCAAGCTCAACCACGTCGTCCATCACGGCAGTCTCGGCCACCACGTGCAGAACTGGTTTGCCGCGCGGTCGAAATCGCGCATCGGCCGCATCGCGGCGGTCGACTGTGCGTCACGCATTGCCATGTTGTGTGGCGGCACCATGGCCGAAGGCTGGGCGCTCTACGCCACAGACCTGGCTGAGGAGGCCGGCTTCCTGACGCCGGCCGAGTCTTACGGGCAGCGTGGCGCGCGCATACGGATGGCGGCACGCGCGGTCGTCGACGTCCGCCTGCACCAGGGCCGCTGCTCGTTGTCTGATGCTGTTCGGTACTACGTCGAGACGGTTGGCATGGCACCGTCGGCGGCCGAAGCGGAAGCGGTCAAGAACAGTTTGTTCCCGGGCGCGGCGTGCATGTATCTGGCTGGCTGGAATGGCCTCTGGCGCCTGCGCCGACAGCTCGGCGCTGGCTCGCTGCGCGAATTTCACGATCGATTGCTGGCGTTCGGTTCGATTCCTGTCTCGCTTGTCGAGCGAGCACTACTCAGCGAGGAGGACTCTGCAGATGTCTTCGATGCGTCGTCGCGAGTTCCTGCTTTGGGCAGCAACGGCCGCTAGCGCGATCGGCCTGGCGGCCTGCCAACAAGCGGCCCCGGCTGCGCCTGCAGCCGCGCCTACAGCAGCACCAGCCGCCGCGAAGCCGACCGCGGCACCCGCCGCCCCGACGTCCGCGCCCGCGGCAGCGGCCACCACGGCACCTGCTGCCGCGGCCAAGCCTACAGCTGCGCCAGCCGCGGCCGCCGCGTCGGGCGGCTCCCTGGTCTACGGTCTGAGCGGCGACGTCGACGACACGCTCGATCCGCAGGTCACCAACTTCGACACGACCATTCGCATCACCTTGAACGTGTGCGAGCCACTGGTCTGGGAGCCGGAGCCGGGCAAGTTCGTCCCTGGTCTGGCCGAGAAGTGGGACATCTCGCCTGACGCCAAGACCTACACGTTCAATCTCAAGAAGGGCGTCAAGTTCCACGACGGCACGCCGTTCAACGGTGCCGCGGTCAAGTTCACCTTCGATCGCGTCGTCGATCCGGCGACCAAAGCCGGGCAATCGCACGATCAGCTCGGACCGTATGACCACACCGAAGTTGTCGACGACTACACGATCAAAGTGATCATGAAGCAGTCCTATGCGCCGCTGCTGACCAACCTCAATGGCTACCTCGGGATCGTCTCGCCCACCGCAGTGCAGAAGATGGGCATGGCCGAGTTTGCCCGCCATCCCGTTGGGACGGGCCCGTTCATGTTCAAAGAGTGGGTGCCCAAGGACCACGTCACGCTGGTCAAGAACCCCGACTACAACTGGGGCTCGTCGTTCTTCAAGCACGCTGGCGCCGCATATCTGGACCAGGTCACCTACAAGGTGATCCCGGAGCCGTCGGTGCGCACTGGCACGCTCAAGACTGGCGAGACGCACATCATCGACGAAGTCGATCCGCTGGAGTACGCGACGCTCAGCAAGGACGCCAAGTTCGGCATGATCAGCAAGGGCCAGCCCGGCTCGGGCTGGGTGTTGTTGCTCAATACCACCAGCACCGGCCCGATCAGCGATGCGGCGGTGCGCCAGGCGATGGAGTACGCGGTCGATCGCGAGGGGCTCAACAAGTCCGTATTCCAGGGCTTGAACAAGGTGGCCTGGAGTCCGTTGATGCGACCGACGTTTGCCTATGACGCGTCGACGGAGCAGATTTACAAGTTCGATCCGGACAAGGCCAAGGAATTGCTTGGCGCAGCGGGCTGGGCTCTTGGATCCGATGGCGTGCGGGCCAAAGGCGGCCAGCGACTGGAGATCGTCTTTCCGATCATCTCGCGGCCACGTGACCGCGCCATGGCCGAGTCCATCCAGGCCAGTCTGCGCGACGTCGGCATCGATTTGAAGGTGGATCCTCTGGAGCGGGCGGCGGCACGTGAGGCGTACGACCAGAACCGCTATGACGTGAGCTTCATGTGGTTCTCCTATGGTGATCCGGACGTTTTGCGCACGATCTTCCACTCGGCCAATGTCAAGGCGTTCAACCGCGCCAGGTACCAGGTCCCGGAGGTCGACAAGATGCTCGAAGAGGCCGCTGGCCTGACTGACTTGACCAAACGCGCTGACCTGTACAAAGCCATCCAACAACGTGTGTTGAAAGACACCGCGGTGGTGCCGCTGGTGGATTCACTGGTCTACAACGCCAAACGGGCCGAGGTAACGGGCGAGTACCTGGACGCCCTGGCGTCGTATGTGTGGATTTACGACGTGCAGATCAAGAAGTGACGAGCCATCAGCGGTCAGCAGTCAGCGGTCAGCAGGCAGTTGGCTTTCAGCGGTCCGTGCGAACGCCGCCGTCAAGCCACGCGCTGCGCGGAGTCCCACAGGGAACCCCTTCGGGGAGTTGGAAGCTATCCTTGGAAGCAATACGCTGGCCACTCGGCCCGCGGTGCTGATGGGCTGAAAGCTGAAGGCTGAAAGCTGAATGCTCGCCTACATCTCCCAGCGACTGCTGCACGCCGTGCCCGTGCTGGTGGGCATCTCAGTGCTGAGCTTCTTGATGCTCCATCTGGTACCTGGTGATCCAGTGCAGATCTTCGCCGGCGATAAGCCGCTTACTCCGGAGCGCGCGGCGGAGTTGCGGCACCAGTATGGACTCGATAGGCCGCTGGTCGTGCAATACCTGGACTACGCTAGCCATGCCATCACGGGTGACCTGGGCGTTGGACTCCGGAGTCAACGACCGGTGCTGGACAGCATCCTCCAGGTGCTGCCGGGCACCATCCAACTTACGCTGACCGCGCTGACCCTGGCAGCATTGTTCGGCATCACCATGGGCGTCATTGCCGCGGTCGCCCACGGCACCTGGCTCGATACGGCCATCATGGCCGTGGCCATGCTCGGCATCTCCACGCCCATCTTCTACTCGAGTCTGCTCTTGATTCTGTTCTTCTCGTTCACGCTGGCCTGGTTTCCAGCGACGGGCCAGGGCGGCCTGGAGCGCCTGGTCATGCCGGCCACGGCGCTCGGATTGAGCTCGTCGGCGGTCCTGGCCAGACTGGTCCGCTCGAGCATGCTCGAAGTCCTGGGCCAGGAATACGTGGTGACCGCGCGGGCCAAGGGGCTCGCGCCGCCATTCGTCGTCCTGCGCCATGCACTGAAAAACGCGTTGATCCCAGCGGTGACCATGCTCGGACTCCAGTTAGGCGCCCTGCTCGGCGGCGCCGTCGTCACCGAAACCATCTTCTCGAGACCAGGCCTGGGGCGACTTGCCGTAGAAGGCATACTCGGGCGCGACTTCCCATTGGTGCAGGGCACGGTGCTCTTTGCCGCCGCAACGTACGTGCTGGTCAACCTGGCGGTCGACGTGTCGTACGCCGTACTTGATCCACGGATTCGCTACCGATGAGCAGCGTGGGTGTCGGCTACCAGGTGTCAGGTGTCGGAAGGCCTGCGAGTGCTGCCGACACGCGTGACCCGAAACCCGCGACCCGCGGCCGCGCCCTGCGTCGGTTGCTGAACAGCCGCAGCGCAGTCGCCGGCGGCGCGCTACTGGTCCTGATCGTGCTGGCTTCGCTGTCGGCACCGCTCATCAGTCCATTCGATCCAATCAAGACGAATCAGCGGCTGTCGCTGGAGCAGCCGTCGCTCGAGCACGTTATGGGCACCGACCGCTTCGGCCGGGACATCTTCTCGCGCGTGGTCTGGGCGGGCCAGACCTCGCTGCCGATCGGCCTGGTGTCGGTAGCGATCGGGGTGCTGTTTGGCGTCAGCGTCGGCCTGCTGGCCGGCTATTACGGCGGCTGGTTCGACGCCATCAGCATGCGCGTGGTCGACCTGCTGCTGGCCTTCCCGGGCATTTTGCTGGCGCTGGCGATCATCGCCATCCTCGGCGGCAGCCTGGTGAACTTGATGATCGCCGTGGGCATCGCGGCGATTCCCGACTACGTGCGCATCACGCGCGGGACGGTGCTCAGCCTGAAGGAACGCGAATTCGTGGTCGCGGCGCGCGTGATTGGCTGCCGCGGGCCGGCGATCATGCTCCGCCATATCCTGCCCAACGTAGTGGCGCCGCTGATTGTGCTGGCGACGCTGGGCATGGCGGCGGCGATCATCACCGGTTCGGCGCTCAGCTTCCTGGGTCTAGGCATCAAGCCGCCCACGCCGGAGTGGGGCAATATGCTCGCCGAGGGCCGCGAGTTCCTGCAGCGCGCACCCTGGGTCGCCTTCTTCCCTGGCGCGGCGATCATGCTCACGGTCCTGTCGATCAACTTGCTCGGGGATGGGTTGCGCGACGCGCTGGACCCGCGCTTGCGCTTGTGAGCGTCAGGGTCCTGATCGCGTCGCCGCTCGAAGCCGAGCTGGTGGCGCACATCGGCGCGCTCGACTCGCGCCTGGACGTTGTCTACCGCGACGATCTGCTTGGTACACCGCGCTATGTCGGCGACCACACGCCGCCGGTCGAGCGCAGCCCGGAGCAGGACAACGAGTGGGCGGCGTTGCTGGCGTCGGCCGAGGTGCTGTTCGACGTGGACCGACCCAACGTGCGGGCTGGTCTGGTGGAGCGGGCGCCGCGGCTGCGCTGGGTCCAGGCGTCCAGCTCCGGTGTTGGCGAATGGATTCGTCGACTTGGGTTGGTGGAAACACCAGTCCAGGTCACCAATGCCGCGGGCATCCACGCCGTGCCGCTGGCTGAGTTTGCGTTGTTCGCCATGCTGTACTTCACCAAGTGCATGCCGCGCGTCTCGGCCGACCGTGCGCAGCGGCGCTGGCAGCGCTTCGCGGGCGGGCTGCTGCGTGGGCAGACAGTCGGCATCATCGGCCTGGGCGCGGTTGGCACTGAAGTTAGCCGGGCGGCGAGCGCCATGGGACTGCATGTGCGCGGTGTCCGGCGCAGCTCGACGCCTGACGAACGAAAGACGCTGCTGGCTGAAAGCGACTTCGTGGTCCTGTGCGCGCCCTACACCGCTGAGACAGACACCCTGGTGAACGAAACGGCGCTACAAAATATGAAACAGGGCGCGGTGCTGATCAACATCGCCCGCGGCAACCTCGTGGACGAATCCGCACTGCTCGTGGCGCTGCGCTCAGGCCACCTGGCCGGCGCCGCGCTGGACGTCTTTCGCCACGAGCCACTGCCGCCCGATAGCCCGTTCTGGACTGAGCCACACGTGCTCATCACACCACACAGCATGTCAACCGCCGTAGGCGAGAACGCCCTGCTGGTCGACCTGTTCTGCGACAACCTGCGCCGCTACCTGGCTGGCGAGCCCCTGCGCAATCTCGTGGACAAGGTACGCGGCTACTAAACGCAACAGTCTGCCAGTCGCACTCCAGTGACGGTTCGCGTGACGCTTTCGAACCATCCCGTGACGGTTCGCGTGACGCTTTCGGGCCTTCCCGTGACGGTTGCTACGTCAAGTTGATGGCGGGCCTGCCGGAGGCCGCGACGCCGCGTCTGGGGGGCGAGGGGGCAGAGCCCCCAACCTACGCGGGCGGGACGGGCACGTGTCGGCCGTCACACCCGACGTCCAGGAGAACCCCTTCGTAAGGGGCGGTCGGCGCAGCTCGCGTCGCCAGCCGATGACCCGGCTCCTCTGGGGGCGAGGGGGCGGAGCCCCCAAACTACGCGGGCGGGACGGGCACGTGTCGGCCGTCACACCCGACGTCCAGGAGAACCCTTCGGGGAAGGGCGGTCCGGGCAGGTCACAACGGCAGCAGATGACTCGGCTCCTCTGGGGGGCGAGGGGGCAGAGCCCCAACCTACGCGGGCGGGCGCGGGAGTGGCACATGCGGGCGGCCGGTGTGCGAGCCGCCGCTGACGTCGACGATGCTGCCGCTCATCCAGGCGTTGCGCTCGCTGGCCACGAAGACGACGACTTCGGCGATGTCAGATGGTGCGCCGGTGCGACCGAGCGGGGTCATGTCCAGCATCATGCGCATGTAAGGAGTCAGGCTCGGGTCGTCGGAATGCAGGGCGGTATCGGTGACCAGGCCCGGCGCGACGGCGTTGACGCGGATTCCGAACGGACCAAGCTCGATGGCCAGAGCCTGGGTGAGCATGTTGATGGCGGCTTTGGAGCCGCTGTAGCCAGCGGCGCCGAGCCGCGCCGAGGTCGCCGCGCCTGACGAGACATTCACGATCGCGCCTCGGTGCCCGCGGGCGCGCATCTGGTTGCCGACGGCGCGACAGGTCAGCATCGTGCCGCGCGTATTGACGGCAAACGTTCTGTCCCATTCGTCTGGGTTGGCATCGAGCAGGGGGCGGTTGGGCGCGATGCCGTGGGCGTTCACCAGCACATCTACTGGCCCAAGCGCGGCCGTCACTTCGTTCAGCGCACGCTCAACGTCTGTGGCGCTAGAGACGTCCGCCGCCACGGCCACGGCACGCGCACCGTCCTTGCACAGCGCAGCCGCGGTGGCTTCAGCGCGCGGACCGTCGATGTCGAGCACGCCGAGGGCGGCGCCTTCACGTGCAAATGTGGCGCAGATGACGGGTCCAATGCGGCCTGCCCCACCCGTCACCAGGACCACTTTGTCGCGTAGCAGAAGGTCCATCAGAATGCTTTGTCATCCTGAGCCTGCGAAGTGCCATCCCGTGCCCGGGGAGTTTCGTGCCAAACCGTGGAAGGGAGATCCGCGAGCACGGACGTACCAGCAAGCGGATTCCTTCGCTTCGCTCGAGGACAGGCTCTTCGGCTGCGGCCTCAGGATGACAAGGGCCCTTAGCCCCACACCTTGCGCGCGGTCTCGACAACGAGCTCGAGTTTGCGCTTCTGCTCGTCCCAGCTCAGCAGGTTGCCCTGCTCAATCGAGGCGAAGCCGCACTGTGGACTGAGCGACAGGTTCTCGAGCGGCACGTACTTCGCCGCCTCGTCGATGCGCCGCCGCAAGTCATCGGAAGACTCGAGCTCGCCGACCTTCGTCGTCACCAGCCCCAGCACCACGTGGCGCCCGCGCGGCATGTGGCGCAGCGGCTCGAAGCCACCCGAACGATCGGAGTCGTACTCCAGTAAGAAGCGATCCGCTTCCAACTGTCCAAACACTTTCGAAGCGATGGGCTCGTAGCCGCCCACGGTATGCCAGGCCGAGCGGCCATTGCCGCGACAGATGTGGGTCGCCAGCGTCACCCGCGATCGGTCAAGCCCAGCGACGACCATGTTGTCGCCGCGCACGTCCTCGTCCATCGCCTGCTCCGGGTCAACGCCAATCGACTTCCAGGCGGCGCGGCGATCCTCCGGGATGTAGTCCGGCCAGTGCGGATTGTCGATCTGGATATACGGCACGCCTTCGGCCTGCAGCGCTTCGACCTCCGCTTTGAGGATGCGCACGACTTCCTGCATCAGATCCCAGCGCGTCGGGTAGGCCTGCTCGGTGATGCCCGGCTTCCAGCCACGCCCGACGATGTACGAGGCCGCCGGCAACGTCACCTTGAACGCGCCGGGTGCGTGCTCTTTAAGGAAGGGAACTTCGTGCCCGGTCAGCCGCTGTTTCTGGCGCAGCTTGTTGCCCACAACCATGCCGGCCTGCTGCGGCATCGCCGCCAGCGCTTCACGGACTGGGCCTTCGCCCCGCTGGCTGAGCTCCTCGGGCAAGCGCCACTCGAAGCGGATGGGCACTTCGGCCGATACATAGCCGTCGACCGAGCTGATGAAGTCACCGGCCCAGTTGCCGCGACGGTATTCACCATCGGAGTAAATATCCAGGCCAACTTGTTTCTGCAGGTCGAGCGCGGCCAGGATGGCGCGGTCTTCGACCTCGGTGAGCTGCTCATGTGAGATGCGCTTCTGGCCGAAGGCGGCGTGCGCCTCGAGGACTTCGGGTGGCCGCAGCAGACTGCCGACGTGGTCGGCGCGGTACTTCGTGCCGGTAACTGTGGTCATTCTCGGTCAACTCCTCCCAGGTTGGCTAAGTCAGCTCGGATCGCACCGTCCGCGCCGCGTGCACCAGTGACTTCAGTTTGCCGAACGCTGATTGGCGGCTGAGGTATTTCATGCCGCAGTCGGGCGCCAGTACGAGCCGCTGCACGTCAATGTGGCGCAGCGCCTCACGAATCCGTTCCGCTACGAGGTCGGCCGCCTCCACGTCCTCTGTCCCAAGGTCCAGGACGCCGACCATCATGGTCTTCGACCCCATGTGCTCGAGCACCGCGAGGTCGAGCCTTGGCTGGGCGGCCTCGATGGAGATCTGATCAACATCGGCATCGCGCAGCTCCTCCAGAAAGGGGTAGCTGGCTCCGACCTGCTTACCCGGCACAATGGCGCCGTAGCCAAAGCACGTGTGCAGCACCGTCGGCACCTCGACTCCGTGCAGCGCGCAGTTTATGGCCGGCACAGCGTACGCCCGGGCTTTATCCACGCGTGCCTGCAGGTAGGGCTCGTCAATCTGGATGACATCTGCGCCAGCACGGACCAGATCGTGGATTTCGGCGTTGAGGGCCGCGGCAAAGGCCATGGCCAGCGCGGCTTCGTCACCGTAGTAATCGTCGACGGCCTGCTGGGTCATCGTGAACGGCCCAGGCACGGTGATCTTGATTGGCCGATCGGTGTGCGCGCGCAGGAACGTCACGTCGCGCACTTCGACGGGCGCGGACCGTCGAATCGGGCCTACGACGCGCGGGACGATGTCTGGTCGGCCGCTGCGGCTGAGCGTGTGGCCAGGATTGTCGAGGTCGATCCCGTCGAGCGCGGTGGCGAAGCGATTGCTGTAGCTCTCCCGACGCATCTCGCCGTCGGTCAGGATGTCGATGCCTGCGCGCTCCTGGTCATGAATGGCGACGATCGTCGCGTCATCCTGCGCCGCTTCCAACAGCTGCTCGTCAACGCGCCATACTTCGCGCGCGCGGACTCGTGGTGGCAGGCGGGTGCGTAGCTTCTGGCGATCGACCAGCCATTCAGGTTGTGGGTAACTGCCGACCAGCGTCGTTGGCAACACTCCCGAGTCAGCCACTGGCGATCTCGTCATCCGCGCTCGCGGCGCGCGTCCGCCGCGCATCGATCTGGTCGCACAACGCCAGGCCCCGCCGCGCCCAGGCGATCTCGGAGCGCGCCCGATTGATCAGCCCTTCGAGCGCGTGCACCTTGAGCTGGATGACGGTCTCGTGCTCCTCGATCGGCTGACGCTGGAGCCACACCTCGACGAGCTCGGCGCGTCGACCGCGGATGGCGTCCGCGCGTGCCTGCCACTGCTCCAGGCGCCACTGGTACTGGGCGATGTGCGCACGGAGCTGCTCGCGGACCGCGTCGAGCGGGGCCAGATCGAAAAATGCCGCCTTCAGAAAAACCGGATCGCGCTGCGCGGGCAGCGGCATGAAGTCGGTCGCCCAGCGCCGCAGCTCGGCCATGCCCTGGTCGGTGACCGAGTAGATGCGCTTTTGCGCTTTCTGTCCGCGCGGCGCGACGGTTGCCGTGACCAGCCCGGCCGCTTCCATGCGCCGCAGCTCGGGATAAATCTGGCTCTGCGGCGCCGACCACAAGAAGCCCAGCGTGCCCTGAAAGTAGCGCACCAGGTCGTACCCGGTGAGCGGCCGGTCCTTGAGCACTCCCAGCAGCGCGTGTCGCAGACTCACCGTTGGCCAGTGTAACCAGTGGTTCGTGGTCTGTCGCTCGTGATGCGCATCCGTACGCCGCCGTCATTGCACGCGCGCCGCGCGCGCCGGCTGCCTCTCCTCACGGAGTGTAGAAGGGCTGATGCCCAGAACTGACCACTACCCACTAACCACGAACCACTCGTCCGCCTACCATAGGTAAAGGCATACCTATGAGAGTGTTCATCTTCGACCTGTTGCCGTACGGCGAAAATCTCGAGCACTTGAAGAACGGTGCGTCCGAGCTGCCCTGGCCGCTGGCCAAGCAGCACTTCAAACCAGAGGTGGCCGTGCGCACCTATCAGGAACACCTCGAAGCCTGGGAGGCCCTCGACAAGCTCGGCTACGACGGCGTCGGCTTCAACGAGCACCACACTTCGCCGTATGGCTTGATGAACTCGCCCAACCTGCTCGCGGCGTCGGCCGCCCAGCGGACTAAGAACTTGAAGCTGCTGATCTACGGCAACTTGCTGCCGATCCACGACCCGCTCCGCCTGGCCGAGGAGCTGGCCATGCTCGACTGCTTGTCCAACGGTCGCATCATCAGCGGCTTCGCGCGTGGCATCCCGCGCGAGCACAACGTCTACAACGTTCCGTTGAGCGAGTCGCGGGCGCGCTTCGAGGAAGCCTGGGAGATCATTCGTCGCGCGTGGACAGAGGAGGTCTTCTCCTACGACGGGCGCTTCTGGCAGTACAAGGACGTCGCAATCTGGCCGCGGCCAGTACAGCAGCCGCACCCACCCGTCTGGGTTCCCGTCACGGCCAGCAAAGAGACCATCGAGTGGGCCGGCGAGCACAACATCCCAATCACGCCTGGCATCGCCAGCCATCGCGGCGTCCGCGAAGACGTGATCCGCTACTACACCCGCCAGCTGAACCAGCATGGCCATCAGATCACGCCCGGTCACCTGGTCATTCAGGCCGACGTGTACGTCGCCGACACCAAAGAGCAGGCGATCGAACAAGCCGGCCCGTATGCGCTCTATTTCAATCGCACGCTGTTCAGCCACGGCAACATCACCGAGCGCAAGCTGCAGGCTGAGAGTGGCTACGTCACGAACGCCTCGCACGACTATTTGCGGCCGGAAAACGTGCCGCTCGTGTCCGGCAGTCGTGAGCGCTACCGAAGTATGACCATGGACGGCATCCGCCAGGTCGCCCAGGAACAGCCGTGGGGCCCGCCAGACGAGGTCGCCGAACGCATCATCTCCGCCGCCGACCACGCCGGGGCAAACCAGGTGACGGTGAGCCTGAATCGCGGCGCAATGCCGCACGCGATGTTCATGCAGCAGATCGAACGATTCGCCCGCGAGGTGCTGCCCAGGCTGCAGGCGCACCAGGTCACGCGGGTACCGGCCGCAGAGGCCGCGCCAGTCTAGATTCGCTGAAGGGGGAGAACCCGATGCACCGACTCGCACTGCCGTCCCTGCGCTGCATGGCAGCGATCGTGGCGTTGACCTTCGTCGCTGGGTGTGGCGCGGCCCCATCGCCACCGGCCGCACCGACGCAAGCGCCGGCTACGACGGCGCCGGCCGCCGCCGCTCAGCCGGCTGCCAAGTCGGGCAAAGACACGCTGAATATTGTTTTCCAGGCCAACCAGGGCTCGCTCGACCCACACTTCGCGGCGACGAACCAGGAGATGCTGGTCATCCGCAACGTCTACAACGCGCTGCTCAAGTACAAGCCCGATAGCGCCGAGCTGACTGGTGACCTGGCTTTGTCCTGGGATGTTTCGGCGGACGGCCTGACGTATACGTTCAAGCTGCGCCAGGACGTGGATTGGCACAAAGGCTTCGGCCACTTCACCGCCGCCGACGTGAAGGCGTCGTTCGATCGGGTCAAGAATCCCGAGACGAAATCGCCCTTCGCGGGCAGCATCTTCATGCTCAAAGAAGTGCAGGTCGTCGACGACTACACCGTACGCATGGTGCTCAACGAGCCCTACGCGGCTTTTCCGCATCTGCTGACTGACTATCGGGCGGGGCCGATTGTCAACATGAAGGCCGTTGCGCAGTTCGGCAAGGACTACGACTGGAATCCCGTCGGGACGGGTCCGTACCAGTTCGACAGTGGTGTGCCGAAAAAAGAAGCCACTATTGTGGCCAACGACAAGTACTTTGGCGGCGCGCCCACTGTTAAGCGCATCGTGATGCAGACCGTGCCCGACGTGAATGCCCAGGTGCTCGGGCTGGAAAACGGGCAATACGACATGCTGTTTCTGGCGCCTGACGATCCGGTGGTCGTCAAACGCCTGGAGGACAAGGGCTTTGTGCGCAGCCTCTATGCGCGCAATCTGCCCAGCCAACTGTTGATGAACGTCACGGTCAAGCCGTTTGACGATCTGCGGGTGCGCCAGGCCATTGCCTATGCCGTGGATCGTCAGCAGTACATCGACCTGGCTCTACCGGGTGTGGCCAAGCCCTGGTTTTCACCGGTGCCTGATGGCTACACGTACGTGACTACTGACTTGCCGCGGTATGACAAAGACGTTGCTAAGGCGAAATCTCTGCTGGCCGAGGCCGGCTACCCGAACGGCCTGGACGTCACCATGAACGTGTACGACGTTCAGAAGCTGGCCAGTGAGGTTTTGGCCGAACAACTCAAACAGGTGGGCATTCGCGTGACGCTCGAAGTGCTGGACCAGCCCACCTTCATCGGTCGCGTGGTGCAAGACCAGGGCATCAATTTCGCCGTCCACTGCTGTGTGCGCCAGCCTGATCCCGACATCATCCTCTCGGACATGTTCAGTCCAAAGCTGCGCGGCGCTATTTACATTTCGCATGCTGACCTGGAGGCGCAGCTCGCGGTTGCGCGCCGCGAGCTGGACACCAAGAAGCGCGAGCAGCTCTACGCTGATCTCCAAAGGAAGATCATTCAGGACGTCCTGGAAATCCCCCTGGCGATGGTCCAGGATCGTTCCATCCACGTCTCGTCCTTGAAAGGCCTACCCAAGCTAGAAGCGCTATGGGGCTTCGACTTCACCCGCTTCTCGTTCCAGTAGCTCGTTCGCGCTGCCCTCCAGCCCAAGTGGGCCATGAAATGCGGGTCGGTTCTGGCTGCCATAGCCGGGGCCGATCGCTCGCGTACGTGCCGTCCTCAGCGGCGCTGGGCGCGCTGCACTCCGGCCCGAAGGGGCAAGGAATGATGAATGGTTGCTGCAGGCTGCCTGGCGACGTCGGCGCTCGTGGGGCATGCCATCCTCAGCGGCGCTGCGCGCGCTGCACTCGGGCCCGAATGGGGAAATGAATGATCAGGTGGCAGGTGCAGGCTGCCTGGCGACGTCGGCGCTCGGCGTGCGTGCCATCCTCAGCGGCGCTGCGCGCGCTGCCCCTCCGGCCCGAAGGGGCAAGGAATGAAGGATGGTTGCTGCTGGCTGCTGTGGCGACGTCGGCGCTTGGCGTGCGGGCCATCCTCAGCGGTGTGGGCGGCGGAGTGACGTGAGACGGTGAGGCGACTGCTGCAGAGGCTGGTGCAGCTGGTGCCGACTACTGTTGGGGCGTTGGTGCTTGTCTTCCTTTTAATGCGTGTGCTGCCGGGGGATCCGGCGGCGGCGATGTTGGGGACGAATGCTACGGCCCAGGGGGTGGCCGACCTCCGGGCGCAGTTGGGGCTCGATAAGTCATTGCCTGAGCAGTTCGTGGACTACGTGTGGGGGCTGGCGCGACTCGACCTGGGCAGGTCACTGGCGCTCAGAGCGCCGGTGAGCGGTCTGTTGGCGCAGGCGCTGGCGCCGACGTTGTTGCTGACGGTCGGCGGGACCCTGGTGAGTGTGCTGATCGGTGTCCCGCTGGGTATCGTCGCGGCAGTCAAACGAGGTCGCTGGACGGACTATCTGGCCAGCACGGGTGCACTGCTCGGCATATCGGTGCCAGTGTTCGTCTGGGGCGTCTTGCTGCTGCGCGCATTCAGCTTGCAATGGCCAATTCTGCCGTCGGCGGGCGCGGGCAACACTCCGCTTGAAGCGGCGAAAGCACTCATCCTGCCATCGGTAGCAACGGGCTTCTTCCAAGCCGGCATCGTGGCGCGCATCACCAGATCGAGCATGCTGTCCGTCCTGGCCAATGATTACGTCAGGACCGCCAAGGCCAAGGGACTCGCACCGCCAGCTGTCATTGGCGACCATGCTCTCCGCAATGCCTTGATTCCCGTGATCACGGTCATCGGCCTGAATCTGGGCACCCTGCTCGGCGGCGCGGTCGTCGCCGAGAC
>DASXRR010000294.1:0-10777 GCA_036506475.1 Chloroflexota bacterium
CCCAGAATGAGCTGCCGATTGCGAGCGAGATAGCGCAGCCCGCCGCGCGCCTGGCCACTCCACTGGTTCTCCGATGGCACATCAATCGGCGGCGCCGCCTGGCCCAGCGCGACACCCATTAGCTAGCTACGCCTCCGGCAGGACGCCACCCGCGCCGTCTGACCGTCCCGGTGCCACTGCCACGGGCGGAAGCGTGCGCTGCGTCGGCCGCCACCGGCTGACTCACGGTCGCGTCCTCCCACCGCGAAGCCCGCCGCAGGCGGAACCCTCCTGGGGCCAACTTTGCCGAGCGCAGCGTGCACCCCGCGCCGCATGCCGACAAGCCCGACCGGCCCGAAGGGCGCGGCAGCGCGTGGGACGGCCAGTGTCACGACTTGGCATAGCTGATCCGCGGGTCGATCTTCGGATACACCAGATCCAACACCAGCGTAGCCACGGTGATCGAGACGATCACACCAAACACGATACCTTCGATCGCGAAGTAATCGTAGGCCTTGATCGAGCGGTACAGCACGTTGCCAATGCCGGGATAGCTGAAGACGATCTCGACGAGCAGCGCCCCAGACAGGATGTGGCCAATCGTGAGGCCAAGGGCGGTGACCTGCGGCAACAGGGCATTCCGTCCGGCATAGCGGAAAAAGACGGTCCGCCCGCGCAGGCCCTTGGCTTCGGCGAATTGCACGAAGTCGTCGTTCTGCACGGTGACCATCATTGCCCGCATACCCAGCGCCCAGAAGCCCAGCGCCGACAACACGATGGACAGCGCCGGCAGGACCATATGACTGGCTACGTCCTTGAGAAACTCCGGGTCCGACCAGTCAGGAATGACGCCCGGCGTATAGGCGCCGAAGATGGGAAACCAGTGTGTCTGGAACGCCAGCACCCACAACAAGACCAGGCCGAGCATGTAGTACGGCACCGCGGACAGCGTCAGAAACGGCGGCAAAAGCACGTTGACAATCCAGCGTGGCGTTCGAGGCCAGGCCATCAACCCGCCCAGGAACATGCCCAGGCTGAACGCGATCGCCGTCGACAGCCCCAGCAAAGCCAGGGTCCACGGCAAAGCGTTCGCCATGAGCGTGCTCACGCGCATCGGGTAGCTGGCCATCGAGAAGCCAAACTCGAAATGCGCGATGTCCCACATATAGGAGAGGTACTGCTGCCACAGCGGCTTATCGAGCCCGAACTCCTTATCGAACTCGGCCACCATCGCGTCGATGTTGCCCTGCACGTAGCCGCCCGACGCGGCCTGCTGGGTGAGCTGGTTGCGAATCGCATTGCCGCCCGAGAGTCGCGGCAAAACGAAGTTGATCGTCGCCGCGACCCAGACCACGACGAAGAACAGAATGAGCCGCCGGACCAGGTACTCGACACGCATCAGTCCGGCGGCCCTCCCAGCGCGGTCAGCCCGCGGGCTTCAGCTCATTCAAAATGAGCGGGAACGTGAGGTGCCAGAAGGCACCGTTGACGTACGGGTTCTGCTTGTTCGGCCAGCCCGTCCAGTTGGTCGTGTTGTAAGGAATGCGGTGGTACCACTGCTGGATCGGGATGTCCGGCAGCTCGGGCAGCCAGATCGCCATGGCCCGCTTGAACTGATCGATCAGCTTGGCCTGATCGGTGGTGGCGGTGATGGCCATCTCGTCGACGATCTTGTCATAGTCGGTGTTCTTCCACTTCGAGAAGTTCACCGAGTGGCCGCCCGGGATGGCCAGCGAAGCGCTCTGGTAGAGCTTCGCGGTGTCGTACGGGTCGGCGTTCACGCTGCCGCCGTGGCCGAACAGCATGCCCTGGTAGTCGCCCTGCTGGAAACGCTCGATCATGTCCGGCGGGTGGACGTACGTCGCGTCGATCCCACCCTTCTTGAGCATCTCGACCAGGATCGGGCCCATGTCGTCGAAAACGGCCCAGCCGCCCACCTCCAGCTTGAGATGACCCTCCGCGTTGGCAAAGAAACCGTC
Source organism: Chloroflexota bacterium (assembly GCA_036506475.1). Taxonomy (GTDB): domain Bacteria; phylum Chloroflexota; class UBA6077; order UBA6077; family CF-72; genus CF-72. Next base: position 1,959 of record DASXRR010000294.1, read on the forward strand.
GGCGCCCTTGGTATAGCCCTTGGCCTGCAGCCGTTCGGTGGCCTTGTTCGGGTTGTACTCGTTCGTCGGATACTGCGTGAGCAGCTCGCTCGCCGTATCCCAGAATGGTTTGAGGCCCGCGTACTGGTCCGCGGAGGGCAGCGGCAGCTTGGTCGGCGTGCTCGCACCGCCGAACGTGACGTCGATCAACTGCTGGCGGTCGATGAGATAGCTCAGCGCCCAGCGCAGGTCCTTGTCGGACCACGGCGCCTTGGTGGTGTCGACGTACAGCGAGGTCGGCCACCAGTCGGTGTAGCCGTACGGCGGATTGCTGCCGTCCCAGCCCTGCAGCTTGGGGTTCTGGGCCAGGATCTGCTTCATCGTGTTCGGGCGTAGATCGAGCGAGCAGTCGACGGCGTTGGTCAGGAGTGCCTGAGCGGTCTGGGTCTCGCCCGGGAACGGCAGGTACACGATCCGCTGGACCTGCGGCATGGCCTTGACCAGGCCCGCCTTGACCGCCCACCAGTCATCGCGCCGGTCGATGATCTTCTGGTCGGCCGATGAGAACACCAGTTTCCACGGACCAGTGGTCACCGGCAGGCCGTTGGCAATGTCGAAGTTGGTGAACGTCGACCAGTCCTGCGATTGGCTGTAGATGTGCTGCGGCACCATGTACAGCCCGTTGTCGAACTTGTAGGTCATGAAATACAGGAACTTGGGCGCCGGAATCTTGAAGTTGATGACGACCGTGTTGTCGTCTTTGGCGCTGGCTTCCTGAACGAAGGTCGCGACGTCGTTACCGAATTTGACCTTGGCGCCCTGGCGCGCCGATTCGGTGATCGTGTAGGCCACGTCCTTGGCGCTAAATGGTTTGCCGTCGCTCCAGGTGATCCCTGTACGCGTCTTGATCGTCAGGCTCTTGAAGTCGGGCGTGTATTCGTAGCTCTCGGCGAGCCACGGGATCATCTTGTCCTGGAAGCCGCTGTAGTAGAAGAGCGGCTCGTGGAACAGACCCGGTCCGTTCTGATGATTTGCGGCCGGATTGAACGGGTTCCACAGCTCGTAGTCGGTGTACTTGCCGTCCTTGCCCGCCCACATCAGGATGAGCTGACGATTGCGCGGTACCTGGGCCGGCTGAGCCGGCGCGGCAGCCGGCTTGGGCGCATCCGTCGGCTTGGCCACAGCCGCCGCGGTTGGCGCAGCCGCGGGCGCGGTGGTTGGCTTGGCGGCTGCCGCGGGAGCCGTGGTCGGCGCGGCCGCGGGGGCCGCGGGTGCGGCAGTGGGCTGAGCAGGCTGAGCGGGTGTACAAGCCGCCGCCAGCGCTGCCGTGCCCCCCAGTGCAATGATGCGCAGGAATGCCCTGCGATCGATCGACAGGTCTCGCTTCTGCATTGCCGATGCCTCCCGCATGGTTCGCTGATGGAGTGAATCGGTTACACGACCTGCCCAGGGTAGGCAGGCCCCCGGGCCTTGTCAAACGAGCCGCCCCTACTCTTCGTTGCGCGCGAACTGCCCCGTCTGGCGCGAGCGCCGATACATATAGTGGAAGAACCACACCGAGAGCCCGAAATAGACGGCGTTTTCGGCTGCCGCCACGAACACGTCGTCCCAGCGCACGACCGGCGCGCTCAGGCCTGCACGGGCTGCTTCGAAAACGAACGTTGGCGGCAACATGCGCGCCACGGCTTGCAACGCGGGCGGCATGACCTCGAGCGGATAGAACGCCGCCGTCAGCGGTTGGAATATGAGGATCAAACCCCAGGCCAATGCCTGAATGCGCGTGCCCAGCCGCAAAATGATGCCCAGCACGAACAAACCGATCGAATACGCGAACCACAGCAGGTTGAGGACCAGCAGCGCGAGATTGGCCAGCCCGATGCTGAACAGGTTCAGATTGAACGCCCAGACAGCGATCAGGGACACCAGCCCAAATAAGAGGACTGCTTTGATCGCGGCCGACAGCATCTGAGCAACGACGTACTCGGTCATCGACAGTGGCGCGATGAACATGTTGCTGAAGTTGTGCGACCAGACGTTCCACAGCGCACCCAGCGACATCGAATACTGCGTAATGCGAATTACTTCCCACATCAACGTGCCCAGATACAGGTACTTCGCCACGGTCACGTCCATGACGGTCGACAAAAACATGGTCACGAAGCCAAACACAATGGCCGTGACCAACGACCAGAACGGCAGGTCGACAATGACCTCCACGGAGCGGGCGGTGATGTACACCTCTTGCAGCAGCACGGCCCAGATGCGGCTCCACGAGAGGAGGCTGCGCCGGGACGAGCCCGGCAGCACTTCCCGAAAAGACGTCGCGGATCTCCCGTTCCCGCCGGCCCCAGAGGGTTTCCTGGCGAAAGGTTGGCTGCCACCGGGCACGGCCGGGTCCGAATCACTCCGCGCATGCAATGTCGGGTCGCCGTTGGCGGACGATCCGTTCAGGCCGCTGCCCCGCGCGATCTGCAGAAAAACGTCCTCGAGGGTTGGCTTCCTGATATCGATGTCGGTGACCTGGATGCCTGCGTCGCCAATGGCGAAGATAGCCTGCGGCACCAGGTGTTCCTCGGTATTGACGACCACCACATTGGATTCACGTATCGATACATCGGCAAAGCGCGGCTGCAAGGCGGCTGCAATGCGGTTCTCGGGACCGGTAAATCGCACACGCAGTTGGGCATTACTGATGCGCCGCGTGAGGACGGCAGGTGTGTCCTGAGCGACGATGCGCCCATGGTCCAGAAAGACCACCTCGTCACAGATACGCGTCACCTCGTCCATCTGATGGCTGGTGTAAACGATCGACAGGTCACGCGATGCACGCAGCGACTCGATGAGTGAGAGGGTGCGATCGGCGATGTCCGGATCGAGCGACGCGGTCGGCTCGTCCATCAGCACGATCTCGGGATCGTTGAGCAGCGCTTTGACCAGGTTGACGCGCGTCTTCTGACCTGCCGACAAGGTCAGAAAGCGTTGGCCCATGAGCTCGCCAATGCCGAAGTACGTACCTAGATCGCGGATCTTGTGCTCCGGGTCATGAACGCGGTACAGCCGCGCGTACACGACCAGGTTTTCCCACACCGTAATGCGGCCTTGAAGCATGTTGTACGACGATGAAAAGTTGATCCGCTGCAGGCACGCTTCGCGGTGGCGGTGCAGGTCCTGGCCGAAGTAGCGGATCGAGCCGCCATCGGGCAGGGTGATGCCCAGGAGCATCTGAATCGTCGTCGTCTTGCCCGCGCCATTGGGCCCGAGGAGACCGATGATCCGGCCCTTGTGGAGCGCAAAGCTGACGCTATCGACGGCGCGAAACGAGCCATACAGCTTGGTCAGGTCGTGAACTTCGAGGACAGGCGTAGCCGGCATCAGGTGCAAGTTGAAATGTAGCCGACCAGGATGCGAACATATGTTCTATGCTGGCGTCGGGCGAGCCGACGATCCTGCACGCCGACCTGGACGCGTTCTATGCGTCGGTGGAGCAGCGCGATAACCAGGCGCTCATGGGCCAGCCGCTGATTGTCGGCCTGGGCGTCGTCCTGTCAGCCAGCTACGAGGCGCGCAAGTTTGGCGTGCGGGGGGCGATGGGGCTCACCCAGGCGTTGCGCCTTTGCCCGCGGGCGATCGTCGTGCCGGCACGCTTCGAGGCGTATGCCGAGGCCAGCAAGCAGGTCTTCGCTATCTTCGAGCACACCAGCCCGTTAGTCGAAGGCCTGTCGATCGACGAGGCATTCATCGACGTACGCGGCATGGAGCAGATTGCCGGCACCTCTACCGACATCGCCCAACGGCTGCGCGAGCGCGTGCGCAGCGAGGTTGGCCTGCCGATCACCGTCGGCGTGGCCGCCACCAAGTTCCTCGCCAAAGTCGCCAGCGACGTCGCTAAACCAGATGGCTTGCTGGTGGTCCCGCTCGGCCAGGAGCTCCAGTTCCTCCATCCGCTACCGGTGGAGTATCTGTGGGGCGTCGGCCCAATCACCGCGCGCAAGCTGCACACGCAGGGGCTGATGACCGTCGGCCAGGTTGCCACGTGCAGCGAACCCAGTCTCGTGGAGCTGCTCGGTCCGGCCGCCGGCCACCACCTCCACGCGCTGGCCCATAACCGTGACCCACGCCCCGTGCACGTCGGGCGCAGACGACGCTCGATTGGCTCGCAGCGCGCGTGCGGCCGCCGGCCAAAGTCGCCCGAGGTCATCGACGCGATGCTGATCGGCATCGTCGACCGCGTCGCGCGGCGCATGCGTGCCGCCCGCCGGGTCGGCCGCACCGTTGTGCTCCGGCTGCGCTTCGACGACTTCAGCCGCGCAACACGGTCACACACCTTGCCGTGGGCGACCGCGCACACTCAGACTATTCTCGGTGCCCTGCGCGCCCTGCTCGTGCTGGCGATGCCGACGATTCAGCGCCAGGGCCTGACGTGCATCGGCATTGCCGTGACCAACCTCGAAAACGACGACGCGATCCAGCTGGCGCTGCCGTTCGATCGGCGCACCAACCTGGCCGTCGACGCCGCCGTCGACATGGTCCGCGAGCGCTTCGGCAACGACGCCATCAAACGAGCGATTCAACTGGGCCGCGACGAAGGCTGGTCGCCGCCGATGCTGCCCGACTGACCGCCGCGGCCAGCGCCGGCCGCGCATGGTCGGAAAAACCAAGTCGCCGCGGTGGCGAGTCCATCGGGAACCAGTCCACCGCACTGACGTCGTCGCCTGCACGCGCCACGCCACCAACCGCCTCGCCCAGGTAGTAATGGTTGAGCGTGCGATCCACGCCCTGGCGCCGCCGGTACGTGCCGGGCCAGATGCCGACCAGCTCGGTGAGCTGAACTTCCAGGCCAGTTTCTTCGCGCAGCTCGCGCACCGCGGCCGCCTCGGGCAGCTCCGCGAACTCGACGTAGCCGCCGGGAATGTCCCACCAGCCGCGGTACGGTGCGATCCGCCGGCGGGCGAACAGGACGCTCGGTCCTGGCCAGCGTACGACGAAGACGGACGCGCACGCGCGCGCAGCATGAAACAGCTCGGCGCCGCACGCGGCGCACACCTGGCGCTGGGCCGTCCCGCGTGCTGGCGAGAGTGCGCCGGCGCAGTAGGGGCAGAAGCGGTACGCGCGCACGATGGACGGCATGGGCGCCTGTTCTAGCATGCCCTCAACTATGGAACGGGACGTCCCGCGCATGGGTATCGCACTTGGTCCGAGCGAAGTGCTCGCCAGCGGCGTCAGGGATGGCGATGTGCCGGGTATCGTCGCCCTGGCCGCGAACCGAGACGGGATCATCTACGAGGGCGCGTTCGGCGAACGCCAGCTCGGCGGCGGGACCGAAATGACGCTCGACAGCGTGTTCTGGATCGCGTCGATGACGAAGGCGCTGACCACAGTCGCCGCGTTGCAGCTGGTCGAACAAGCCCGATTGAGCCTCGATTCACCCATCAGCACCGTGCTGCCGCGGCTCAAGGATGTGCAGGTGCTCGAAGGCTTCGACCAACAAGGCATGCCGCGCCTCCGCCCACCAGCCAGGCCGATCACACTGCGCCATCTGCTGACGCACACCGCCGGCTTCGGCTACGACATCTGGAATGCGGACATCGGCCGGTACATGGCCCACGCTGGTTTGCCTAGCGTGAGCGAGTGCAAGAACGCGGCGCTCACCACGCCGCTGGTGTTCGATCCCGGTGATCGCTGGGAGTACGGCATCAATATCGACTGGGCCGGCAAAGCGGTCGAGGCGGTCAGCGGCCTGTCGCTCGACGCATACTTGCGCCACAACCTCTTCGAGCCGCTCGGCATGCGCGACACTGGCTTTGTGCTGGGCACACACCAACGCGCGCGTCTGGTCAGCATGCACGTCCGCGATTCCGCGGGCGCGCTCACGCCCATCGCATTCGAAGTCCCACAGGAGCCGGAGTTTTTCATGGGCGGTGGAGGGCTGTACTCGACTGGCCCCGACTACCTGCGCTTTCTGCGGATGCTGCTCAACCAGGGCACATTAGACGGCGAACAGGTGCTGAAGTCGGACACGGTCGACAAGATGTTCGCAAACCAGATCGGCGACATCGACGCCGGCGTCATGTACACGACGAATACGAAGAGCTCGCTCGACCACAATCCGTATCCAGGCATGCCCATCCGCTGGGGTCTGGGGTTCATGATCACCATGGAGCCGACGCCGCATGGACGAAGCGGCGGCAGCGTCGCGTGGGCCGGGCTGGCCAACACGTACTACTGGATCGACGCCGCGCAGGGCATCGCGGGCGTAATCATGACCCAGATCCTGCCCTTCGTCGACCCCAAGGTCATGCAGCTGTATGGTCGGTTCGAACGCGCCATCTACACATGACATCGGGAGCGACGACGCGGTAGTCGAAACCGTCCGCCACGCGCTGGGACCGACGCGCCCTGTGCGCCTGCTGGATTGGTATATCCGACGCGGATCCTATGTCGTGGCACTCGTCGAAACTGGCCATGAGCGAATGGTCGTCAAGCTGGCCGAGGCTGGCGGCGAACGGCCAAACCGTCACTTCGACACGATGGCCATGCTTGGTCGCCTGGTACGCCAGCGCACGAGCGTGCCAACGTACGACGTCCTGGCGGTGGACGTCACCACTCAGCACTGGCCATGGCAATACCTGATCGTGAGCCACCTGCCCGGTGCCACCTGGCAGGCGCTCTACCCAACCATGGACGATCTCCAGCGTGGCATAGCCCAGCGCCAGCTCGGCCGCGCGGCGGCCCAACTGCACACCCTGCGCTTCGAGACATTCGGTCACTTCGGGCCAGATGCCACCGTGGACGATGGCTACACCACCATTCTGCCCGCTTTGGAGAATCGACTCCGCTTGCGGATCAACAATCCGCGTTCCCAGGCCGTGTTTCTGGAAGTGCTCGAGCAGCATGCCAGGTGGTTTTCGACGCGCCTGCGACCGACGCTGTGTCACGAGGACCTCAACCCGTACAACGTGTTGTTCGAGATTCACCACGGTCAGCCGGTGCTCACGGGCATCATCGATTTCGAAAGCGCCTGGGCCAGCACCGGCGAATCGGATCTCGCGCGCCTGGAGTTATGGCGTGTGACGCGCGGCTCAGCAGTACGCGAGGGCTATGCCGACATGGCCACCCTCGCCGACGAGTACCCGAGGCGCAAGCCGGTCCTGCAATTGTTGTGGTGCCTGGAGTACTCCGAATTCCGCACTTCGGCGCTGCACCAGGCGGACATCGATAGGCTGTGTCAGGAACTGGGCGTGGCGCCACTCCAGTTCCGATAATCGCGCACCTTACTCCGTTTGGCGCAGGTGCTCGAGGCCAGTCAGACACAGCCGCACGCCGAATGCGAACAGGCCCTCTGCGTCGTCGGTCGCTATGTGCTCCGCGAACGTCGTCAACGTTGGAAATTCATCGCGTGGCAGGCTCCTCAGGAGTGACCGCGCCTGAGCCATTACTTCGGTGCGCGGAGTGTCGCCCAGGCGCACCTCGTCGGCGACGAACTCGGTCACCACGTTGTTGAAGTGATACGCGGCCCAGGCCGCATCGCGGCCACTGAATCCCGCCTCCACCAGTACCCGCAGGATGGCCTCGATCTGGCGCAAGCGCTCTGGTCCGGCGGGCGGCGTACTCGCGAGCAGCCGCGCCGCGTCACGGTGTTCCAACAGCACGCGCCGGTAGCCGACGGCCATCTCGGTCAACGCCGCCTGCCACGGCGTACCTGGAGTAACAGTCGGCACCTGGCCGCTGATCTCGTCGGCCAGCATGGCCAACAGCTCGTCCTTGGCGCGCACGTGGCGGTACAGGCCGGCCGCGGTAACGCCGAGCTGATCGGCGACGCGGCGCATCGTCAGGCCATCGACGCCGACCTCGTCCATGACCGCCAGCGCGGCGGCGACGATGCGCGGGCGGTCGAGTGGCTGGCGGCGCTGGGAGCTTGGCTGCGCGTACGGCACGAAGCTCATCCGCTTGCCCTCTTGACCGGCGTAAACAATATGCTACCATTGTTTACTATGATGAACACAGTTAGCAAGCCCTATCGTGGGCTGCCCATGGAGGGGCCCATCGCACGCTGGTACGCGGCCAATACCCGACGCGACACGCGCGGCTATCGGACCACCGCGGCGCAGCTCGCACAGCGCCTTGGCGCGGGCAGCGCCGTCCTCGAAGTCGCACCTGGGCCAGGCTACCTGGCCATCGAGCTGGCCAAGCTCGGCTCGTTCCACATTACCGGCGTGGATATCAGCCATTCGTTCGTCCAGATCGCGCGTGACAACGCCCGCCAGGCCAATCTGGACATCGACTTCCGCCACGGCGACGCCGCCCACCTGCCCTGTGCTGCCGAGTCCTTCGAGCTGGTCTTCTGCCGCGCCGCGTTCAAGAATTTCAGCGATCCGCTGGGCGCGATCGACGAGATGTACCGCGTGCTGCGGCCCGGCGGGCAGGCTTCGATCTTCGACCTGCGCAAAGATGCACCGCTCGCGGCCATTGACGACGAGGTGCGCGGCATGCACCTGAGTGCCGTCAACACCTGGCTGACGAAGTGGACCTTCCGGCTGATGCTGCTGCGCACCGCCTACACGCGCGAGGCGCTCCAGAGCATGGTCGCGCGCAGCCGCTTCGGCCACGGCGAGATCCTGCCCGATGGCATCGGCTTCGAGCTCCGCCTGCTCAAACCGGCCTAGACACCTTCGAGAGCGGCGGGCTTGGTCGCCCGCGGCCGGGCCGCGCAATGGCCATGCCGCCTCGAGGCCTCGCCAATCAAGGAGGTCGCCACCTGGTGTTCGACACCTGGACCCGGCCCGACCTGATCCCGCGCTGGCTTGCGCCGACGGGCTGGACCATGCCCGTGTGCGAGGTCG
>DASXRR010000295.1:0-11908 GCA_036506475.1 Chloroflexota bacterium
GTCTCTTTGTTGGCCAGGGCCACGGGCTTACCAATCTCCAGGGCGGCGATCGTCGGGCGAAAGCCAATGGTGCCACTGGTGGCCACGACGAGCAGGTCAACCTCGGGCGAGGTGGCGATGTCGAGGAGAGGCTGGGCGCCGTCGACTGACGTCACGCAACGCATGGGTGGCTGAAACTCGGCGAGCTGGGCGGAGAACGTGTCGGAGGGGCGGCCCGCGACCAGGGCGACGACCTGGAATTCGTCAGGGTGCCAGCGCACCACGTCGAGCGTCTGACGGCCGATCGAGCCCGTGCTGCCCAGCACGGCGATGCGCTTCATGCCAGAAACGCGTGCAAGTACAGGACCGCGATCGGGGCGCAGAACATCAAACTGTCCATGCGGTCGAGCAACCCGCCGTGGCCAGGAATGAGCACACCCGAGTCTTTGACCCCCGTCTGACGCTTCAGCAGCGACTCGACCAGGTCGCCCACGACGGTGCCGACGCCGATGGCTGCACCATAGCCGCCCACTAGCAACGGCGGCATGCCCACTACGGCACCCAGCAGCGCACCGGCGATTGCCGCCCCGATCAGCCCCGCCAGCGCGCCTTCGACTGACTTGGCCGGGCTGATGGCTGGCGCCAGCCTGGTGCGACCAAACGCGCCCCCGACGAAGTACGCGCTGCTGTCACACACCCAGCTGAGGGTGAGCAGGGCAATCACCCAGAAGCCCGGAATTTCAGAAGGAATACGGCGCAGCGGCATGTAGAACTGCATCAAACCGCCGAGGTACAGCGCCAGGCCGAGCGAGAGCGCCCAATCCACGAGGGCGCGCTCTGTGGAACGCCGCGCGAGCAGCGCCACCAGGCCAAGAATCACGGCGATCTCGACGATCAGCGCGCCATCGGGGGCAATGGCCCATAGGTCGAGCGACGGGCGGAGCCAGGAATCGAGGGGCAGGAGCACGGACAAGCCGACCAGCAAGCCGGCGAGCGGCTTATAGCCACCCGAGCGCAGCATGCCGCGCAGCTCGAACGCCGCGTACGCGCAGGACGCGCTGATCAGGACCCCATAGACGACTCCGCCGGGTGTTCCAGGCGCACCGAAATACGCCACGCCCAGGAGAAACGGAACCAGGATGATGCCGCTGGCAACTCGCAACACCAACGAGCCACGCGAGGCGCGCGCCGTGGGCAAGTTTGCTTCGGCAGTGCCGGAAACGGCACTCACCATACGGTCCCTACGTGAGACCGCCGAAGCGCCGCACGCGTTGCCCAAATTCGGCGAAGGCTGCGTACAGCTCTTCGCGCCCGAAATCGGGCCAGCATAGTGGTGTCGAATAGTACTCGGCGTACGCGGCCTGCCACAGCAGAAAGTTGCTCAGACGCATCTCGCCGCCGGTGCGAATGATCAGGTCGAGGTCAGGCAGCCCGGCCGTATCGAGGTGCTCGTTGATGCGCTCCTCGGTGATGTCTGTGGCTGGCACGCCCGCAGCAACGAGGCGCCGGACGGCGCGGGCTATCTCCTGGCGGGCGCCATAGTTGAAGGCGACATTCAGGACCAGGCCGGTGTTCTGCCGCGTGAGCTCGACCGCCGCGCGCACCCGCTCAGCCAGCCGAGGGCTAATGCCGTCGAGACTACCGATGTGGCGAATCTGCACGTTGTTGCGATGCAGCTCGGCTGCCTCGCGATCGATCCGTTGCGCCAGTAGCGTCATCAGCCCGCGCACCTCATCGGCTGGGCGGCGCCAGTTCTCAGTCGAGAACGCGTAGATGGTCAGCACGCCAACACCCGCGTCGGCACAGGCCGTCGTGATGCGCCTGACGTTTTCCGTACCGGCGTGATGTCCCGCCAGGCGCGGCAGACCGCGGCGCTTCGCCCAACGGCCATTGCCATCCATGATGATGCCGACATGCGTGGGTACCGAAGCCGTCGATTGAGCTGATTCCGTCCGCGACTCGGACCCAACAACAAGCGTCACCTGCCTGCTAAACCTCCATCACTTCGGTCTCCTTCTTGCGCGAGACCTCTTCAACGCGCTTTACGAATTGATCGGTGAGTTTTTGCAAGCGTTCCTGTGCCCGACGTTCATCTTCGGTTGAGACGCCGCCTTCTTTTTCGGCCTTGCGCAGGTGGTCGAGCGCATCGCGACGACAATTGCGCACCGCGATGCGCGCCTCCTCGGCACGATGGTGGACCTGCTTGACCAGCTCCTTGCGCCGGTCTTCGGTTAGCTGTGGCAGGACCAGGCGGATGACCTGGCCGTCGTTGGTCGGGTTGATGCCGAGGTCAGACTTCTGGATCGCCTTCTCGATAGGTCCGAGCATGGTGCGATCCCATGGCTGGACCAGAACCATGCGTGGATCTGGCGCCGAGATATTGGCGACCCCGTTGATCGGGGTCGCGGAGCCGTAGTAGTCCACCTGAATGCGATCGAGCAGCGCTGGACTAGCCCGGCCAGTTCGAACCGACTGCAAGTCGGTGTTCAAGATCTCTACGGCGCGGGTCATCTTGTGTTCCGCGGTCTTGAGAATATCGTCAAGCATTGTTGAAGCCTTCAGCGATCAGCTGTCAGCTATCAGCATCGTCGGCCGAGACGGTTCCAGCCTGCAATGCCTGCCAAGAATGGGCCGGCTACTTGCTGACTGCTGACAGCTTCTAGGATACGAGTGTGCCGACGGTTCGGTCGCCTTCGACCAACCGCAACAGGTTGCCTTCATCGGTCAGGTCAAAAACGATGATGGGCAGCTTGTTGTCCATACACAGGGACAGCGCGGTTGTGTCCATGACCCTTAGCCGTCGTTCGAGCGCCTCCATATACGTGAGGTGGTCGAACTTGTGCGCATTCGGGTCCTGATTCGGATCGGCATCGTAGACGCCGTCGACGCGATTCTTGGCCATCAAGAGCACATCGGCGCCAATCTCGAGTGCCCGCAGCGACGCCGCCGTATCGGTGGTGAAGTACGGATTGCCGGTGCCCGCCGCGAAGATAACGACGCGGCCCTTTTCGAAGTGACGAATGGCACGCCGTCGAATATAGGGTTCGGCGACCTCGGTCATCGTGACCGCGCTTTGCACGCGCGTGTGCAAGCCGATGCGCTCCATAGCGCTTTGTAGCGCGAGCGCGTTGATGACTGTGGCCAGCATGCCCATGTAGTCGGCGGTCGCGCGTTCCATGCCGCGCATGGCGGCCGGCTCGCCACGCCAGATGTTGCCGCCGCCGATGACCATGCCCACCTCGACGCCGCGTTCGACAACCGCGGCGACCTGGCGGGCAATGGTCTCTAGCGTGGTGGGATCGATGCCGTAGACGGCCGAGCCCTGCAGGGCCTCACCGCTCAGCTTGAGCACAATGCGTCGATAGCGCAGCTGCCCGTTCTGACTTCCGTTGGCTTCGGTCACCCGCCGCCGAGCTCGAATCGAGCAACGCGGCGGATCACGACGTTCTCGCGGAGCTTGGCGATGATCTCATTCAGGAGGTCCTGAATGGTCTTGCTGGGGTCACGAATATACGGTTGATCGAGCAGCGGGACATCGCCGTCCGTGCCGTTATTCGAGGGCTCGGTGCCGCTGATTCGCGTTGGGTTGGTGGCTGCCACCTGCATAGCCACTTCACGCGCGAAGGTTTTGAAGTCGTCGGTGCGGGCGACGAAGTCCGTCTCGCAGTTGACCTCGACCATCGCGCCGATGCGCCCGGCGTGGATATAGCTGTCGATCAGGCCCTGGCTGGCCTCGCGGCCGGCCTTCTTGGCGGCCGTCGCCAGGCCCCACTCCTTGATCAGCTTTTCGGCGTGCTCGAGGTTGCTCTTGGCCTCGTCGAGAGCACGCTTGCATTCCATGATGCCCGCGCCAGTGCGCTCACGTAGTTCTTTGATCAGCTCTGTTGTGGTTGCCATATGTGCCCTATGCGTCCTCGTCCTCGTCGAGGTCGAACTCGTCCATCATGAAGTCTTCTTCGGTCATCATGGGCAGCTCCGACGGCATCTCCTCGATGTCTTCATCGGCCAGGCCCGACTCGGGCAGCACCTCGCCCATGACCGCGGCGCGTGCTTCGCGGCCCTCGACGATGGCGTCGGCAATCTTGCCCGCGATCAGCCTGACCGCTCTGATGGCATCGTCGTTCGACGGGACGGGCCAGTCGATGAGCTGCGGATTGCAGTTGGTGTCGACCATGGCGATGATGGGCAACTTGAGCCGATTGGCTTCGGCGACCGCGATGCCTTCGCGGTGTGGGTCGACGATGAAGACCATATCGGGCAGGCGGTACGTCTTTCTGAGCCCGCCGAGCATCCGTTGCAGCTTCTCGAGCTCGTCCTGCAGTCGGATCGCTTCCTTCTTGGGCAGCTGCTCGAACTCGCCGCCTTCTTTGCGGCGCTCCAGCTCTTCCATTCTCCTGAGTCGGGTCAGGATGGTCGAGAAGTTGGTCAGCGTGCCGCCCATCCAGCGCTGGTTGACGTACGGCATGGCGGCGCGCGCCGCCTCTTCCGAAATGGTGTCCTGGGCCTGTTTCTTGGTGCCGACGAAGAGCATCGTCTTGCCGTCGGCCGCTTGCTGCCTGACGAAGCCCATGGCCTCGTCTAGCCGTCTGACAGTTTGCTGCAGATCGATAATGTGGATCCCGTTGCGCTCGGTAAAGATAAACGGGCGCATGCGCGGGTCCCAGCGGCGGGTCTGGTGCCCGAAGTGGACGCCTGCTTCGAGCAGCGTCTTCATCTGGACAGGGGCGGGCATTGCCTTACGTGGTTAACCTCCGTTCAAACCTCCGCGGCCCATCACCTCACGCTGTGTCTGTGAGGCACAGAGTTACAGACCGCGTGCGAGATAAACACCCAAGTATACAGAGCCCTTTCGTAACAGTGGACGCTGCCCGACCCAAAGGAGCTACACGGGTTAGTGGCGATTGACCCTCGCGACGTTGACGTTGTGCTCGTCCAGGGTGCGGGCGAAGAGGTGGGTACCGCTGCCGTCGGTCGTGGCTACGAAGTAGAGGAACTCGGTGCGGGCAGGTTGCACAACGGCTCGGATCGAGGCTTCGCCGGGGTTGCAGATGGGGCCTGGGGGGAGGCCAGGGTAGCGGTAGGTGTTGAAGGGCGAGTCTACTTGGAGGTCGGACTCGGTGAGCTCCGTTTTCCAGTAGTCGTAGGTGGAGGCCTGGGCGCCGTCGCGCGTGGCGATGGCGTATTGGACGGTGGGGTCAGCTTGCAAAGGCAACCCGGCGGCGAGGCGGTTCAGGTAGACGCCGGCGATGATCGCGCGTTCAGAGGGTTGTCGGGCTTCGCGCTCGACGATGCTGGCCAGGGTGATCACCTGGTAGGGGGTCAACTCCGTGTCGGTGCTGCGCAGGGTAGAGCCGAGGCGCTGTTGGAACATGCGCACCATCAGCTCGGCGGCGCGGCTACCCGGCACGCGCGCCGTCACCTCGTAGGTCTCAGGGAAGAGGTAGCCCTCGAGGCGTTGAGGTGGCGGATCACCGAGCACGCTCACCCCAGGAACGGACAAAGGCGAGCTGATCGCGCGCAAGAACTCGTCGCGCGAGCTCACGCCCGTGGCTTCGAGCCGGTCGGCGATCTGCTCGCTGCGCCAGCCTTCTGGAATCGTGGCCACCAGACCGCGCTTGACCTGCCCACGCGCCAGCACCTGGATGATCTCAGGCGTGGACATCGAGCGGCTGAGCTCGTACTCGCCCGCGGCCAGGCTGCTGCCGACACCCGCTTGCTCGACGGCGAATCGAAACACCAGCGAGGAGCGCACCAGGCCGCGTTGTTGCAAGTCGGTGCCGATGTCAGCCGCGGTGGCGCCTTGGGGCACGCTTACGACCTGCTTCGAGCCGTCAGCAGGATCCATCGGGGCCAAGGGATCGGCGATGGTGCCCAGCATCGGCGTGGAATCGCCAAGGACGAAGTAGGCGATGCCAGCACCAGCCACGATCACCAGCAGGGCAAAGATGACGACGAGGACGCGCGCGATCACGCACGCTCCGCGTCGAGGAAGTCCTGGAGGATGACTGCCGCGGCGACCGCGTCCACCTGGCCTTTTGTACGTGCGCGCCGCGTGGAACGACCCTGGGCGCGAATCACTTCCTCGGCTGCACGTGTGCTCAGACGTTCATCCCACAGGGTGGTGGGCAGTCCTAGCACGCGCTCCACAACGCGGGCGAATTGTTCGGCGCGCTTGGCCTGGCGGCCGGTGGTGCCGTCGGCATTCAGGGGCAAGCCAACCACGATTTCGGTGACACGTTCCTGCGTGGCCAATGCGGTGAGAGCAGCGAGCACTGGCGCGAGGCCAGCGCGGCGGTCGAGCACGGTGACCGGCGAGGCGAGCAGACGGGTCTCATCGCTCAGCGCTACGCCCACGCGACGCTCGCCAGCGTCGATGGCCAGGACGCGGCCGCGGTCCACTGCGAGGGCTACTTTGGGCCTCGGACGACAACGTCGATGCGAAATGCGCGCGGCGCCCACGACGGGGTCATATCGACCGCGGGCGCCTCGGCCAGCCCACTGAGGCGGGCGAGATAGGCGCGCGCATCAGCGGGTGTGCTGCCGCGCAACGCGTCGCCGAGTCCTTTGGTGTCGATCGCGCTCTCGAGCACGCCGCTGGCCTGACAGCGCAACACGACCTTCTTGCCATCGACTTTCAACACGCCAGGTACGTCGAGCTGGGCCGGAGCGCCAAGTTTCGAATCGCTGCCAGCGCTGCGCTCGAGGACCAGGTTCACCAGGTCGTTGTACGCCCGATTCTGGAACACCGTGGCCGACACCGACGCCGTCATTCGGCCAGTCAGCTGGTCCGACTCCGAGCCGACGTCCTGGTCGAACTTGATGTCGACCTTGGGGTCGACGATCAAAGAAGGCTCGGGCAGCGTCTGCTCGGCGCCTGCGCGCTGCTGCAGCGCGCTGAAGCCTTTGTCGCGCGCTTGTTTGCGCAGCAGGTCTTCGAGCGTCTTGCGATCCTCGTCGGTCACAACTTTGGCTTGCCGATCGGCGCCGCCGCTCGTCGCCCGCTGGTTGGTGACTTCGAGCTCTTCGAACCCTGTGCCCTCGAAGCGCGAGATCTCACCGGCGCCGACGTTGCCCTGTGTTCCCGCGTCGACCGCAGTAATGCCGACCCGGACCGGCACTCGAGGTGGTAGAGGCCGATCTTGATCGGTCACGAACTTTGGGCCGCCGTCAACGCGGACCGTGGCCCCTTTGGCGAGCGTCGACGCCTGCGGGCGCTGACTGGTAATCACGACCTCGCCGTGCGCTTTGTCGCGCCCGATGGTGCGATCGGATGGGATCGGCACGCTGCCAGAGACTTCGACACTGGTCGTCATGACCAGGCCCGGTAAGGTCGCGGTGGAAGCGTCGGCGACTTTGGCCTCGGGGTCGATCGTGATGTCGACGGCACGGCTGATCGGGTTCGTCTGCGGCACCAGCGTGACGCGCATCACGGGATACGCCACGAGCACCG
The DNA here is from genome assembly GCA_036506475.1 of Chloroflexota bacterium. Taxonomy (GTDB): domain Bacteria; phylum Chloroflexota; class UBA6077; order UBA6077; family CF-72; genus CF-72. The sequence goes on from DASXRR010000295.1 coordinate 7,430, forward strand.
CCAGCGCCGCCACCGCGGCGAGGCCGACCACACTCAGCAGCGACGCGAAGCTTGGCAGCGGGATCCAGTCGGGCAGGACGAAGCGCGGCGGACGCTGGTCCGGCGCGAGCATGAGGTGCTTGAGCGTGCGCAGCCCGCGACGGGTGCGAAAACCTTCCTGGTGGGCCAGCCGCCGGCGCGACGGGTCCTCAGTAACCAGCACCGTTTCCGAGGACATCTCATTGGCGATGCGCGCCAGGATGCGGAATTCGAGTGGCGTGCGCAGCACCGACGATCGACGCGGAATGACCACGTAGATCTCCTCGGCGCTGCTCGATTCGAGCTTCGAGCGGATCGTGCCAAGGTCGTCGTCGGCGTCGAGGAAGACGAGTTCTTGCGAGCGCGGGACGACTTTGGCTCGGCGAAAGAACATGCGTCGTTAGTCGGCTACTGCTACCCGCGCCGAACGGGCCATTGGGCGTAGGGTATCACGGCCGTCAGGAAGCCAAGGCTTCCTGAACCACGGTGTACGCGTGCTCGAGCGCTGCCTGCAGCTTCTCAGGCTGCGTGCCTCCGCCTGTGGCAAATTCGGGTCGTCCGCCACCGCCGCCACCCGCCTGGCGTGCGACTGCTTTGATGATGTCACCTGCGCGCACGCGCTGCGTCAAATCCGGCGTGACCCCGGCGACAAAGCGCAACTGGCCATCCTGCCGCGTGCCCAGCACGACGACACCCGAACGAATGCCTTGCCGAACGGCATCGACGACACGCTTCAACTCCGCCTCGTCGGCGTGATCCAGTGCCTGCACGACGACTTTGACACCGCCGATCTCGCGTGCCGAGTCGGCCAGGCTGCCGGCGGCATCGCGCGCCTGCTCGTGCTGCCGCCGGTCGACCTCACGTCGCAATCGCTCCAACTCGCCGTGGAGGGCATCGATGCGCTGCTCGACTTCGTCCGTGCTGCGCGTACCGAGCCGTTCGGCAACGCTCTCCAGCGTGCGCAATCGTCCGTTGAGGTAATCGAGCGCAGGCTGGCCGGCGTACCCAACGATGCGTCGCAGCCCACTGCCGATGCCCGACTCACTGGCGATCACGACGGCACCAAGCTCGCCCGAGTGATGGGTGTGCGTGCCGCCGCACAACTCACGTGAGTAGTCACCGATCGAGACGACGCGCACTTCATCGCCGTACTTCTCGCCGAACATCATGATCGCGCCGAGCTGACGCGCCTGGTCGAGCGGCATGATGTCCCAGTTCACCGGCAAATCGTCCATGCTGCGTTCGTTGATCACGTGGGCTACATCCTGGAGCTCCTGGCGACCGACGGGGCGCGGATGATTGAAGTCGAAGCGCAGCTGATCGGGCCCGACGTAGGAGCCTTGCTGGCTCGTGCCTTCGCCGAGCACGTCCTTCAGCGCGCGGTGCAGCAGATGCGTGGCCGTGTGGTGGCGGCGCGACCGGTCGCGCCGCTGGGCGTCCACTTCTGCGCGCGCCAAGTCACCCACGCTGACCGTACCCGACTCGACATGCCCTGAGTGCACCACGTGCCCGGCGCCATCCATCTGCGTGTCTTCGACGACGAACGTGCCGCCGTCGGAGCGGATCCAACCCGTGTCGCCGACCTGGCCGCCGCCCAATGGATAGAACGGCGACGCCTCGAGCACGAGGCGCCCGCGCGCTCCCGTGGTCAGTTCTGAAACGGGGCCGGCGTCGGTCACGGCAGCCAGAACGCGCGACTCGGTGCGTGTGTCGGTCCAGGCCAGGAATTGCGTCGGCGGCAGCCCGCCGAACTCGCTCGAAGTGGCGTGCTGCTCGTGCTGGAAACGAGCGACCGACCTGGCGCGTTCGCGCTCGGCGTCCAGTGCTGCATCGAATTCGGCGCGGTTAACCGTCAGACCCTTCTCGCCCAGCATCTCTTCCGTGAGCTCGATCGGGAAGCCGTAGGTCTGATACAGATCGAACGCTCGCTGGCCGGAAACCTCGCCTGTGCCTGTTTCGACGATGATGCGTTCGATCTGCAGCGTGCCCGCCTGCAGCGTGCGGCGGAACTGCTCTTCCTCGTAGCCGATGACCTGCTGAATGCGCCCGCGCTCGGCCTGCAGCTCCGGGTAATGCGGTCGCATGCGCTCGACGACCGCGTCAACCAGTTCTTTGAGGAAGGGTCGATCGATGCCGAGCAGCCGGCCATAGCGAATCGCGCGTCTGATCAGCCGGCGCAGGACGTACTCGCGACCGGTATTGCCTGGCACGACGCCATCGAGCACCAGGAACGTCATCCCCCGACTGTGGTCGGTGAGTACGCGCAGGCCGTAATCGGTCTGTTCGTTCTGACCGTAGGCAGTGCCCGCGATACGCGCCGCCGTGTGGAGGATGGGCTGGAACAGGTCGGTGTCGTAGATCGTCTTCAGACCTTGGGCGACGACGACGGCGCGCTCCAGGCCCATGCCCGTGTCGACGTTCTGCCTGGGCAGCGGCGTGCGAACGCCAGCCTCATCCTGGAAGAACTGCATGAAGACCAGGTTCCAGAACTCCAGACGGCCACAATCGCATTCGGGCGGATGTTCGGGGAAGCCGCAGCCGAAGCCTGGTCCCTGCTCGTAGTACAGCTCACTGTTCGGACCGCACGGGCCGCTCTTGCCGGGCGGTCCCCACCAGTTGTGCTCGTCGCCGAAGCGCTTGATGCGATCCGGTGGGAAACCGGTCTGCAGCCAGATTTCGTTCGCTTCGTCGTCAGAGTCGTGGATCGTGATCCACAGCTTCTCGTTGTCCAGTCCGAGCCGCGTGGTGCTGAACTCGAGCGCCCAGGGGATGACTTCCTGCTTGAAGTAGTCGCCCATCGAGAAGTTGCCAAGCATCTCGAAGAACGTCAGGTGACTGCGATCGCCGACCTCGTCGATGTCGGACGTGCGGAAGCACTTCTGGGCCGACACGTAGCGTGCGAATGGCGCCTGCGCCTTGCCCAGAAAATAGGGCACGAACTGTTGCATGCCGGCCGTGGTCAGCAGGACCGTCGGATCGTCATACGGGATCAGGCTGGAGGACGGCTGGAGATGGCTGCCTTTGGCCTGCCAGAACTTGATGAACTCGGTTCGAATCTCGTCAGAGGAGTGAGGCGTGGGGAGTGAGGAATGGGGGGACATGCGTATTGCCCGCGAAGTGCTGAAAGCATAGCAATCGGCACCGTTCTGCCCTCACTCCCCGCTCCTCACTCCCCGAAGAGCGCCAACTGGCGCGCGTAGGCAGCGCTGCTCGTCCAACGCAGGTTCGAGCGGCGGTGGCGCGTGGTCGCCAGCTTGACGTGGCCCAGCCCGTAGCGCTTGAGCACACGACCGACGGTGTGCAGGGCATGCTTGGGCGAGTTGTTGTGTTCGCTCAGATGAGCCAGCCATACCGCGCCAGGTGCTTTGTCGCCGCAGGCGGCGATGGCTTCGGCGGCCGCCGCATTGGACAGATGGCCGTGCGTCGAGGACACGCGTTGCTTGAGGAAGTGCGGATAGGTGCCGTTCTCGAGCAGATGCGGGTCGTAGTTGGCTTCCAGCACCAACAGGTCGAGGTCCTTGAACTGCTTGACGACGTTGTAGGGCACCCAGCCCAGGTCGGTGGTAATGCACGTACGCCCTGTTGCTGACTCGAAGCGAAAGCCCATCGGCTCGTGACAATCGTGCGGGACGATGAACGGCTTGATGTCCATTTCGCCGATGGTGAACTGCTTGCCGTGCTCGATCGGTCGGCCCAGGATGCGGTGCTTCAGGTGCAGTGCGCCGAGCGTGCCGCGCGAGGCGTAGATGGGCACGTTGAACTTCTCGGCGATGATCCGAGCGGAGCGGCTGTGATCGCCGTGGGCGTGCGTCAGGAAGATGCCGGCCAGACTGCTCGGCTCAATACTGGCCGTCTCCAGGCAGTCCAGGATCTGCTGCGCTGGCCGGCCGCACTCCACGAGCAGCGTGGTGCCTTCGCTTTCGACCAGATAGGCGTTGCCATCGCTGCCGCTCGCGAACGACCACAGCTGCATGTCAGTGATTAGTGGTTAGTGGATAGTGGCTAGTGGTTAGAACTGCCGCGACGCACGTTCATCGCGATGCAGGCATCATAGCCGCTCGATTGGGTGCGCCGGTAGTGGGCCGACGCCTAACCACTAACCACTAACCACTCGTCAGTGGTCGAAGTAGTCGCGCAGCTTGCGGGAGCGGGTTGGGTGGCGCAGCTTGCGCAAGGCTTTGGCTTCGATCTGGCGAATGCGCTCGCGCGTCACGCCGAACTCGCGGCCCACTTCCTCCAGCGTCCGCGGATGGCCGTCGAGCAATCCGAAGCGCAGCTGGATGACCTTCTTCTCGCGCTCAGACAACGTGTGCAGCACCGACTCCAGCTGCTCCTGCAACAGGATGAAGCTCGCGGCGTCGATGGGGACGATGGCGTCGGAGTCCTCGATGAAGTCGCCGAGGTGGGAGTCCTCCTCCTCGCCGATCGGTGTCTCCAGCGACACCGGCTCCCGCGACACCT
>DASXRR010000296.1:0-3333 GCA_036506475.1 Chloroflexota bacterium
TGTCCGCGATCATGACGTCAGAAAAAGCTTCAAACATTACGTTGCGCGCGGACTCGAGATTGCCTTGCACCATTTTCTCGACAAACTCGGCAATCGACACGCGCATTTGGAAATCAAAGCCCGCGATGGCCGACACGCCGCCGCGTGCTCGATTGGGTTCTGTGTCAACGGTCAGCAGGTCCGCCCCAGTGGCGGTCAGGAAACCGCCCCGCCGGCGGTCCTCAGTGGCGGCCATGAAAACCCCCACGGCCGCTGTTATCAGTCGTCACCGGAGCTCTAGCGTGGAGCGTCACCTCCTGTAAGTGAGAATCGTGCGGCCCCACGGCGCTGGGCACGCGGGTTCTGCGGGCGTGGGGTTGTCGGCTCAGTGGCTTGGGGTACCAGGTCGATGATGGCTATGGGCTCCTCGCAGGTTGGGCACAGCCCGCCTGCGCCGACGCGACGGCAGAAACGTCCACATTCGCTGCAGTACTGCTCGCCCAAGTAGCGGCTGTCGCACTGTGGGCATTGATAGACGGTGTGCTGTCGCTCAATGCGCGGTATTACCCAGGGAAGCGAAGTCGGCTGTCGGCGCCGCCACGCCATCTGCCGACACGCTGCACTGCAAAATACGCGTCGCCCAGTGCGCGGGAATGGCCGTCCGCAAACCACGCAAGGCAGCGTTCGGCCATCGTTACGCAACGGGCGGTTCAAGCCGCATGGTCAGCCTCCGTTGGCAGTCGACCGAGTGGACGCACGCCCTTGCCAGCAGTCGCTTGGGCCAATCTGACGCTTTCTCCAGACGTGATGCACACGTGGGCGTGATGAAGCAGTCTGTCAACGGTAGCGGTCGCCAAGGTTTTGGGCATCAACTCGTCGAAGGCGGCCGGATGGACGTTGGAACTGACCGCCACCGATCGCTTCTCATACGCGGCATCCACCAACCGGAAGAATCCTTCGGCGGCATCCGGGCTGACGGGAAGCAGGCCGATATCGTCGACCACGATCAGCCGTGCGCGGAGGATGGCCTGCACCGCTCGGCTCACCGAGTCATCAGCACGGTGGCGGCGCACCAGCACGCCCAGCTCCTCGAGGCTGAACCAGGCTACTTTGAGTCCGGCCTCCACCGCGAGCTGGCCGAGACCTTCCAGCCAGAACGTTTTGCCGGTGCCCGAGGGGCCACAGATCACCAGATTCTCCCGCCGGCCAATCCATTCCAGCGTGCGCAACGCCGTCTGGGTCGGTGTTGCAATCGAGGAGAGGTTCGCATCCCAGGTGGCGAACGTCTTTCCCGTCGGAAACGCGGCTTGCGCGCGACGCGTGGCGAGTGCCGAGCGTTCGCGTCCAGCCACCTCTTCGCCGAGCAGCACTTTCAACATTTCGGCCGGATCCCAGCGTTGCGCGCGTGCGGTGGCCAGCACTTCTGGCGCCGCGCGCCGCATATACGGCAGGTGCATCCGACGCAGCAGTGCCTCCAGCTCTGCTGGCAGTGGCGGAGGGGTCGGGCCAGTCATACGCCGAATCCCTTCCAAGCAGCCGTGCCCGGTTGTAGGCTGCGTGCGCCATCCACACGGCACAGCTCACCTTTGCCAGCCGTAGCCTGGTGGCGCAGCAACTGGGCAAGGTCCTCATCAGCGAAGCGTCCCAGTTCGGCGGCGGTCGCCAACGCACGATCCACCGGACCTGGGCCATAGATCTTGGCCAGCGCGACCGCGGCGATCATCTTGGTGCGGATGCGCGCCGTGCCGACGGCCGCCGCGGTTATCAGCCACTGCGCAGCACCTGATCCGATCGCCAGAAACGCCGCTTCGTCGGCTGATCGGGCTTTAGGCGTGCGCTGCAGTGGACCTTCCGGTGGTGGTCCGAAGTGCGCGGGATTATGGCGTGGTTGTCCAGGCACAGTCGGTTCCCAGCGTGCGATCTCGTGCGGACCGTCGCGCCCGACGTGCACGATGACGACCTCATCGTCCTGTTGGCGAACCCACACCTCTTGGCTGACGTAGTCGTCCGGCACTGAGTACTCGCCACCGTCGAACTGAATCACTGGCACACTCTCGCCCACTTTGCGGCCGACGCCGAAGGCCGCGGTGTACGGCTGGGCTGGCAGCGGATGCAGCCGCTCGCGTTCGTGCGCCAACCGTTCGATGGGCGGGCAGCGCGTGACTCGGTGGGGGCGCGTGTTGACCTCGTCGCAGAAGCGCTCACATGTGCGCCGATAGTCGGCAAAACTCGAGTACTCGGGCAGCAGATTGGCGTCGGTTGGCACCAGGTCGGCGGTAGCGATGCGCACCGTCGCTTCGCTGCCGCCCTTCGACTGAGGATCAGCCGGCACACAGCTGGCAAACGTCAGACCATAGAAACGACCGACCTCCACCATCGTCGGATGCCGCACCGCAATCCTGGCGATGTGGTCCAGCGTCAGCGTCTTTTCGTTGTCACTCAAGCCATAGGTCGGGACACCTCCGAATCGCCGGAGGGTGCTGTCGATACAGGCGATGACCGTCGGCAGCGTCTTGTCGCGCATCGGCAACACCACTCGGAATCGGCTCCAGGCCAACCACGCGCAGAACAACCACGTCTTGCGCCCTTCGACCAGCGGCCCATCGGCGTAATCCCACTGGAACCACAGACCCGGCTCCGGCAGCCATGGCCGAAAACGGCGCCGGTGCCCAGCCCGATACGCCGCCTTGGCTTCGGCGACAGCCCGCCGGATGGTGCGCTCGGAGCCGACGTGTCCCAAGCGTAGGTCTTTGAGCTTCGTCTGCACGACGTCCGCGCGGATGCGGCCGCGGCTCTCCTCAACCCAGCCTTCAATGTACGTACGAAACGGATCGACGAGTTGGTCGCGGTGTTGGGGGCCGGTGGTATTCAGTTGACCTGCAGCGCGAGCGCGCACGTAACGCGCCACCGTGTGGTGATCACAGCCAGCCAACGCGGCTGCATCTCGAAAGCTCTGCGTCAGGTCGTAAGCAGCCAGGATCTGCATGATCTCCTCGGTCTGTTTCACCGATCCCTCCTCGGTCGACGTCACTGAAGCCGAGGAGAGCATCGTTCACCCGGCCGAGTTAGTGGCCGGGCTGGCGGTCAGCGTCTGGGGATCTTGCTGGCCGCTACTGGGGAATTTCGTGGCCGCCAGCGGGGCGATTACTGACCGCCTACGGGGAGGATCTCACGGCCGCCGACAAGCCGTATCTGCGGTGTAGCACTCTGCCGAGCAGTAGCGCCGGTTGCTCTGGGGAACAGGTGCTCCGCACACCCGACATGATTTGGGCACATATGGCACGCGCGGCTTGATCCCCCGAGCGAGCCGATACGCGCGCTGATACGCATTTCGCGCCTCCTTTGTTTTCCAGG
>DASXRR010000297.1:0-10663 GCA_036506475.1 Chloroflexota bacterium
CCCAACCAGAACGTCGGCGTGCACACCCCGAGCAGCGCCAGGACCATGCTGAGGCGGTCGAGCCAGGTGTTGTGGCGAACCGCCGCCAGCACTCCTAAACCCATCCCGAGCACCAGGGACACCAACATGCTCAACCCCGCCAGCCGCAATGTCGCTGGCAGACGCAGCGCGATTTCCTGCCCGGCCGGCACCCGCGAAACGGTCGAGCGACCGAAGTCCCCCTGCAGCGCGTGTCCGATCCAGTACACGTACTGCACAGGTAATGGCTGGTCGAGGCCCCACTGGCGACGCATCAGCTGTGCCTGTTCCTCCGTTGCTTCGGCGCCGAGCGCCAGGCGGGCGGGATCGCCTGGGATCAGCCGCATGGTCAGGAAGACCAGAATCGATGCGCCGACCAGCAACGGCAGCAGCAGTACCAGTCGGCGCGCGATATAGCGGGTCACGGCCGGGCGCGGACCGCGACTCTAGTACAGGCCGGCGCTGTTCCGCCGCATGATATCTCCCGAGCTTGCGAGGGATCTCGGTGCGTGCCTGAGATCCCTCGGCTCGTTCCTCGCCTCGGGATGACACCCGGCAAATCTGCGCCGCATGGTGCTAGGCGGTGTAGTACGCCGTGCGCAGGTACGGAATCCCGTCGGCCTGGATGAGCACCCCGCCGACGTTGTCGCGCACCGCTCCGAAGTACGTCGGCGCGTACAGAAGGATGTTAGGCGCGTCCTCGACGATCATCTCCTGGGCTCGGGCGTACACGTCTTTGCGCTTGGCGTCGTCCGTGAACTGGAGGCCTTGCATGATCAGGTCCTCGACCTGCTGGTTGAAGTAGTACCCATAGTTGGGACCTGCTGGCGGCCACTGCGTTTTGCTGTAGATCGACCGCAGTGCCCAGTCCGCGTCGCCGGTTGAGGGTGACCAGTTGCTGATGAGCATCTCGGTGGTTGATTGTTCGAGTGGCTTCGATTCCTCCGCGACATAGGCCGCGTCTTCCATCTGCACTGCCTCGATCTCGACCCCGACCTGCTTCAACTGACTCTGGATCGCGACCGCCCGGTCCTTGCTGGTAGCGGTGAACCGCAGCGTTGCTTTGAAGCCGTCTGGGTAGCCCGCCTGCGCCAGCAATTCCTTGGCTTTCTGCGGGTTGTTCTCGTAGCTGCGTACGCCTTTATAGCCCCACACCCCTGAGGCGATGGGCGAATCGACGATCTTGCCCTTGCCGAGCTCGGCGACCTTCAGGACGGCTTCCTTATTAACAGCGTAGTTCAGGGCCTGGCGCACCAGCTTGTTGTCGAACGGCTTGCGCTGATCGTTCATCGTTACCCAGAACACGGAGATGCTGTCCGATTCGAGCACCTTGAGCCCGCTGGTCGACTTCAGCTGCTCAGCCTGCGGAGCGTTCAGCGGACCGGCGAACTGGGCGCCACCACTCTGAACAGCAATACCGAGTGAGCTTGGATCAGAGATGCCCTTGATGGTCAGCCGTGAGACTGATGCGCCGCGGGTCTTATCCCAGTAATCACGATTCGCATCGAGCGTGATGTGGTCGCCACGCACCCATTCGGCGAACTTGAACGGCCCCGTACCGACGGGATGGGTTCCGAAGTCCTCGCCAAACTGCTTGAACCCGGTCGGGCTGGGAATACCGCCCGCGGGGTGGGCAATCGTTGCGACAAGCGCCGCGAACGGCTGCTTCGTGACCAGCCGGACGGTCGCGTCATCGACGGCCTCGACGTGGTCGATTGCGGCGCCGAAGTATGCGTGGCGCTTCAGCTTCGCGTCTGGCGCGAGGACCCGCTCGAATGCTGCCTGGACGGCGCCAGCGTTGAAGGGCGTTCCGTCGTGGTACTTGACACCTTGCTTCAGCTTGAACGTAAACGTCTTTGCATCGGCCGAGGGCTCCCAGGAGTCGGCAAGCTGGTTGACGATCTGCATGTGATCGTCGAGACCGACCAGTCCTTCGTACAGACACTTGTCCACGCCCAGCGATGCATTGAAAGTCGTGTCGTGTACATCCAGGTTGTCCGGCTCGCGGTTGAGCGCGACGAAGAACGCGCGGTCGATGAATGGCACGGACGTCGGCGCCGTTACCACCGCCGGTGTGCCAACGGTCTTGGCGACGAATGTCGGGGCGGCCGCCGGTGGCTGTGCGGCTCCCGCGCCGCTGGTCGGCGCGGCGCCCGGCGCCTGACGGCAGGCGGCGATGACGGCTGCCAGCGTGCTGGCACTCGCGCCCATGGCCACCAGACGCAGGAATCGTCGGCGATCCAGGCCCTGACGCTGCCATTCTTCGTGCAGGGCGCCAAATTGATTCTCACGGTCCATGAACTTTGCCTCCGTGGTGTACAGAAATGGTACGGGTGTCGCGCCGCGGGTATGCTGCGCGCGTGAGCGACACACGGCCTCGGGCGCGCGATATCGGCCTGCGGCTGGGTGGACTCCCGCCTGCCGAGTGGAATGCCATCACCGATGTCGCTGGCGTGCGCGTGGGCCACGTCTCAGTAATGGCCGAGTCCAACGTGCGAACTGGCGTGACGGCGATCCAAACCCATGAGGGCGATCCTTTCGACGAGAAAACCGTTGCTGCTGCGTTCGTGCTCAACGGCTTCGGCAAGACGTGCGGATTGCCGCAGCTTGCCGAGTGCGGCACATTGGAAACACCCATCCTGCTGACGAACACGCTGAGCGTCCCGCGGGTCGCCGACGCGGTGCTCGACTGGGCGCTGAAGCGGCATCCTGAAGCGCAGAGCATCAACCCGCTGGTCGGCGAATGCAATGACGCGTACCTGAACGACATTCGAGGTCGGCACGTGCAGCCTGAGCACGTCTGGGAAGCGATCGAAACGGCTTCGGACGGCGCGGTTGCCGAGGGCGCGGTGGGGGCGGGCGTAGGCATGAGCTGCTACGGCTACAAGGGTGGCATCGGCACCGCCTCGCGCCGTGCTGAGCACTCGGGCAGCGCGCACATTGTGGGTGCGCTGGTGCTGGCGAACTTCGGTCGGCCCGAGGAGCTGATGATCGACGGCGTACGCATTGGCGAACTGCTCGCGAGTTCTGATACTGCGCCGGCCCTGGACGGCTCAGTGATGGTGATCGTTGCCACCGACGCGCCGCTCGACGCACGCCAGCTTGGCCGCCTCGCCCGCCGCGGTGCCCTCGGTCTGGCGCGAACTGGCTCGGTGGCGCACCACGGCAGTGGCGACTTCGTGCTGACATTTACGACAGCTGGCCGCGTACCGCACAGGATCAGCGGACCGCTTCTACCACCTCGGGCCACCGTCGCTGACGCCCACCCGCTCATGGACACGCTATTCCAGGCGGCTGTGGAGTCGGTCGAAGAAGCGGTCATTAATGCCCTGACGCGGGCGGAGACGATGGTCGGCCGCGATGGCCACGTGCGCCAGGGCCTACCGCTCGAGCGCGTTCGCGAGCTGCTGATGCGAGCGGGCCGCATCCGCGCCTGATCGCGCCGACCTCCCGCCGCTCGGTGGACGACAGTGCATCGCGCTGCCACAGTCCGACAATGTCATCTGCCTAGCCCGGGCTCGCAGTGTTGCACAGCAAACTGCGGATGCAGCTGTCTAGCAAGGTACGTTCGCGTCGAAGCCTCCGCTCGGGTACTGCACGAACACCACGCGGCCGCCCGTCACGCTGCGCGCGCACCAGCTCAAAGCTTCGTCGCCGCTCCGCGGGCCCGGCCGCCAGTTCGGGAGTGGTGCAAAGGGAGCGTTCTGCGGTGCGCTGGCGGAGGTGGCGCCCACGATCTCCTCCCAGTCGGCGGCCAGCGTATAGATGCCGACGACGGCGACCTTGACCGACCGCAAGTAAGCAATGGCCCCCTGCAGGCTGGCCGCGTTAGTGGTGATGTCGCTCGACCAGCTATTCGCGACTTCGACGTCGAGCCACCACGGCGCCAGCGCCGCGCCATCTCCGGCCACGCTGTGCGCCCGTGTATAGGCATCCTGACCGACAAGCCAGCCATAGTCGAACGCGCACGCGACGTTCCACGACCCGTCACATGCTTCGGGCGCGCTGGTGCCCGCACGAGGCCAGCGGGTGGAAGCCTCGGGACCTGGATTACCCGTGTTCATGTAGAACGCCACGCGTGGCTGGGTCGGTGAAGTCGCCGATAGTGCCCAGATGTACTGGCGCGCCAGGCATGGATTGGCCGTGAACGCCCGACCGCCGTTTACGCCGACGATCGCGAACGCGGGCGCAGATGGAACCGGACCGCCGCACTGCGGAAACGAGATGTCGAAACCTTGCGATGGTGGGATCGCGCGAGCCGTGGCCGAGGGGCTCACGTTGACTATCACCTGCCGGTACCACCAGCCCTTCGCGGGCGAGTGCGCGTACACGGTGAGTGTGTTGTCTCCTGGCACAAGGGCGTTCGTCGAAAGGATCGCGCTCCACCCCGAGGCGGCCCAATCGGGTCGGCCGAACGCCTGTGCGACATCTGGGCGCTGCTGGGCGAAGTAGCCGTTCGTAAGCATGCTGCCGCCATTGCCTAAGGTGCCGAGAAAGATCTCGACGTCGTCGATTCCGGCCCAGCCCTCAGCGGTACGATCGAGCACCCAGCCCGCCAGTTGGACAGCTCCGGTTCGCGTGAGACGCGCGTTCAGAAGCGGAGCATCGATGACGCCTGCCAGAGTGTTTTCGCCAGCGGCACCGGGCCCGGCCAGCCACGGGTCATCTGGCCCCGCCGCGGCGGCGATCGAACCGCTCGCGGCAATCAGCATTACACAGGCGACGAAAACTACTCGGCCGTGTACGGGCAAGAGCCCCATCTGCCTACGATACCGACACGCGCCGGTCGGCCGTAACTCATGGCCAGTTCGTGTTCGTCCGGTCGAGTCGCGCTCCCATGTCTTGCCATCGTGCTTGTCTCGATGCTGCCCGGTCGAATCCGAGCTCGTGGAGTAGTTCGAGCGCCCCTGTGTAGCAAACCCCGTGGTGCTTACCGTCGCCTGACGACAGCCGCGCCCATTCCACAGCCCACGACGAGGGGCGCGACTCAGAGCGTCAGAACAAGCCCATCGTCTGCGACTTCCAGGGCAATCTCGCTGCCCCGGCTCAGCATTTCCGCGCTCAGGTGCGTCAGGACCACACGCCGGCAGCTCAGCCGGTCCAGGTGCCGCAACAGCGTGGCGTAGCTGAGGTGATTCCGGACCTGCTTTTCGAAGAAGTAGGCTTCGCAGATGAACAGGTCCGCGTCGAGCGCCACCTCGCGGAGCGCCTCGCTCCACTCAGTGTCGCCCGAGTAGCCGATTACCTTGCCAGCGCACGCCAGCCGCAGGGCGTACGCTGGCGCACCACTCGCGTGCGGGACCTCGTAGCCAGTCACCCTGGCCGAGCCAACGGCTGTCTCGACTCGTTCGGGCAGCTCCACGAAGCGCAGCTCGAAGTTGCGCTCGACTCGCGACGAGCCCGGAAAGAGGACCTCCATCGCATCAAGCACCCGCTGCCGCACCCCTGGCGGCCCGGCTATCACCAGCAGCCGCTCACGTCGAGCGAACTGCTGGTCCAGGACGAGAAATGGGACACCTCCAAAGTGATCACCGTGTAGATGGGACACAACGACCGCATCGATCGAGGATGGATCGACGCCGTGGCGCTTCATTGCAACCAGCGAGGATGCACTGCAATCCAGCAGCAGCTGGTCTGATTCCGAGCGGACGGCGATGCATGCCTGAAACCGCCCACCGCTGCCGAAAGCGTCGCCCGAGCCGAGGAACTCGACGCTCGCTTCTGTCACGAGCGTTCCCGATACCTCACGTGTCCTAATTGTTCCACTCGGACTGCGCTGTTGCGAACCCCCGAGTGGGGCCTGCTTACTCGGCGCGTGACATGCCCCGGCTGCTCCGCTCGTCGCTGGCTGATATGAACGGCGGGCAGGCGGAGTCGACCTCGGGGCGCTTAAGCTTACGCTCCTTTCATGTTCAGGTCCCTGTCTTCCATTTCCCAGGTGTGATCGAGCGTGTGATAGTCGGTATGCCGAATCAGGTACCGGAGCGGCCAGGTCCGAGCCATCTTGCCGTCGGCATGGAACGCCCGGATGGCTGTGCAATAGGCATCGCGCTGCGCTTTCAGTGCCTCGTCGGTCGGCATCACGCCTTGAGGCAATTCTGGGACGCGCAGCCCGAGCTTCTTACCCCAGTCCTCCTCTTCCGTGCGGACCACATGGCGGACGATCTGGTCTCGCTGACGCCCTCCTCCCCGCGGGCCCTGCTGCAGCTCTGCTGAGACGCGCGAACGAGCTTCGTCGAAAAATGCCCAGCACGCGTGCATCAGGGTCAGTTGACGTGCCAATTCCCCGCTCGATATGTCTTGCTTGTCGATGCCCGAAAACGCGAACGAGATGGGAGCTTCATGGCCCGCGAGATGACCTTCGAATTCGTCCGACCGGTGTTCTCGGGCGACACAATCACCACGGATCTTACGATCCTGAGCGTCGAACCGGAGGGCAGCCGCGAGTGGGCTTCGATCGAAGCCGTCTGCCGAAACCAGGCCGGAAAGGACGTCTTGCTGGCACACATCCGCGGGTTCGTCAGCGTGCCAGATGCCGCGCGCGCCGATGCTGAGGGCCGTAACGAGCGGAGCGAATAGGGAACTTATTCGTTCATTCGCACTCCGGCAGGCGCTCGTCGGCGCGCAGAACCAACTGCTGGTTGAGTTGGCACACGTAGGCTGCTCGGATCTCTTCGATCTTGACGCTGCTGCTGCGCGCCGTCACACGCGAATAAAGCAGGATGAGCAGCGATGCGCCAGCCTTGACGCAAGCAGGCTGCCGTCATAGAACATGTATTCTATACAGCGCCTACCCTGTCCGAGCGCCCTGCGGCGGGCCGTGCCGACCTCTGCGCCGTAAAACGCGAATGCCGCGTGTCTTTCGCGGCCTCTCGCCGTGCTAGGCTGGCGCGGGAGCGGCGGTACCATGCCACGCCCGCAGACCAGGCCACGCCACAATCTGCCTGCGCATCGCATCCGTCTGATCGGGCGCGAGGAAGATCTCGCCGCCGTCGGCGCCGCACTGTTGCGAACCGAGGGACGGCTGCTGAGCTTGACCGGCACCGGCGGCTGCGGAAAGACTCGCCTGGCCGTCGAGTTGAGTGCTGAGGTCCTACCCCATTTCCAGGACGGCGTCTGGCTGGTCGAGTTGGCGGCAGTAGGCGATCCGGGGCTGGTACCGCAGGCGATCGTCTCCGCGCTGGAGCTCCGCGAGCAGCCCGGCGAAACCCTCGTGACCACGCCGGTCCGAGCCCTCGCGAAGCGCGAGCTCCTGCTCGTTCTGGATAATTGTGAGCATCTGATCGCCGCCTGCGCCGAGGTTGTCGAGCACCTCCTCGACCATTGCCCACGACTGCGAGTCCTGGTCACGAGTCGCGAGGCGCTGCAGATCGCTGGGGAGATTACCTGGCGCGTCCCGTCGCTGGCGGTCGCGGACCAGCATGAGCCTTTTGACGCCTTGCTTCGAGCGCCCGCGGTCCAACTGTTCGTCGAGCGCGCCCAGGCTGCTCGGCCAGAATTCAATCAAAGGACCCAAGCAGCAACCATCGCTGCAATCTGCAGTCGGCTCGATGGCATGCCGCTGGCAATCGAGCTGGCCGCCGCGTGGGTCCGCACGCTCGCGCCGGAACAGATCCTACACCGACTCGACGACAGCATCGGGCTGCTGGTCGGCGGCAGTCGCACCGCGGCCTCGCGACAGCAGGCGCTGCGCGCCACGCTCGACTGGAGCTACCGACTGCTTGATGTCCGCGAACGAGCAGTGTTCCACCGAGTATCGGTCTTTTCGGAGAGTTGCAGTCTGGACGCGATCGAGGCGGTGTGTGCGGATGGGCTGGTCAGCGCCAGGGATGTGCTCGAAGTGGTCACACGGCTGGTGGACAAGTCGCTCGTTCTCGTGGACCAGCGCGACGGTCAGTCGCGCTATCGCCTGCTCGAACCTGTCAGGCAGTACGCAGACGAGCTGTTGGCGGCAAGTGGCGAGCGCGAGGCTGTGCGGCGGCGGCATGCGTGCTGCTACCAGGCGTTCGCCGAAGAGCGCGCCGTCGACACCAATTTCGGCGGAGCGCGGCGGTTTGCCGCGATGCACGAGCTAGGCGGCGAGTACGCCAACCTGCGCGCTGTGCTCGCGTGGTCGCTCGAAGCTGCCGAACCGCAAGTCGGTCTGAGCGTTGCGTGGAGCCTGCTCTTTTTCTGGCAGCACTTCGGCCGTGCCAGTGAGGGCCTCCACTGGGTGGCTCGCCTGTTGGAAGTGCCCGGCGCCGGTGAGCCGACCTACGCGCGGGCGGGCGCACTCCTGTCCGCCGCGTTTCTGGCGATGCTGCACGGCGACCTTGACCTGGCGCAGGCCCATTCCGCGGAAGCAGTGTCGATCAGCCGACGACTCGGCGAGAGGTTGCTCGAATGGAACGCGCACCTGTACCTCGGTCTGGCCAACCTGTCGCGCGGCGAATTCGTCAACTCCCGTCGCGAATTCGAGCAAGCCGCGTTGTGCGCGCGCGCCGTGTCGGCCGCCGTGCCTGAGGCCGAGAGCATCGGGTGCACGGCGCTGAGCCTGTGTGATGAGGGTGACTATGCAGCCGCGCAACCGCTGGCCGAACGAGGCGCACAGCTCGCCCGAATGGATCCGTGGAGCGGGGGATGGGCACTTATGCTTTGCGGGCGAGCAGCGCTGGGGCTGGGCGAGCTCGAACGAGCGCGCTCCATCCTGGAGGTTGCTCTCGCACACGTACGGCAGCATGGCGAGCCGCAAAACCTTACGCCCACCATTCTCCAGGTATTCGGAGAACTGGAAATTGCGTCCGGCAGGTTGGATGAAGCGCAGCAATGGCTTGCCCGCAGCGTGGAGCTGCGGCACGTCTCTGGTGAACGGTGGTTCCTGGCCAGGACGTTCGATCGGCTGGCATACGTTGCCGCGCAATGCTCTGAGCCCGAGCGGGCGCTCAAGCTGGCCGGCGCGGCCCAACGGATCCATCACGACCTCGGTAGTCGACGCACACCACCCGACCAGGCGCTTCTGGACTCCTGGCTTCCATCGTTGCGCGATCGGCGGGGGGCCGCGACAACGGACGCGCTGCTGGCCGAGGGGCGAGCGCTGGACCTGGACGACGCCGTCGCGTGTGCGCTGAGTGTCCCGTCCACACCGGTGCCTGATGCTCGCCCGCCCCAGCGGTCCGTGCTGAGCCCGCGGGAGCAGGAAGTCGCCGTCCTGCTGGCGCGCGGGTTCAGCAACCCACAGATCGCGCGCGAGCTGGTCATCTCGGCGCACACCGCCTCACGCCACGTGGAGAACATCCTGGGCAAGCTCGGGTTCCGCTCGCGGACCCAGGTTGCGACGTGGGCGGTGGGACAGGGCCTGATCGCCGCCCCTAGCACGGAGGTGCTTTCGCGAGGTCTTACTGCCGATCCGCGGCTGCTGTAGCGGTCGCCATAGCTGGGGTCGAAAACACCATGAAGCCGGTCGGGCTGTACTTCACCGACCCATCCTCGAATCGGCTCACTTCGATAAGCTCATGTGACTCGACCATGTAGGTCCGACTGATCGGCGTGCCTGTCGCTGCCGCGGGGCAACCGATGCCGTGGCGCCGCGGGCGCAGCCCAGGAGCAAGACCGCGACGAAAGCACTGGCGATGAGCGCAGCTGCCTTCGCGCTGCTCCGAGGTCCTGTTCTCGGATGAGAGCTCCTGGAAGCTGTCCGCGCGCGCTGCTCGAGCAGCAGATGCTCGCTTCGTGCGACTATGAAGACCTGGGGATCCATGGGGCACCTCTCCGCCTGTGAGATGCGGCCACACTATGCCCGAGTTGGCTTCCGCCGAATCCAGTGAGTGCCCTATTTCAGACGCCGAGCGGAGAATAGGCCGATCGACCCACTCCCCCACGTCGACCCATCGTGTTGGTGCGCGGCCGGGTGGACAGCCTTGTCCTTGCGTTTGCACAGATGAGCACTAGGAGTAATCACGCCGTTGAGCAATCACATTCCAGCGTGTTGCTAGGCTGAGCGGGTGTGCGGCCGGCGGCAGCAGTGGGGTGGCCGGCCACGGTTCTGACTGACGTCGAGCCCATCGCGCAGGGCGTCAGCGACGCGCTCGCGGCTATTCGCGCGGTGTACCCGAGGCGACCAATCACCGTCGTCTATGGGCTGCGCAGGGCGCTCATCGGGTCGTTGTTGAAGAGGCGCGCGCCGGACTGTCGCCTCATCGCCGTGCTGCCGTTTCCGCGGCACCAGTACGAGGAGGACTTCGGGCCACACGGGTCGCCGTCGCGTCTCCGCTTACCTGCGCTGCTGGCACGCGCCCACGAGGTTGTCGTGGCGCCCCGTGCTCCTCGACTAAATCACGACGACTTCCTGCCAGGCTGAGCCGCTGGCCTGATTGGCAGGACTTGGGATTTGCCGCCGGATTTGCCGCCAAACGGCGGCGAACTGTGGAGGAACGAGGGCCATCGCAGCACACACGACTCCTAGATTTAATCTCGCACAGTGTGCGTGCCCGAATTGACGTCAGCCCGGCTCAAAGGCTTCCGAACAATGCTCGCCCCGAACATGTGGCTTGACACCATTCTGACACCAAATTCGGCGCTTTTGGTGCAATAGTGCAGCAACCCGTGCAGCAACGGGGTCGAAGGACATACTTCTGCGTCGGCCCGAGTCGAGCTAGGGGACCTTGCG
>DASXRR010000298.1:0-13977 GCA_036506475.1 Chloroflexota bacterium
GCTTACGTTTGAGCAGCTCTCCGAACGCGTTGGGCTCGGCACCTCCGTGCGCCATCGAGGTGGCAAGTCGCGGTCGCAGAGCAGCAAGTCCCGCACGAGTCATGGGCCCAACATAGGCGTGCTGTTCGAGATTTGCTGTGAGGTCGGTCACACACCGCAGTTGACTACCGTGGCCGTGGCTACGCCAGTGCGGTCTGTTCGTTTGCTACTGCGTCGATCCTGGCCGGCGGGCCGGCGCGCGACATGCACCACGCGCAGCGACAACGGTGCGATGCTGACCGAGGCACGTGCGCTGGGCTAGCGAGTGGCGCGCTAGGCTGTGTAGACGGGATGACCGATACCAACGCGCAGATCTGGAAATCGGAGGAAGTCGCGAAGTCGTTCGCGGCGATGTCGGGGCAGCGCGAGCGCGAGCGCGCGGAGCAGTTGATGTTCGTGGCTCGGCTACTGCCGTTCGGGCCTGGTGATGCATTCAGCGTGCTGGACTTGGGCGCAGGCACGGGCGCCGCGTCACGCGCGGTGCTGAACGAGTACCCACAGGCAACGTTGTACCTGGCGGAGTACTCGGCACAAATGGCCGCCGAAGGTCGACGGCTGCTCGCGGAATACGACGGACGCTACCAGTACGTAGAGTTCGACATGCTCGGGTCAGAGTGGCCGGCCGAGATCCCGCGGCGCGTCGATGCGGTCGTGTCAGCGCTGGCCATTCATCACTTGCCTGATGAGCGCAAACGCACACTCTTCAAGGAAATACGACAGCGTTTACGACCAGGCGGGTGGTTCGTCAACTACGACCCCATCAAGGCGCCAGATCAGGAGATGGAGCGCGTGTGGCAGCGCGTCAACGACGTCTACGATCCGTCAGCGCCGTACAAACGCACGCACCGCACCGAGCAGGAGCAGCTGCGCTACGAGAACCACGTGCGCTACATGATTCCCCTGGCGCCGCAGTTGGAATGGCTGGCCGAGGCCGGCTTTACGGACGTCGACGTGTTCTGGAAGCGCCTGGACTGGGTAATTTACGGCGGGCGCAATCCCGCCTCATAGACCGCCGAGGCATCGTCGTTTTCCCACAAGCGCACCGTCATCCCCGATAGATTCGGCGCCGCCAGGCTGTCGTGCAGTTGCTGCCAGGCGATGCGTGCGAAATGCTCGAGGCTCGGATTCAGACCAGCGAACTCGGGCAACTCGTTGAGGACACGATCCCGATAGCGATCGCGCAGCGCAGTCAGCTGAGCATCGACCACGACGATGTCGACCAGGTAGCCATGCTCATCAAGCGACGAGCCATGCAGCTGCAGCTCGAGCACGTAATGGTGCGCATGCAGCTGGTTTTCAGCGCCCCAATCGCCGCCGACCAGGAAGTGCTGGGCGATGAAGTCAGTGCGCACCGTGATGCCGTACATGCGCCTTGACACGATGGTAACGAGCGCGCCACACTGAGCATTCTGAAATCGATTTCTGAAATCGATACCAGGCGGCGTACGAGTGCCGCCGACGTAGCCCGCGCCGCCGGCGTATCTACGGCCACGGTCTCGCGCGTCCTGAAGGGTGACGAGCGCTACATTCGGCCCGACACGCGGCGGCGCGTCCTGGAGGCCGCGCACGCCCTCAAGTACCGCACCAACCTGCTCGCGGCCAGCATGCGCACCCGTCGCACGCGCAGCATCACCCTGGTCATTCCCGACATAACCAACCCGTACTGGCCTGAGGTCGCGCGCGGCGTGCAGGACCGCGCCGCCGACAGCCACTACGCAGTCATCCTGGCCAATACCGATTGGCGCCCCGAACGTGAAGCCGAGCTGATCTCGTTCGCCGAGCGCAGCATGGTCGAAGGGCTGATCGTCAACCCGAGCGGGCCATTGCCCGAGATTCTGGCGCATGCGATTCCGACGGTCGTGATCGGCTCGCGCGCCGAGCCAAGTACCACGTGCGACGTCGTCGGTTCCGATACCTACGGCGGCATGCGTCTGGCGACGGCGTACCTGGCCGAGCGTGGCCATCGACGTATTGCGTTCATCGGCGGTCTCGGCCCGCGCGCGACCACGCCCGATCGCGGCATTCGGGCTGCCGGCTTCCGCGACGAGCTCGCCGAGCGCGACCTGTACCTCGATCCGAAGTACACGCTTGCGGCGCCGTACAGCATCGACGGCGGACGCGCCGCTGCACGCCAGCTGCTCGAGCTCGAGGAACCGCCGACGGCGATCGTCGGTGCCAATGACCTGCTCGCCGTCGGCGCGCTGCTCGCGGCGCGCGAGCTAGGTCTGGTCATCCCTGATGACCTGTCCATCGTCGGCTCAGATGACGTGCCGCTCGCGTCGGCGACCTGGCCAGGGCTGACGACAGTCGTTAAACCGAAGTACGAGCTTGGCCAGATCGCGTGCGAGCTGCTGCTCGATCGACTCAGCGCGACCAGCTCGAGTGCCGGCCGTCGCCACATCTTGCCAGTCAGCCTGGTCGAGCGTGGCACGGTCGCCCCACCCCGCCGGAGGCAACTGTGAGTTTGAATTCGACTGTGCTGCTCGATCGTTTCGCGGGCGTCCTGCTCGGCGTCGCGATCGGCGACGCGCTCGGCGCACCAACCGAAGCGAAGGATCCACACGAGATCCGCCAGCGCTTTGGCGGTCCGATCGACGACTTCGCCGAGCCATGGGCGCCGCGGCCCGATGGCCGCCACAAAGGCGACGCGCGCGTTACCGACGACACGCTCATGACCATTGCGCTATGCCGGGCGTACCTGGCGCGCGGTGCGCGACTCGAGCCGCACGATCTGCCCGGCTATCTGATTCCGTTGCTCGCCGATGAGCCGACCTACGTGCCCGAGTACGGCCGCGAGATGAAGCTCGTCGAGCGGCTCTTTCATCCGGAGAAGTACCTGGTGCTGCGCCTGCGATTGGCCAGCGCCGATCCGCGCGAGGCGGGCGTGGGCAACGCGGTGAACTGCGGCGCGGCGATGTACAGCGCACCGGTCGGGCTGATGCACGCCGGCGACGCGTTGGGCGCGTACTACGATGCGATCGCACTGGCCGGCGCGCACCAGACCAGCTACGGCCGCGAGGCCGCGGCCATCCAGGCGGCCTGTGTGGCCGAGGCGGTGCGACCCTCGGCGACATGGGAGTCTGTGGTCGCGTGCGCACTCCACCTGGCCAAGGACGGCACGCGTGACGCGATCCAGGTGGTGACCGACTGCGCGCGCACGCTGCAGCAGCGTGAGCACGACAGCCTCGACGTCGTCGCTGCGTTGCGCGAGGCGATGCTGCCGTACGACACCGTCAAAGGCCACGTGCAGGACTACGCGGCCTATTCGCGCTATCCGAGCCGCGTGCACGCCATCGAAGAGGTGCCGCTCGCGCTCGGATACCTGGTCCAGACGCGCGGCGACTTTCGGCGCGCCGTCCTGGGCGCCGCCAACTATGGCCGCGACTGCGACTCGATCGCGGGCATGGTCGGCGCGATGGCCGGTGGGCTGGTCGGCCTGACTGCCTTACCGTCGGGCTGGGTCGCGCGCATTGCCGACGCCAATCGCCTCGACTTGCCCGAGCTCGCCGAGCGCATGCTCGGGCTGTTCGATCGAATCTATGCCGACGAGCGCGCGCGCGCTGAGGTGCGCGAGCGCGAATTCAGCGCCGGGTCGACCAGCAATGGGCTCGACCGCATTCCAAGCACTGGGGAGGACACCGTCCGTGCCTGAGTCCACGATTCGCTTTACTCGACGCCAGACGCTGGCCTGGCTGGGCGGCACCAGTCTCGGTGTCGCTCTACTCTCCGCCTGTGGGCAGGCTAGCTCACCACCCGCGCCGGCTGCGCCGCCTACTGCTCAGCCCACAACGGCGGCGGTCGGGGCGGGTGCACTCGCCGCTAAGCCCACGGCGGCACCGGCCGCGGCGGCTAAGACCGCATCGGTCAAGTGGTGGACCGTGCCCTCGGAGGACTTCGACGAAGCCTCGCAGCGTGAGCTGGTCCAGGCCTTCGAGGGCAAGAACCCGAGCATCAAGATCGATGTCACCTTCTTGCCGCCGAATGGCTACGACGACAAGATGACGACCGCCCTCGGCACCGGCGAGGCACCGGATGTCGCCTTCTTCTGGGTCGACGGCTGGCTGCCCAAAGCCATGGACCTGACGCGCTTCATCCAGCGCGACAAGTTCGACACCAGCCAATACCTCAAGCCAGCCTGGGACAGCTGGGCCAAGTTCGGCACGACCGACAAGATCATCGGCTTACCCCTTGGCGTCGGCTGCAACTTTGTCTTCTACAACACGGAGCTGTTCAAGCAGTTCGGGGTCGATACGCCGCAATGGGGCCTGACGATCCAACAGTGGCTGTCGACGGTGCCCAAGGTCACCGATCGAGCCAAGAAGATCTGGGGCGGCGATCGGCCGCGGGGCGCGTTCCGCTCGCTCTTCTATAGCAATGGCGCACGCTTGTTGAACGACGACGGTACGAGCGTCGAGGGCGCCTTCAACAGCCCGCAATCGGTCGAGGCCTATCAAGCGGTCTTCGACCTGGTTGGCACGAATGGCACGCCGAGCACCGCGGACATCGCTGCACTTGGGACGGCGGGGACGGGGCCGGTTGACCTGTTCCTGGCCGGTCGGGTTGCCAGTGCGACATTGAATCAGGGCCACCTGGCCAATGTGCGCAAGGCGGGCCTGAGTTTCGGCTCGGTGCACGAGCCGGCCTGGCCGGGCAAAGAGCCGTGGGCGCACGCGTGGAGTTTGCGCGTCGGCATGAACTCGGCGGCCAGGGACCCTGATGCGGCGTGGGAGTTCCTGAAGTTCTACGCCGGGGCTGATGGCCAGAAAGTCCTGATGGAAAAGGGCAACCTGGTGCCCTCCTGGAAGTCGGTTCTGGACCAATTTCCCAATGGCTCCGACCCGAATGTCGTGGCGATGAAGAAGATCCTGGAGATGCCCACGGGCAATACATTTGCGAACCGCTTCCCGTGGTACGCCGCCGTCCTGCGCGAGGCTCAGCCTCTCTGGGATCGGATCAACCTGGGACAAATCCAGCGCGAGGAGATCCGCGCCGAGGTCGACAAGCTGGTGCCAACGTTGCAGGCCAAGCTCGATGCCGAACGCAAGAAGGCCGCCGGCTAATAAGCCTCCCATGCGAGGTGTCCGCCGCCGTCACCGCACGCGCCGCGCGCCGGAATCTTTCCCTTCGGGGTGCGATCTGGGAGAACCGGAGTGACCACGGGATGACGGCTGGGCCACAGCCCGAAGGCAGCGCTAGTTCTCTTGTACTCCCGAAGGGAAACCTGCCGGCGCGCGGCGCGTGTGGTGACGGCGGCGCAGACCAGGCAGGGCCTGCTGCATGACGCCACGAGCAAGGCGAGAAGCGTTAGAGGGCTACCTCGGTATCTTGCCGTGGCTGATCGGCCTGGTGGCCTTTACGGGCGGGCCGATCCTGGCCTCGGGCGTCCTGAGCCTGACCCAGTGGGACATCGTGTCCACACCCCGCTGGGCCGGGCTCGACAACTACGTCGAGCTGTTCACGAAAGACCCGCTGTTCTGGCAAAGCCTCAAGGTGACCCTGCAATACGTGGTCCTGGCGGTGCCGCTGCAAATCATGTTCGGAGTGCTCCTCGCCCTCCTGCTCAATCTCCCAGTTAAGGGCATCAGAGTCCTGAGGACCTTGTTTTACGTGCCGGCGGTGCTGTCGGGAGTAGCCGTAGCGCTGATGTGGATGTGGGTCCTCCAGCCTGACTACGGCGCCGTGAACTCAGCGCTGGCGCTGGCCGGCATCACGCAAGGGCCAGGCTGGTTCTGGGATCCGTTCTGGGCTCTCCCCTCAGTGGTCTTGATGAGCCTGTGGCGCTCCGGCGCGACGAACGCAGTGATCTACCTGGCCGGCCTGCAAAACATCTCGCCGCACCTGTACGAAGCGGCGCGAGTGGACGGCGCCAATGCCTGGCGTCGCTTCTGGGCGATCACGCTGCCGCTGCTCACGCCGACCATCTTCTTCCAGCTGGTGACCGGCCTGATCGATGCCTTCCAGGTTTTCGCCGAGGTGTACGTCATCACCCAGGGCGGCCCGTTACGCGCGACGTTCTTCTACATGCTGTACCTGTTCCAGAACGGGTTCCAGGACTTCCACATGGGCTATGCCTCGGCGCTCGCGTGGGTGCTGATCGTGATTACGATGGGCGTCTCGCTCGTGGTGTTCAAGACCTCGCAAAGGTGGGTCTACTACGAGGCCGACGCGGAGCGGACGTGACCACCCTGACCCACGCCACGCCCAGGCCCGCCGCCCAGCAGAGCGTGTTGTCGCCGAAGGCTCGGCGGCGCCTCGAGCAGGCGCTCACCTACGGTGGGCTCACGATTGCCACGCTGCTTTTCCTGTTGCCGCTGTTCTGGATGCTGAATACCTCGCTCAAGGCTCGCTTCGAGGTCTTCGTCTACCCACCCGAGTGGATCCCACTCAACCCGCAGTGGGGCAACTACGGCCAGGCGCTGACGCGCGTGCCGTTCGGCCAATTCGCGCTCAATACCAGCTTGATTGCGCTGATCAGCATCGTCGGCTCGGTGCTGTCGTGCAGCGTCACCGGCTACTCGTTCGCGCGCCTGCGCTTTCCCGGGCGACGGATCTTGTTCGGCGTTTTGATCGCGACGCTGATGGTCCCCGAGCAGGTCACCTACATTCCGCTGTTCGTGATCTATCGCCAGCTGGGCTGGCTCGACACCTACCTGCCGCTGACTGTCGAGCGCTTCTTCGGCAATGCGTTTCTGATCTTCCTGTTCCGCCAGTACGTGATGACCATCCCGCGCGACCTGGACGAGGCTGCGCGCATTGACGGCTGTGGCACGTTCGGCGTGTTCTATCGGGTCCTCCTGCCACTACTGCGGCCGCCGATGATCCTGATCGTCGTGTTCATGTTCCTGTGGGTGTGGAACGACTTCCAGAAGCCGCTCATCTACCTCACCACCTACGAGAAGCTGACCGTACAGATCGGCCTGGCCTTCTTCCGCGGCCAGTACAGCGTCGAATGGCACCTGTTGATGGCGGCGACGCTGGTGACCATGCTGCCGTGCCTGGTCGTGTACTTCTTGGCCCAGAAGCACCTGATCGGCGGCATCGCCTCCGTCGGCCTCAAGGGCTAGTTCGCCACGTGCACCACCCCTCACCCCAACCCTCTCCCCGTGATGGGAGAGGGACTCGCTTTCGTACCGCCTCGCCCCTCATGGGGAGAGGCCGCGCGGAGCGCGGGTGAGGGGTGACCTTCTCGACAGAGCGTACGGCTGCCTGGTCGGTGGGGCGATTGGCGATGCGCTCGGCGCGCCGGTCGAGGGTCTGACGGCGCGCGAGATCGCCGACCGCCACGGCCGTCTGACTGACTTTCTGAGCGACCAGCAAATCGGCACTGACGATACCGACTATGCGATCTTCAACGCACTGATCATCCTCGAACACGGCCCCTCAGCCACGCCCGAGCAGGTCGAGGCCACGTGGCGCCGCGAGCTGCTGGCGCCCGACCGGCACTTCCGGCGCGGTGGCTTCAGCGACGTGTACGCCGCCCGCAACCTCGCGCGTGGCCTGCACGCGCCTCGGTCGGGCGCGTTCAACCAGCAGCTGTGGAGCGACGGCGTGGCAATGGCCATCGGCGCGGCGGGCATCGTGTGGCCAGGTCAGCCTGAGCGGGCAGCTGAATTGGCGGCCGCACTGGGCTGCGTATCGAATGGCCGGGACGGGATTTACGCTGGCCAGGCGGTTGCCGCCGCTGTGGCTGTCGCCATGGTCGGCGCCGATCCTGTCGCCATGACCGCCGCTGCGCTGGCGCACGTGCCACCTGACTCGTGGACCTATCGCGTCCTCGAGCGTGCCTCCGCGACGGCGACGCCAGTGGCGCTGTACGAGGCATGCGTCGTCGAGTGGTATCCGTGGGCCGATATCGCGCCCGAAGCCGTCGGTCTGGCCTTCGGCGCGCTACGCCTCGCGCAGCCTGACTTCGCCGACATCGTGCTGACCGGGGTCAACTTCGGTCGCGATGCCGACACCATCGGCGCCATCGCAGGCATTCTTGCGGGGGCGTATCTCGGCGCGCCGTCGATCCCGTCGAAGTGGCGCGACCGCGTGCACGAGGCCAGCGGCGTCTGCCTGGGCGCGGTCGCCGGCGTCAACATTCGGACCGTGGCCGAACGATTGGTGGCTCATGCCGACCCGGGTTGAGCGCGCCCAGGGCGCTTTGTTTGGGCTGGCGCTGGGTGACGCGCTTGGTTGGCCAGCCTTGTTTCATACCCAGTTCCGCTTGCGCGCGCGGCGCCGTGCATTCCTATGGCGGGCGAACGCGCGCGCGAGTCAGCAGCGCATCATTCGGGTGGCCGTGCCGTTTTCGCATCGCGATCCTGAAGAGCTGGTCGCACCGGGTCCGAGTGACGACACTGAGCTGGCGCTGCTCACCGCGCGCATCCTCCTGCAAGCAGGTCCCCGGTCAGTGGTGCGCGCTGCATTTGCCGACGGCTGGCGTCGCCTCGTCCTACCCTCCGCTGAAGAGACATTCACCGGCTTCGCCGAACGGGCGGCGCTGGACAATCTCGCGCGAGGGCTCGAACCGCCGGCCTCAGGCGGCGACAATCCGCAACACTATGACGATGCCGCCTGCGCTCGCGCCGTGAGCATCGGTATCGCCTTCGCCGGCGACCCCGCCGCCGCGGCGCGTGTGGCCGAGTGGGACGCCGAGGTGACTCACGCCGAAGACGGCATCTTCGCTGCCCAAGCCATGGCCGTCGCCATCGCCGCTCTGGTCGAGGGCGCCCACCTGCGGACCGCTGTGGCCGCCGCCCGCGCCACCTTTCCCGCCAGCTCCTGGATCGCCTCGATGGACGCACGCGCCCAGCGCTGCGCTGACCGCGTGGCCCAACGTCACTCCGCACATCGTGGCCCGGAAGGCAGCGCGCGCAGCGCCGCTGAGGACCGAGCGGCTTCACGGCGAGCGGTCGACTCATCCGCCCTGCGCGATAGCACTCTCGGCCCGGAAGGCAGCGCGCGCAGCGCCGCTGAGGACCGAGCGGCGTCACGGCGAGCAGTCGACTCTTCCGCCCAGGCCGACGCCGCCCGAGGCCCGGAAGGCAGCGCGCGCAGCGCCGCTGAGGATCGTGGGATGGCGCCGGGTGAGGCGGTGGATTTGGCGCTGGCATTGGCGCGGGACGTGATCGGTGGCATCTATAGCTATGGCAACGCGGCGCCTGAGACGTTGCCGTGTGCGTTTGTCCTGGCCGAAGCGTGCCATGCTGACCTGGTGAGCGCGACGACGATCGCCGCGACAATTGCGCGTAGTGCCGATAGCTTGCCGGCGCTGGTGGGCGCCCTGGTCGGTGCATACCTCGGCGTCGACGCCGTTCCACCCTTGTGGCGCGAAGCGCTCGCAGAAGCACGGGGTATCTGCCTGCCGATGGTGCGCGGCATGCGCCTCGCCGAGGTCGCCGAGCAGCTGGTTAGCTCATGACTGACAACGGGCGCGTCGTCGTCGCAGGCAGCGCAAACATGGATCTGGTGGTGCACACGCCACGCCTACCAACGGCGGGCGAGACCGTGCTCGGCGGCGACCTGCTGCGCGCGCCTGGCGGCAAAGGCGCCAATCAGGCCGTCGCCGCGGCGCGGTCAGGCGCCAGGGTGCGCTTCGTCGGCGCGCTGGGTGGCGATGCGTTTGGCGACGAGCTGCTCGCAGCCCTGCTCGAGGACGGCGTCGACGTGAGTCACGTCACGCGCGTCGGCCGGCCGACGGGCACGGCGCTGATCGTGGTCGACGACGCGGGCGAGAATCTGATCGCCGTGGCGCCGGGCGCCAACCTGGCGCTGTCGGCCAGCGACGTCGAGGCCGCGGTCGACAGCGCGAATGTCGTTCTGGTGCAGCTGGAGATCCCCATGCCGTGCGTTCTGGCCGCGCTTGTTGCTGGTCGGAGCGCTGGCGCGCGCACCATCCTCAATGCGGCCCCGGCGGGATCGGTCGACGTGTCGCTGGTCGACGTGCTGATCGTCAATGAGACCGAGGCAGCCATGCTCAGCGGTTCGAGCGATCCCGAGCAGGCCGCCAATGCGCTGCACAAGCAAGGCCCGCGCACCGTCATCGTCACCCTCGGCGCTGACGGCCTCCTGCTGGCCGATGCTGACGGCCTGACCCGCCTCGCCGCACACGCGGTCAACGTGGTCGACGCCACAGCGGCCGGAGACGCCTTTTGCGGCGCCCTGGCGGCGGCGCTGGCCCGCGGTGATGCGATGCAGCGCGCCGTCAGATTCGCCAACGCCGCGGCTGCACTGGCAACCACACTGCCTGGTGCACAGCCGTCGCTGCCGCACTTGCAGGACATCCTCGCGCTGCTTGGCTAACGCAGCGACTAGTACCGCGGGGCGCAGGCTGCCGGTCGCTTGTCATCCTGAGGGGAGCGGGAGCCTGCCCTCGAGCGAAGCGAAGGGACCCGAAGGATCCGCATCCTGTTGCGGGTAACAGGTCGCGGATCCTTCGCAAGCTCAGGATGACAACCGGCAGACCTACACCCGCCGGCACTAGGGGCCGTGCACCAGGTCGTCGAAGTTGGTGTCCCAGCTGTTCGAGCTGCTCAGGGTGACGGTGGTACAGGCGGCGGTCCAGTTGGTGGTAATCGTCACCAGCTGGCCGGAGTTGACGGTTTGGGTACGCGTCGTCTGGCCCGGACAGGCCACGGTGACGGTGCTCGGGCCGGGGCCGCCATTGAAGGCGCGCAGGCTCACCAGACGCCGCGGCGTGATGAACGTGAACGTGGCGCTGCTGACCGAGGGGCCGCTGAAACCCATGTTCTTGGTCGTGAAGCCGCCCCATGGCGCCGAGTGGTACCAAGCACCACTGGTGCCCCAATCGATCACCCCAGTCGGGTACTGACCAGTCAGGACCTGATTCTGGCCTGGCCGGTCGTCGAAAGTCACAATAGCGGTAGCCGACGCGGCGGCAGTCGTAAACGTGAAGTCGCCTGACGTCGCGAGATTGCCAGACCCGTCTCGGCTGCGAACGCGGTAGTGATAGAGCGTGCTCGCCTGCAGCCCGCTCAGTGCCACGGAGTGGCTCGTCACGCGATTCGTATCGAGCGTGGTCGAGGCGCCGTACGAAGCCGTGGTGCCGTAGTCGACCTGACTGTCGGCGGGCTCGTCGGTCGTCCACGTCACCGTCGTGCCACTGTCCGTGGGCGGCGCCGAGGCGATTGCCGACAGCTGTGGCGGCGTCGTGTCTGGAGGCGGCGGCGGACCGCCCAGGTCCCACACAAGGTCGTCAAAGTTAGTGTCCCAACCGTTGGTGCTGCCCACGCCGACGCTGGTACAGGTGCCGGTCCAGTTGGTAGCGATGGTTATCACCTGGCCGACTGCGACACTCTGGGTTCGGGTGGTCTGGCCAGCGCATGACAGCGAAACAGTGCTCGCGCCAGGTCCGCCGTTGAACGCGCGGACGCTGACCAGCCGCCGCGGATACAGGAAGCTGAAGTTCGCGCTGGTGGCGCCCGGCCCGTTGAAGCCAATGCTCTTGGTCGTGAACTGCAGCCACGGCGCCGAATGCCACCACAGGTTGGTGCCCCAATTGATGACGCCGGTCGGGTACTCCCCATTGAGCACCTGGTCCTGGCCCGCGCGATCGTCGAAGGTGACCGTCTGCGGCGTGCCACCGGTGAAGGTCGCCACGTACGACACGTTCGCTGCACCGACGGTCACGTTGTGCTGCTGCGCACCACTATCTGACCACGCGCTGAACGTGGCGCCGTATTGCGGCGCAGGCGTATTGATCGTGTGCGTCGAACCGACGACGGTCGTCCGCGTCAACGGCGCGGTCGCCGTGGTGCCGTCATAAACCACCAGCAACCCGGCTGGCGAGGTCGCCACTGAGATCTGGATCGTCTGTGGCTGAATCGCCGTCGTCGCCGACGAGGTGAGCCCAGAGCTGTCGCGCGCGGTCAGCGACAGCTCGAAGAAGCTGTCGTCGCCGTGGTCGGGCACCGTGAACGTGCCAGTGCTGCCCGTCGCCGTCTGCAGCTGATGGGTATGGCACGCGCCGCCCGGGCAATGCTGGATGGTGATCTGCCAGCTCAGCGCGGAGGACGGCAAGGGTCCGTCGTCGGGATCGGTGGCCGAGCCCGCGAACGAGATGACGTCGCCAACTTTGTAGCGCAGGCTGGAGGTCGGCGCGGTGATCGTCACCGTCGGCGCGCGATTGCCCACGGTGATGGCAACGGTGTCGGACACAGAGCCACCGCGGGTATCGGCGACCGTCAACCGCGCCGTGTACGTGCCATTGGCCGAGTAGGTGTGCTGCGGATTCGCCTGCGTCGAGGCGGCGGTGCCATCGCCAAAGTCCCAGCTGGTAGTGATGGCGTCGCCGTCGGGATCGCTGGTGCCCGCACTGGAGAATTGAACACTCAGCGGCGCCAGACCGGAACTGGGATTGGCCGTGGCGTTGGCGATCGGCGGCGTGTTGCCGATCGTGTAGCGAACTCGGGTCAGCTCACCGGTATTGATCGCCAGGTAGTACAGGTTGCCGTCGGGACCCATCTCGATGTCGACCGGGCCATTGGCGGAGGTGCCGAATGCCGTCACGCTGCCCGCCACGAGGTTGTCGATGGCATCGACGCGCAGCGAGTTCAGCCAGCTCTGGGCGTAATCGCCGAAAAAGTAGGCGCCCTGATACTGCGTCGGGTAGCTCGTGCCGGTGTAGAACATGCCGCCAGTCGAGGCGGCGCTGCCCTGACTGTGATTCCACTGGTAGAGGGGCAGCTTGAACCCGCTCGGGCCCTGGGCGTACAGGGTCTGACAGACCGCCTTGGGCTCGTAACCGCCCTGCCGTGAGTCGCCCTCGTAGCACGGCCAGCCCAAGTTTGCGCCGCGCGTCGCGACGTTGACCTCCTCCCACGAGTTCCAGCCCACGTCGCCGATGTACGGCACGCCATTGCTGGGTCGGAGGTTGAAGCGATACGAGTTGCGCAGGCCGTACGCCCACACTTTCGAGCGGTTCGCGTTGGCGTTGTTGTTCCAGAACGGGTTGGTCGAGATGCCCTGGCCGGTGCGCGTGATGTGCAGCAGCTTGCCGGACAGCAGATCGAGGTTTTGGGAACGCAGGGCATTGTCGTCGACGTAGTTGAAGTGCGCGCCGTCGCCCGTCGTGACATACATGGTCTGGTCAGCCGCGAACTTGATGTTGCCGACCGAGTGCGAGGGTGAGTCGGACGGAATGCAATCGGCGCCCGCCGCGAAGTTGTTGCAGGAGGTGCCGACCTGTGTGCCGAGGATGACCGTCTCGCTGCCGACCGAAGCCGTATCGCCGCTCGCGGTATAGCGCGCCAGGCGCCCGGTCTTGGTGCTGCTGAATTGGGCGGGGTCGTTCTCGTACGTGAACAGCAGGTAGACGTAGCCGTTGGTGGCGAAGTTTGGATCGGCGGCAATGCCCAGCAGACCATGGTCCCAGTAGGCATTGACACGACTGCGAATGTCGATGAACGGCGTGCTCAGCAGCGTGCCATTCTTGACCACTTTGACCAGGCCAGCCTTTTCGGCGATCAGGATGCGGCCGTCGGGTAGGAACGTGAAGGCGGTCGGCTCGGTGAGACCCCCGGCGACGATGTCTTCGGCAAAGCCACTGGGCAGCGTCGCCGCGAGCGGCGCCGCGTTGATCGACGCCAGCGCTGTGCGCATGACTGGCGCCTGGTTGTCGATCGAGGCACCCTGGCCCGCTTGCCAGAGACAGCCTCGGCTGACTTGCGATGCTTCGGATTGCCCGGCCGCGACCGTCGCCTGGTGGATGCCGCGACCTTCTGCGCGTGCCACCCCGGCTTTGGTGAGCTCCTCGGCCAGCAGGCGTCCGTCACGCGTGGTCGCGTGATACAAGCGTCGACCGCGCTCGTCGAAGGTCAGGCCGGGCTCGTCCTCGAGGTGCAGCCCGCCTTTGGTCAGACCCCACATCAGCCCGGTCGCAGCCCGACCGCAGTTGGTGTTGGCCATCGGCGCCGAGACGCCGACCAGGCCGAT
>DASXRR010000299.1:0-7135 GCA_036506475.1 Chloroflexota bacterium
GGTCTCGGGCTGCGCTATCGTGCCGGCGAACGAAGCACGATGGTCGGGGATCCGCCAGGCTCGGCGTCAGCGCCGCGGCATAACCGAACGGCGCCGGCCCTCGTGCCGGAGGCGCCAAGCTGCGAAACTGTATCGACGAGCCAGCGGCCTCTTCGAGCCGTGCTGCTCGGCGGGTTTGCTATCGGCGTCGGCGATGAACCACTAGGGGCTTTCGGCACGCCACGGATTCAGTCGCTTCTGGCATATCTACTCCTCCATCGCCAGACGCCCCAGTCGCGCCAGCACCTTGCCTTCATGCTGTGGCCTGATTCAACCGAGACTCAGGCCCGAACGAATCTAAGGAATCTGGTTCACGGTCTCCTGCACGGCCTGCCAGACGTTGGGAAACGGCTGGACCTGGGGTCGGGCGCGCTTGGCTGGCGGCCTGACGCGACCGTGGTGGTCGACGTGGCGGAATTCGAAGCTGCCGTCAAGGGCGCCGACGCGGCGCGCAGGTCAGCCGATACCACCGCAGCCCAGGCCCAGCTCGAGGCCGCGGTCTCAATCTACAGGGGAGAGCTGCTACCCGGATTCTTTGACGACTGGATAGTGGCCGAGCGTGATCGCCTCGACGGTCTTGCTCGACACGCGCTCGAAAGCCTCGTGGATGTGCTGGAGGCTCAGCGCGACTACGCCCGGGCGATTGCGCACGCCGAACGGCTGCTACAGCAGGATCGGCTGAACGAGACCACGTACCGTCGGCTGATGCGGCTTCACGTGCTAACTGGCGATCACGCCGGCGCGCGGCGCGTCTACCAGGCTTGCGTCGAGGTGCTCCGCCGGGAATTGGGCGAGGAGCCTGAGGGCGCCACCCGTGAGGCATACGCCGTAGCCCAGCGCGACCTCGAAGAGCCACGGCCTGCTGGGGATCAGCCGTCCCGTTGGCCACTTGTCGGCCGCCAGCGGGAGTGGGCGTCATTGCGCAAGTACTTCCAGGCAGGCAATTCGGGCAGTCGCGTGCTCCTGATCGTTGGCGAGGCCGGAGTCGGCAAGACGCGCCTGATCGAGGAGCTCGTCGAGTGGCGGCGTGCGCACGGCGACCTCGCCGCGGCCGCGGCCTGCTATCGCGGCGGTGTCATTTCGTACGCACCGGTGGCAGCCTGGCTGCGCACGCCAGCAGTCGAAACCGCTCGCGCTGGACTACGTGAGCTGTGGTTGGGCGAGGTCGGCCGGATCGTGCCGGAGGTCCTGGCGGAGCGTCCGGATCTGACGCCGCGCCCGATCACTGAGGACTGGCAGCGTCAGCATCTCTTCGAAGCCCTCGCCCGCGCATTGGTCGCCCCTGGTCAGCCCATGCTGGTCGTGCTGGAGGATCTCCACTGGTGTGACCAAGCTTCGCTCGAGTTCCTCGGCTTCTTCCTCCGCTGGCGCTCGCCGCTGCGCGTGGTCGTGTGCGCGACGGCGCGCATCGAAGAACTGAACGACCAGCCCGGTGTCGGTCCGCTGCTGGAGGCGCTCCGAGGAGAAGGCCGCCTCGACGGGCTCGAGCTGGCTCCACTCGACCCCGGGGAGACCGGCCAGCTGGCCGCGCATGTGGTCGGGCGCACCCTCGATGCGGCGGCCGTCGAGGCCCTTTATCACGAAACAGAAGGCAACGCGCTACACGTCGTCGAAACTTTGCGCGCGGGCACGCTCGGTCCGCTCCCTGCGTCGGTGCAGGCGGTGATTGCAGCACGTCTGGGTCAACTCAGCCCCCCGGCGAGGCAGCTGGCCGGCCTGGCAGCGACCATCGGCCGAGAATTCAGGTTTCCACTCCTGGCGCGTGCCGCTCGAAATGCCGACGAGGTGGTGGTCTCCCAACTGGACGAGCTCATCCAGCGGCGGCTGGTGCGCGAGCATGTCGACGCGAGCTACGACTTCAGCCACGACAAAATCCGCATGGTGGCTTATGCGCAGCTGAGCGCGGCCCGACGCCGCCTGCTGCACGCGCGTGTCGCGGAGGCCATCGAAGCGCTGGAACCCGACCTGGATTCCGTCAGCTCTATTCTGGCGCACCACTACGAGGCCTTGGGCAACTCGGATCGTGCGGTCGTGCTCTACCAACAAGCTGCGGAGGCCGCCCGCCGCGTCTATGCCAACGCGGACGCCGTGGCGCACACCCGTCGCGCGCTCGCGCTGCTCGGATCACTCCCGGTGACGCGGGATGCGGTTGCATGGCGCGCTCGCACGGAATCGGTGCTCCAGGAAAGTCTCGGGGACATGCTGACCATGGTGCGCCGGCATCCGGAGGCGATCGCCGCCTATCAAGCCGCACGCAAGTGGACGGCAGCCGACGACGCAATCGGCCGGGCGCGCCTGCAGCGCAAGGAGGCCGCCGCGCACGAATCCCAGCAAGACTACCCCACAGCGCTCGCTCTCCTCGACCAGTCCGAAGCGACGCTCGGCCCTGAACCAGATGTAGCTGAGCAGGCGTGGTGGCAAGAATGGATCGAGGTCCAGAACGGGCGATTCATGGTCCACTACTGGACGGCAAACCAGGAGGCGATGATAGACCTCACCACGACCCTGGGCCCGGTTGTCGAGCGCTACGGTACCCCGAAGCAGCGCGTCGCCCAACTTGCAAAGCTCATGAACGCAAACACGCGCCGCGAGCGCTACGTTCCCTCCGACGAGACGCTCTCCATCCAACGCGCTGCCCTGGCAGCGTCCCCGCCAGATCTCGTCGGACAGCGATTCGGGCTGGGATTCGTTCTGCTGTGGCGCGGCGAGCTGGCCGAGGCGGAAGAGCACCTCATGGCGGCCCACGCGGCGGCTGAGCGCATCGGCGACAGGCTGGTCCTGATCCGTAGCACGATCTACCTGGCGACGCTTTGCAGATTCCGCGGCCGATCGGAAGCAACCCACGACCTGGCGAACGAGGCCCTGGAGTACATGGCCGCCGCGCCCATACAGGAATATGTCGGAGCCGCGCAAGCCCACCTGGCGTGGTCCGCATTGCGGGCTGGGGACGTGGCAGCAGCGACCGACCAGGCCCGCGCCGCGCTGGAAGCCTGGCGCCAGACGGCAACGGTGTTCGCGTTCGAGTGGATGGCGCGGTGGCTGCTCGTTGACCTGGCGCTCGGCCGCGGAGACGTCGAGGAAGCAGTGGGGCACGCGGCCAGGATGCTGGATAACACGCAGCAGCGCCTGCCCGATCCACATACCGCCGCCCTGGACGGGGCGGTCCAGGCCTGGGGAAGCGGTAGTCCCGCGTCAGCCCGTCGCCAGCTCGAGGTCGCCCTGGACCTCGCCCGCGATACCGGTCACTTATGAAACGCTGACCAAACGGTTCTGAAACGCCGCGTCGGCTAGGTTCGCTCCCAACTCTGAGAAGCGGGGGTGGGCAATGAACCTCATGGCGATGGGCCGTCAATACACACCTGGCGACGTGTGCGACCGAATGATTTGCCGGCGGTCCGGTTGGCGGATCCACCTGAACAAACTGGCAGCCTGGATCAGCCTGATGCTTGTCTCGATTGCCCTCGCTCAGGCGACGGGTAGCCTCATCGTGGCGGCTAGCGATTTCCAGGCCGAGGACGCCACGCCACGTCTTTCGCAGAGCTGCGAAGGCGCCGGGCAAGGCTTGCTGTACGTCGGTCTGAACTCGTGGATTCCCGCGCAGGCCTGCACAACAGTTGGAGATGAATGATGCACACCGATACGGCACCCGTCGACATGACCCGGATCGAGCCGGACCAGGAAGTCATCGGCCGCGACACCCGCACAGTGCTAACCGACGATGGCGTGAGCATTGCGTACCGTGTTGTCGGAACCGGACCGCGGAATGTGATGTTCTTACACGGCTGGGGCGGTGCGGGCTCCGGCCACTCGTGGGTGGACGTCATGCCGCAATTGGACCTCAGCGGGCTGCGTGCAATCCTGGTAGACCTGCGAGGTCACGGCCTCTCCGAACAGACAAGCAAGGGCTTCACGGTCGAGCGATTTGCCCAAGACCTGTTCGCCGTCGCCGACCACGCGCAAGCAAATGAATTTGTCCTGGTCGCCTACAGCATGAGCGGGAAGTGGGCGCAGTGGATGTCATGCACAGCGCCCGAGCGAGTGATGGGTCAGGTGCTGGTGGCGCCCGCTCCGGCAATCGAAATTCCAATTCCCGACTCAGAAAAAGAACGATGGCTGGCCATTGCGCGCAGCGGAGATAGAGACCTGTTTCGGGACTGGGTACGTGCCTGGTCGAAGGAAGCCCTGCCACCTGACGTGGTGGATCGCTACTTCAATGATGTCAGCCGAACTTCGCAGGTGACGTTGGCCTACACGCTCGACATGTGCACCCACGGCGCGTTCATGGATCGCCTCCAGTCCATCAAGGCACCCACACTGGTCCTGGCGGGTGAGCATGACCGGATTTTGTCGCCCGCACTTCTCCGCGAGACTGTCGTCACGCCGATTTGCGGTGCGCGACTGGTGGTGCTTGACTGCGGCCACGAAATCCCCGTCGAACAACCACGGATGCTAGCAGCGTTGCTGGAGGCATTTATGGCCGGGATGTCGGGCTGAGTGCAGCGATCAGCGCGATATGGCCGACTGGCTCTCGCTTCGCCACCATGGCGTGCAGCGCGCTGCAACAGGGCACCCTGCGCCACCACTCGAAACGAGGCGTTGATTGATCTCCCGGCAGCGCACGGCCAGGAGCCGAGTCATCGCTCGCCACGCAGCACCGGCAGACCGCGGACGGTGCCATCGGTCAGTGCGTTTATCGATTCCGAACAGCCTCAAGCGGACGGACCCACGGGTGCTGGGCACAAGGCGGAGGCCACGAGGCCGACATGCGGTGGATCCGCCCAACAAGACGCGTCGAAGACTAACGCGCCGGCTGGGCGCGTGGAGCGAAGACAAAGTGCTTTGCGATGTTGTCGGTCCAGTGGAGCAATAGCTCGTCCTGCCCGAACATGGTCACACATTGGAAGCCGAGGGGCAGGCCGTCGCGACTGAGTCCGGCTGGCACGCTGAGGCACGGCATGCCTGCGTACGACCAGACGGTAGTCATTCCGCCCCAGCCTGTCTGGTCCAGTCCGCGGGGCGCCGGCCCGGCGCTGGCCGGGCACACCCACATATCGATGCCCGCCTGTTGCATGAGCTGCACGACACGATCGCGGAAGGTGAGGCGGAACGCCTGATACTCTGCGATCTCCTCGTCCGTGATGGCTTGCCCACAACGAACGGCACGAGCCGTTCGGAGTCGGTACAGGCCTTCGTATTGCGCGAACCAGTTCGCATGAACGCGCGCCATTTCACCGTGAAGAAGCCCCATCGCCTTGTTGTCTATCTCCAGTAGCTCCTCGTCCGTGAAAAACTGGGCGTGGCGGATTTCGTACCCGGCGCGGCCGAGCCGTGCCAACTGAAGTATGAACTCCGCCGCACCTTCTTCGAGCGTCCAGGTCATGAAGAGCCCTTCAGGCACGCCGAGGATCGGGCGCCGCTCCGGTGTGACGGTCTGCCAGGCGGGCACGAGCACAGAGGCGGCCAGGCGCGCCGTCGGGACATCCTGCGCGAGCAATCCCACCGTGTCGAACGACGGTGCCAAAGGGATTACGCCGTCGATCGGGATGCGGCCATAGCTCGGCTTGAACCCGACCACGCCGCAAAATGCGGCTGGTCCGATTACGGATCGGCTTGTTTGCGTGCCCAGCGCCAGAGGGCATATGCCCGCGGCGACAGCTGCCGCTGAGCCACCGCTTGAACCGCCGGGCGTGTGCGCCAGGTTGTACGGGTTCCGCGTTAGTGGCGGCTCACAGTACGCGAACTCGTCCATGGCGGTTTTGCCCAGGATGAGTGCGCCCGCGGTCTTGAGGGTCGAGATAATCGAGGCCTGGTGACCCCTGAACAGGCGGGGCGGTAGCCGAGAGCCGGCCCGGGTTGGCAAGCCGTCCACTCGAAAGACATCCTTCACGCCGACGGCGACGCCAATCAGCGGCGCGCGTGCCTCGAGGCGCTCGTGGCGATCCACGATCGCGCGGACCTCCGCGAGCAACCGCCTCAGCCGCCCGCGCTCGGGCAAGAAGGCGTGAATCCGCCGGTTGATCGACTGCATGTGATCAACCACCACTGCGACCCGTTCCGGCGCGTCAAGCAAGTTCGAACCTGTGTACGAGCTGCCATGTCTGGCCACGAACCACGAGCAGTTGCAGTTCGCCAGCTTCCGCGTGGATCGGCAGGTACGGTTGCGCGAACTCGGTAACGCGCATGACCAGCTCAGGCTCGTCCGCCACGATAGCGAGCGTCGCGTGCGGCACGACGGACAGGTACTGCCCGCCGTACGGCGGCATCT
Organism: Chloroflexota bacterium; assembly: GCA_036506475.1. Lineage (GTDB taxonomy): Bacteria > Chloroflexota > UBA6077 > UBA6077 > CF-72 > CF-72. Next base: position 6,305 of record DASXRR010000299.1, read on the forward strand.
CGGGCCAGCGCTGCCACACCATGTGCATCAAGCGCAGCAGAGGTTCCGACGGCTCGGGCCGCAGATACACAGCGCCGCCATCGAATACGGCGACCCTCGCGAGCATGAACGTATGCCGCGCGTCGCACAAGCATGTCCGCCTGAGGGACAGGCACCACCAAGAACATGAACGGCGCGGCCTCGGGCACACGCAGAGTTTAGTTTCACGTCTCGCCGCCCGCATGTCGTGGATCTATCTCACGACGGCAAGGCACATCCCTGCCGTCAGCCGCGCACGAGCAACGTACGCGATTAGGAACGGCAATCCGCGCCGACCACGGCGACCGCCGACGCAGGCGTAGATCTCTCGCCCACACGCGAGCGGGCCTATCCACAGCATGCACAGAATTCCACAGAAGGGTTCCCCCGAACCTCCTCCTAAGACAACTACCGGTGCTGCTATTCCATACACACGCCAGCGGTGTGTCAGGCGTCAAGTAATTCAGCCACGCATGTTCAAGTAATTCGGCCAGGTGTCGTCGTCGTCGCGGCCGCGATGGGGTGCAGTAATCGCAATAGAAGCGGTCCCGGTTGGCAGCCGACCGCGACGGATGTACGGGCCGCTCCGCAATGGCCAGTACACGCTTTGCGCCTGTCCCATGCGCGTCATCTTCGCCCGTTCGCCCGCGAGAGGATCATCAAAGAGCTGCCAGCCTGCATGTCAAAGTGTTGGACCTCGAGGCCACGGGGCCGCTGATTAACTCTACGGTGGCGTTCACCTACAGCGGCAAGCCCCAGTGTCACCGCGGCGGCTCGTCGACGGCCATCGAGGTCAACAGCCCGACCCTCGGT
>DASXRR010000300.1:0-30485 GCA_036506475.1 Chloroflexota bacterium
GATTTAGTCAGGGTGCACAAAAATCGTGGGCCGAAGGCTGCCGGAGCCTCCGGCCCCTTGGCAGTTCGTGCCGCGTCTGTTACCTTTCACATGCGAGTAGCCCGGGAGGGGAAGTCTCGCGCGCTCGGAGGTATAGGCATGACCGTGGCGAACTCGGGCCAGAAGACGGTTCTGATAATTGAAGATGACCCCTGGACCCGGACGATCACCACGGCTTTGCTGGCGGGCGAGGGCTTTGCGGTGGTCGAGGCCAAGAACGGCGAGGAAGGGCTGAATCTCGCACGCGAGCACGCGCCTGACGCGGTCTTGCTCGATCTCGCACTGCCCACCAAGTCAGGCCTCGAAGTGCTGCGTGAGCTCAAGGCTTCGGACAAAACCGACGGCATTCCCGTCATCGTCGTCAGCGCCTATGGCACGCTCATGAACGAGCAGGATGCCCATCAGGCCGACGGCGTCATCCAGAAGCCGTTCGACTACGACGATCTGGTAGGCCAGGTCGAACGAGCGACTGCGCGTAATCTGGCCGTCGCACTGACCTGACCTTGTCAGCATGGGTCAGCCAGCCTGGCCCGCGGACGAGCAACCTGAGGACCAAGCCGCCAAGCGGCAGTGGAGCTACTTTCCAATCGGCGGCGTGTCCATGGGGCGGGTCGACATGGCCCCAGCTGACCGGATTCATAACCGGGGACGTGCTCATCGTCTTCGTGGTGCTAGCGGTCGTGCTGCATGCGCTGGGCGCCTGGATGTGGCTGTTCGGGCCGCTACCGCAAATGTTCCCGCGCGTTCGCTGACGCCACGAAGGCCTTGCGACAGCCGGGGGCGCAGAAGTAGTAGCTCTGGCCGTCGCGTTCGGCAGTCCACTTGGCGGTGGCGATGACGACCTCCATGCCACAGATCGGATCGATAGCCACGTTCCGCGGTGCGGCAGCGACAGCGGGTTCGGGGATGCGCGCGCGGCGCAACTTTACGATCTCGGCCAGGATGCTCAAGGCGATCTCGGCGGCGTTGGTGGCACCGATGTCCAGGCCCGCGGGCGCCTTCAGCCGCTGCAGCACCTCGTCAGGCAAGCCTTCGGCGCGCAGCTCTTCGAGGAGGCCGCTGGCTCGTTTGCGGCTAGAGACCATGGCGACATACGCGACGCCGCTAGCGAGGGCTTCGCGGACAAGCGGGTGATCCTCGCCGCTGCTCATGCCGGCGGCGACCACCCATGTATCAGGCGACAGCCCAGGTTCCAGGGAACGCAAGACACGGAAGCCGAGCGGTGGCGCCAGGGCCGAGAGCGCTTCAGTGACAGGTGAATCGCCCAACGCGACGAGCGCAGGCGCGGGCAAGACAGGTTCCAGGTAAATCTCCAGCGTGCCACCACTGTGGCAGGTCATCGGATAGCTCACGATACCGTCTTCGGGTCTGACGTCCGGCGACAGCCGCACGAGCCGCGGCGCGCCATCCCTGAGCGCGAGCTGCGTCTCGCGTTCGATGGACGTCTGCACGCAGCCGCCGCCGACCCAGCCCTGCGACTGGCCGTCACTCGTCAGCAATGCCCGATCGCCCGGCCGAGCCGAAGCTGGCTTCACGCTGTGCACGACCGTTGCCAGAACGAACGGCACCCCTTGCTTGCGCAAGGCGGCCGCCCGTTCCAGCAAGTCACCCGCGGAAACCGTCAGAGGGCAACGCCTTTCTCCTGCAGCAGACGCCACAGCCTCGGCGGGGTAATGGGAATCTCGATGTGCGTCACGCCCAGGTGTGACAGGGCGTCGACCACGGCATTGACGATCGCGGGCGGTGCGCCGACCGTGGCCGACTCGCCGACGCCCTTGGCGCCGAGTGGATGGTGTGGACTCGGGGTGACGGTGCGGTCGGTCTCCCAGGCCGGGGTCTCCATCGCCGTCGGGACCAGATAGTCCATCAAGGTGCCACCATGAATGTTCCCGCCCGCGTCGTACCAGATCTGCTCATAGAGCGCGGGTGCGAGGCCCATCGTCAGACCGCCATGGATCTGGCCTTCGACGATCATCGGGTTGATGACTGTGCCGCAGTCGTCAATAGCGACGAAACGTCGCACTTTCACCTCGCCGGTGCCGCGGTCGAGGTCGACGACGGCAATGTAGGCGCCGAACGGGAAGGTCAGATTCGGTGGATCGTAGTAGCAGACCGCTTCAAGCCCAGCCTCCATGCCCTGCGGGTGATTGGTATAGGCCGCGAAGGCCAGCTCAGCCATGGTCTTGGAACGTTCGGGCGCACCCTTGACCTGGAACTTGTAGTCCGTCCATTCCAGGTCGTCGACTGACACCTCCAATAAGTGCGCGGCAAGGTGGGCGGCTTTGTCGCGGATCTTGCGTGCGGCCATTGCGGTGGCCGCGCCAGCAGTCGGCGTCGACCGACTGGCATAGGTGCCCAGGCCGTACGGAGCCGTATCCGTATCGCCGTGTTCCACTTCGATATTTTCGACAGGTAAGCCCAGCTCTTCGGCGACGATTTGGGCGAACGTCGTCTCGTGCCCCTGGCCCTGTGTCTGCACGCCGATGCGCACGATTGCCGAGCCAGTCGGATGGACGCGGATCTCGGCCGAGTCGAACATCTTGATGCCCAGAATGTCGAACGTATTCGACGGTCCGGCACCGACGATCTCGGTAAACGTCGAGATGCCGATGCCCATCAATTCCCCGCGCGCACGCTTTTCAGCCTGCTCGCGCCGCAGCTCGTCGTAGCCAATCATGTTCATGGCTTTCGAAAGAGCGGCCGGGTAATTGCCGGAGTCGTACTCCCAACCCAGCACGGACTTGTATGGGAACTGCTCGGGCTGGATGAAGTTCTGCTGGCGCAGCTGCGCCGGGTCCACCTTCAGCTTCAACGCAAGCGAGTCGACCATGCGCTCGATGCAGTGCACCGCCTCGGTAACGCGGAACGAGCAGCGATACGCGACGCCGCCGGGCGGCTTGTTGGTGTAGACGCCGTCGACCTCGACATACGCGTTGGGCATGTCGTATGAGCCGGTGCAGATCGAAAACAGTCCGGCGGGAAACTTGGACGGATTCGCGGCGGCGTCGGCCGAGCCGTGGTCGGCCAGCGTCTTGATGCGCAGGGCGGTCATCTTGCCGGTCTTGTCGGCGGCCAGCTCGGCTGCATGTGGTAGTCACGCGCGAAAGAGTCGGCCTGCAGGTTCTCAGAGCGATCCTCGATCCACTTGACCGGTCGGCCGGTGGTCAGCGCGGCGACGACGGCGCACACGTACCCGGGGTAGACCGGCACCTTGCCCCCGAATCCGCCACCGATATCCGGCGAGATCACCCGGATCTTGTGCTCCGGAATCTTCGACACCAGCGAGAACACCGTGCGAATGGCGTGCGGCGCCTGGGTCGTCATCCACACCGTGAGCTTGCCGGCTACCCGGTCGAAGCTGGCCACACAGCCGCAGGTTTCAATCGAGGCGACGTGGATGCGAGGGATGTAGATGTCCTCCGCGACCACGACCTCAGCCGAGTCGATCGCGCGCTGGGTGGCGTCCTTGTCGCCGACCTCCCAGTGCCAGATGTGGTTCGACTTCTTGTCCTTGTCCGGTCGGACGAGCGGCGAGCCTTCCTCGAGCGCCTTGAACGGATCGACCACCGGCTCGAGCGCCTCGTACTCCACCTCGACCGCGGCAACACCGTCGGCAGCCGCATAGCGGTCTTCAGCCAAAACGCACGCCACTTCCTGCGACTGGTACACGACCCGCTCCGTGGGCAGCACCATCTGCGTATCGCTCATGAGCGTGGGCATCCAGTGCAGACCGGCTGCTTCGAGGTCCTTGCCGGTGACCACGGCGACCACACCCGGCACTTTGAGCGCCGCGGATGCGTCGATGTTCAGAAGCTTGGCGTGCGCGTATGGGCTGCGCACGATGTCCATAAACAGCATGCCGGGCATTTTGAAGTCGTCGATGTACTTGCCCAGCCCGCGCAAAAAGCGCGGGTCTTCCTTGCGCTTGACGGAGTGGCCGATACCGCCGAGGGTGGCAGTTGCATCAGGCATGCGTCACCTCCGGAGCACCTACGGCTTGTTCGCCGCGCAGCTTGGCGGCGCCGTACTGGATGGCTTTGACAATGTTCACATAGCCCGTGCAGCGGCACAGGTTGCCCGAGATGCCGCGTCTGATGTCAGCTTCGCTCGGGCTGGGGTTGCTCGCTAACAGGGCAGTCGCGGTCATGATCATGCCCGGTGTGCAAAATCCGCACTGCAGGCCGTGCTCCATCAAGAAGCCCTCTTGCAGCGGATGGAGCTGATTGTTTTGCTCCGCGCCTTCGATGGTCTGGATGTGCGCGCCGTTCGTCTGGACGGCCAGGATGGTGCACGACTTTACCGCCTGGCCGTCGACGATGACCGTGCACGCGCCGCAGTTCGAGGTGTCACAGCCAACGTGCGTGCCGGTCAGATTCAGATTTTCCCTGAGGAAGTGGACAAGGAGCAGCCGGGCTTCGACTTCGGCCGTATGCGACTGGCCATTAATGCTGACGGTAATTGCGCTACGCAGTACTGGCTCGGGCATCAGTTCGCTCCTCGAGCGCGGTCCAGCGCACGGGTCAAGGCGCGCCGCGTGAGCTCGCGCACCATCGCACGCTTGTAGTCGACCGGACCGCGGTCGTCCTCGACCGGGTCCGACTCCTCCATGGCTAACCGGGCCACCTCGTTGACGTTATCGGGTGCTGGCGGCTTACCGACCAGGAAGGCTTCGGCCTGGCGGGCCTTGATGGACGTCGAGCCGGCGTTGCACAGGCCGACGCCGGCCGTGGCGATGTTGCCCGCGTCGTCGAGACTGACCAGCACCCCCACGCCGATCACGGCGTAGTCGCCGACTTTGCGTTCGAGTTTTTCGTAGGCACTGCCAGTGCGCGGTCTGGGCAGCGGGACGCGAACCTCGGTCACCAGCTCGTCGCTGGTCAGGCTGGTGGTCAGGATGCCGACGTACAGCTCCGCGATCGGAATGACGCGCTGGCCTGTACTGCCGGTGGCGACCACTTCGGCATTCGCCGCCAGCAGCGCCGCTGGCCAGTCTGAGGCCGGGTCGGCATGGGCGACGGAGCCGGCCAGCGTGCCGCGATTGCGCACCAGTGGATCGCCGATCCCTCGGGCCGTTTCCCAGAGCATCGGGTAGCGGTCTTTGATCAACTGCGAGTTTTCGAAGTCGACGTGCCGGGCGAGCGCGCCGATGCGTAGACGAGCGAGCTGCTGGTCCTCACGGATGTAGTTGAGGTCAGGGATGCGGTTGATGTCGACCAGGACGGGCGGATTGGCCAGCCGCAGCTTCATCAGTGGCAGAAGGCTGTGACCGCCCGCGAGCACTTTGGCATCGGCGTGTTCTTTGAGCAGGCCGACCGCTTCGTCGACCGACTGAACGGCGGCGTACTTGAACGAGGCAGGGATCAAGGTGCACCTCCCCGGGGAGCCGGACGCTACCGCCGCCCCGCGGGAGTGGTCAAGGATTTCATCCCCCTTTGTCATTCTGAGCGCAGCGAAGCGGAGCGAAGAATCCGCCTTCTGTTGTCAGCGGCGAAGGTGCGGATCCTTCGCAAGCTCAGGATGACAGGGCGCCCGTCAGCTCCAGTATCCGTGACGGCGGCAGGTACTGCTCGGTGATCTTCACCCCGAACGGCGCCAGCGCATCTTCGATGGCGTTGGTCAGCGCGGCCGGCGCGGCGATCGCCCCGCCTTCACCGACACCTCGGAAATTCACATCGCTGATCGCGGGTGTCTCCAGGTGCTCGATCTCGATGTGCGGGACCTCGGTGGTCGTGGGCAGCAGGTAGTCCATGAACGTGCCGGCCAGGAACTGACCTTCGTCGTCGTAGGCGGCGTGCTCGTACAGGACTCCGCCGATGCCCTGGGCTACGCCACCGCGCACCTGGCCTTCGACGATCGCCGGGTTGATCAGCGTCCCGCAGTCTTCGACCACGAGGTAGCGATCGATCTTGACCTGGCCGGTCTCGGCGTCGACGTCGACCCAGCACGCGTGGGTCGCTTGCGACCAGCCGCCCTCGTCGCCGTCGAAGTCGTATGTAGCGTCCAAGCCAGCTTCAACGCCAGGCGGCAGGTGCTGCGGCGCCATGTACGCCACCATCGCGATCTGGCCCAAAGGAATGGTCCGTTGCGGCGCGCCTTTGACCGAGATCATGGCGTTGTCGATCTCCAGGTCGGCCGGCGACGCCTCGAGCATGCCCGCGGCGATGCTCAGAACTTTCTCCTTCACGCGCCGCGTGCCGTACAGCACCGCGCCCGACGCCATCGTCGCCGAGCGACTGCCGCCCGTGCCGATCAGGCTGAACGGCGTGATGCGCGTATCGCCGTACACGACTTTGACGTGGTCGAACGGCACGCCCATCTCGTCGGCCGCGACCTGGGCGAGCGTGGTCTCGTGGCCCTGGCCGTGGGGCATCTGCGCGGTGATCACCGTCAGGCGGCCGTCGGGCTCCACGCGCACCTGCGCGCGCTCCTTGCCCAGCCCGAAGCCGAGCGCCTCGGACATGTTGCGCGGGCCTGGCGCGGCCTCGATGAACGTGGCGATGCCCAGGCCTTTATACCGACCCTGCGTACGCGCCTGGCGCTGCGCGTTGCGAAACTCGCCATAGTCCATGAGTTCCATGGCCCGATCCAATGTTTGGCGTGCGCTCATGCGCTCCAGACTCGGCCCGGTGATCATCGGCGTGGGCTGCTCGGCCGCGGTCACCATGTTCTTGCGTCGAATCTCGACTGGATCGATCTTCAGCTCGCGCGCGATCATGTCGAGCAAGCGCTCGCGCACCCACGTTTCGACTTCCCACGGACCACGATAGGCGACATACGGCGCCTTGTTGCTGGCGACGACAGTCGTGTCGAACTTGAACGCCTGCAACCGATATGGCCCGGGCATCATCACCCGGATGATCGACGTGAACAGTGCCGACGGGAACGGCAGCAGCGGATACGAGCCCTGGTTCATGACCAGGCTCGCTTTGAGTCCGAGCAGCGTACCGTCGTTGGTGACGGCGGCTTCAACCTCGACGTCCTCTTCGCGCGCGTGCGCCGAGGCCATCAGGTGCTCGTTGCGATCCTCGATCCACTTGATCGGGCGGCCCATCTTCTTGCTCGCCGCGGCGATAGCCACGTCTTCGCGGTAGACAAAGCCCTTCAGGCCGAATGCGCCGCCGACGTCGTTGCTCACCACTCGCGTGCGGTGCGCAGGCTGATTGAGCAGACCGGAAAGCGCGAAGCGCACGCCGTGCGGCGATTGCGTCGCCACGTGGTAGGTCAGCTCTTCAGTGCCTGGATCGAAGTGCGCGACGCAGCCGCGCGTTTCCATCGGCACATTGGCGTAGCGATGCTGTCGAAAGCGCTCCTTGAACACGCGGTCCGCTTTCGAGAAGACGGCGTCGACCTCGCCATAGCTGTGCGAGTCCTGCATGACGATGTTGCTGCCGACGTTGTCGAACAGCGCCGGGCGGCTCGCGTCGAGCGCCTGCTCGATGGTCGAGACTGCCTGCAGCGGCTCGTAATCGACTTCGACCTCATCGCGCGCGTCTTCGGCCAGGTAGCGACTCTCGGCGATCACCACGGCGACCGGGTCGCCGACGAAGCGCACGCGGTCCGTCGCCAGCGGATGAAAGACCGGACTGCGATAGCCGGGCACCATCTGGATTGCCATCGGATTGCTGAGCTGCTCCATGTCGGCGCCGGTCAGCACCGTGATGACGCCGGGCATGGCCTGGGCAGCACTGGTGTCGACACGCGTGATGCGCGCGTGGGGATGGGGGCTGCGCACGAAGGCGGCGTGCAGCATGCCGGGCAGAGTGACGTCGTCGACATACCGGCCGCGGCCAGTGAGCACGCGCGCGTCTTCGACGCGCTGAATGCTGGTGCCAGTAATGCGCATGGTGTTTACACTCCAACCGCGCCGACCGGGACGGCGGCGCCGGCTTCGAGTCTTTGGGCGGCGAGCTGCACGCCCTCGACGATGCTCTGATAGCCCGTGCAGCGGCAGATGTTGCCGGACAGCGCCTCGCGAATCTCGGCTTCGCTCGGGCTCCTCGATTCAGCCAGGAACGCGACGGTACTCATCACGAACCCGGGCGTGCAGAAGCCGCACTGGAAGGAGTGGCTCTCGCGGAACGCTTGCTGGATCGGGTGGAGCTGCCCGTCGTCTTGTTGCAAGCCCTCGATGGTCTGCACTTCGGCACCGCGGGCTTGAACGGCGAGCATCAGACACGAGCGGATCGCCTCGCCATTGACCAGGACGGTGCACGCACCGCATACGCCGTGCTCGCAGCCGAGATGTGTCCCGGTCAAACCGAGGTCTTCCCTGAGCGCATCGGCCAGCGTTTTTCTTGGCTCCACGGTTGCTTCGCGCGGCTGGCCGTTGACCGTCAGTTCGATGTGCATGCGAGTCATGGCTGGGCTCCTCTGGCCCGCTGGGTGGCCTCGGCGAGGGCGCGTTTCGTGAGCACTTTGGCCACATGTGTGCGGTACGCCGCCGACGCGTGGACGTCGGACTGCGGGTCCAGTGCCCGTGCGGCCTGCTCGGCGGCGGCCGTGAAGCTGTCAGTCGTGGGCGGTTGGCCAACCAACGCGCGTTCCGCATCGCGCGCGCGAATTGGTGCCGCGCCGGCGCCGGTATAGGCCAGCCGCGCTTCGGCGATGGTGCCGCTGGCATTGAGCCGAAGGACGCATGCCACGCCGACGAGCGCAAAGTCGCCATGGCGTCGGCTGATCTCCTGGCATGACCAGCCGGCGTTGCTTGGCCAGGCGGGTATACGGATTTCGACCAGGAGCTCATCCGGCTCCAGCGCCGTGGTCAAGAAGGTCTGGAAAAATTGATCGGGCTTCAGGACGCGCTCGCCACGGGCGCTGCGCACCACCAGGTCGGCGTCGAGCGCCGCGGCGATCGCCGGCAGCTCGGAGGCGGGATCGGCGTGGGCCAGGCTGCCGCCAATGGTGCCGCGATTGCGAATCTGTGGATGACCGATCAACGGCAACACTTCGGCCAGCAGCGGATTGCGCTCGTGCACCAGCGTCGAGCGCTCGGCGGCGCGCTGGCGGACCATCGCGCCGATCTCGAGGCCGCCATTGGACGCGCCGATGCCGGCGATCTCGGTCAAGCCGTTGATGTCGACCAGGTGGGCCGGGCGCGCCAGGCGCAAATTGAGCAGCGGCATCAGGCTCTGGCCGCCGGCGAGCACCTTGGCGTCCTCGCCGAGCTGCCCCAGCAGCGCCAACGCCTCGGACAGCGTTCCCGGCGCGTGGTACTCGAATGGTGGTGGTTTCACACAACCTCCCGGAACCGGCCAGGTTACCCCTCTTCGTGGCGGGCTTACCCCATCCGTTCGGTCAGGCGCGAAATCCGCTGCAACCGCGCGTTCAGTGGATGCGTCCCATGGCCATGCTGCCATCGAACCTCGCCGACCCACGCTTCGCCGAGTCGCCGGCGGTCACGCCGACCGGTGATTGGCGGGACGACCTGTCCGATGCCATCGAGGCCAACGGCCCATTCCTGCCCAATTTCCTGAGTGAATTGGTGGAAGCGCTGCGCCACCTCTGGCGCTAGCCAGCGCGATGCATAATGGCCGCCGTGCGGAGCCCGATACCGCTTCGCCGACGGCCCATTGACGTGCCGTTCGTGGCCCTTTTGCATCGTCAATCTGGGCTTCGTCACGCTGGCGAACCTGGCCTGGTTGACCGTGCCGCTGGTGATGCTCGCGCGCATGGCGCGCACCGAGCACCCGTTCACGACGTCGGCGAGCGACTGAGACTCCTGGTTGCGCGTTCCATCAACAGGATAGTCAGCCGGCTGGCATGAGGCGGCGCACGACCCGCGTCCAGATCGGCCACGATCGGCAGCGTCTCGACGTGGTGCTGCGTCGCCAGGCGGTCAGCCACGCTCTTTGAGGGCGTCGCACGGCGCGCGACGAGCGCCACGTTTAGCCCGCGCTGCGCCAGCGCTTCGGCGAACGCCGCGCCGGTCCCCTCCGATGCGCCAGCGACGAGTGCCCACGGCCCGTAGCGCGCCAAATGACAGGTTCCGGCGCATGGCCGTTGCAGCGTGCCTAGCATAGCGGCTGAAATCAAGCCGCTATGCAAGCTGTGCGGATCCACGAACAGGGCGGACCCGAAGTCATGCGGGTGGACGAGCTGCCCACGCCGACGCCTGGGCAGGGCCAGGTGCTGGTGCGGGTCGCCGCGGCCGGGGTGAACTTCATCGACATCTATCACCGCTCGGGCCAGTACAAAGTCGAACTGCCGTTCGCGCTCGGTCAGGAGGGCGCAGGCACCGTCGAGGCCGTCGGCGACGGAGTGACTGCGTTCCCACCGGGTCAGCATGTGGCGTGGTCGAGCGTTGGCGGCTCGTGTGCCTCGCACGCGCTGGTGCCAGCGGCACGGCTGGTGCCCGTACCGGATGGCGTTTCACTGCAGGATGCGGCCGCGGTGATGCTGCAAGGCATGACCGCGCACTACCTCATCCATTCCACGTATCGGCTGACGGCGCAGTCGACGTGTCTGATCCACGCCGCCGCGGGCGGTGTAGGCCAGCTGTTCTGTCAGATCGCACGCATGCGCGGCGCCGCGCTGATCGTCGGTACCGCCGGCTCACCGGAGAAGGCGCAGCTGGCACGAGACGCTGGCGCACACGAGGTAGTGCTGTACCGCGAGCAGGATTTTGTGGCTGAGGTGCGACGGCTCACCAACGCGGCCGGCCTGGATGTGGTCTACGACTCGGTCGGCAAGGACACCTTTGACCAGAGTCTGAGCGCGCTCAAGCCCCGCGGCACGCTGGTCCTGTTTGGTGCCTCGAGCGGAGCGGTCCCGCCATTCGACATCAACGTGCTGCAAAACAAAGGCTCGCTGTACGTGACGCGCCCGACGCTCGGCCACTACATCGCGACGCGTGACGAGCTCCTATGGCGTTCGGGCGACCTCTTCCAGTGGCTGCGCGAAGGCAAACTGCACTTGCGCATCGAGCGCACCTATCCTCTCGTCGAGGCGGCCCAGGCGCACATCGATCTGGCCTCGCGCCAGACAGCAGGCAAACTGCTGCTGATCCCCTAGACCGGCGCTGCCACGGAGAGTCCCACGGCGACTGCTGTGTCAGCCAAACGCAGTGCCGCCGATTCCACCTCAGTTCGTACGAGTTTCACGACGGCCGACGGGTCAGCGGGCGTCGGGGGTGCGCTGCGAGATGACCACGCCGGTGTTGAAGCCGAGCCAGTGCATGCGGCCCATGTGGCGCGCGTGCTCGACCTTCATGCAGCGGTCCATGATCACCTTGAGGCCGGCTTGGGCGGCGATCTGCGCACCCGCGCTGCTGATCACCCCGAACTGGAGCCAGAGCGCCTTGGCACCCACCTGCACGGCTTGTTCGGCGATGCCGGGCACGAACTGCGAGGCGCGGAAGACATCGACGACGTCAATCGGATACGGGACGTCAGCCAGGGATGGGTAGGCCTTTTCGCCAAGGGCTGCGGGTTCATTCGGATTGACGGGAACCACGCGGTAGCCGTGCCGCTGCAGGTAGAAGCCGACGTAATTGCTGGGCCGGAGTGTGTTGGACGATAGGCCAACGATGGCGATGGTGCGTGCCGTATGCAGCACCTCGCGGATGACGTTGGCGTCCTGGAACTTGCGGATTTCCTCTTGCGACGAGCGGTCGGGTAGGGCGCAGACCAGACCATCGACTTGGGTCATACCACGACCTCCGCGGTTCGACCGTTCGTTCGTGTGCCGACGGCGTCCGATAGTGCCTGATCCAGATCCCAGACCAGATCGTCGAGGTCTTCCAGGCCGACCGACAGGCGAATGGTGCCCGCGCTGATGCCGGCCGCGACCAGCTCCTCGTCGCTCAGCTGGCGATGAGTCGTGCTCGCCGGATGGATGACCAGTGACTTGGCGTCGCCGACATTGGCCAGATGGCTCCACAAGCGGAGTGACTGGATGAAGCGCGCGCCCGCGTCGCGGCCACCGCGGAGATCGAATGCGAAGACGGCGCCCGCACCGCGCGGGAGATACTGCTGGACGAGCCCAGCGTACGGACTGTCCGGCAGGCCCGCGTAGCGCACGGACGCGACGGCCGGATGGTCTTGCAGGAACCGCGCGACGCCCAGTGCATTCGAAACGTGGCGGTCCATGCGCAGCGGCAGCGTCTCCAGGCCTAATAAGAAGAGGAAGGCATTGAATGGGCTCAAGCACCCGCCCAGGTCGCGCAGTGACTCGGCGCGCAGCTTCATCAAGTAGCCGTACATGCCGAACGTCTCGTGGAAGGCAAGGCCGTGGTAAGCGGGCGATGGATCGGCCACGACCGAGAACTTGCCATTGGACCAATCGAAAGTGCCCGCTTCGGACACAACGCCGCCGATCGAGGTGCCATGACCGCCGATGAACTTCGTCGCCGAGTGCACGACGATGTCCGCGCCGAACTCCATCGGGCGGCACAAATATGGCGTGGCGAAGGTGTTGTCGATCATCAGCGGCACGCCGTGGCCATGGGCGATATCGGCGACGCCGCGAATGTCGAGCACGTTGCCGCCCGGGTTGCCAATCGTCTCGCCATAGAGCAGCTTGGTCTCGTCGCGGAGGGCCGCGCGCCAATTGTCGAGATCGTCCGGGTCCACAAACGACAGGCGCAAAGCCAACTTGCGCGTGAGGTGCTTGAGCTGGGTCACGCTGCCGCCGTACAGCGCACCTGAGGCGACGATGTGGTCGCCCGGCTGGAGCATGGTGAAGATCGCCGCGGCTTGCGCCGCCAGACCGCTGGCGAAGGCGACCGCGCCCGCGCCACCTTCCAGACTGGCGATGCGCTCCTCGAAGGTCGCCGTGGTCGGGTTCATGATGCGCGAGTAGGTGTTGCCGTATTCCTGGAGGTTGAAGTAGGCCGCCGCCGACTCAGGGTCCTCGAAGACGTAGCTCGTGGTCTGGAAGATCGGCACGGCCCGTGCGCCCGTATAGGGGTCGGGCCGCTGGCCAGCATGGATCGCTCGAGTGTCGAACCCGAAAGCGCGAGGTTGTTCGTCAGTCATGGCGGTACACGTTCTCCAGAAACCGAGCGATCAGCGGCGCCTGGCGCGCCTCTTCGAGCAGAAACGAGTCGTGCCCATAGCTTGCCTGAATCGGGTGGTGCTCGACCTGCTTTTTGCTTGCCTTCAGCGCGGCTTCGAGCTCGAGCGAGTCGTGCGGCGGATACAGCCAGTCAGACGAGAACGACACCAACAGGAAGCGCGCCGAAACGTCCGCGAGCGCCCGCTCGAGAGAGCCGCCACCGTGGTCGCGTGCCAGGTCGAAGTAGGTCAGCGCGCGCGATATATAAAGGTAGCTGTTGGCGTCGAAGCGTGCCGCGAACGTACGCGCCTGGTGGCGCAGGTAACTCTCGACCGCGAAATCCGACTCGGAGAGCGTGAAGGACACCTCGGTGCGGTCCTGCAAACGCCGACCGAATTTGTCCGCCATCGACTCGGCCGAGAGGTATGTCACGTGGCCGACCATGCGCGCCACGCCGATACCAGCTTTGGGCTCGCGCCCGGTCCCGTAGTAGAAGCCGCCCTGCCAATCGGGGTCGGCCATGATCGCGTTGCGCGCAATCGCGTTCCAGGCCACGCCCTGACTGCCGAGATGGGGCGTGCTGGCGATGCTGACGCACGCTTTGACCTGATCGGGATAGGCGACGGTCCATTCGAGCGCCTGCATGCCGCCCAGCGACCCACCGCCTACAGCCAGGAGCCGCTCGATACCGAGCACATCGAGCAGGCGCCGTTCGGCCCTGACCATGTCGCCTACGGTGACGACTGGGAAATCCAGGCCGTACGGCCGATGCGTGGCCGGGTTGAGTGAGCTCGGACCGGTGGAGCCGCGACACGAGCCGATCAGGTTGGAGCAGATGACGAAGTAGCGGTCGGTATCGAAGGCCTTGCCCGGGCCAATCATGCCGTCCCACCAGCCCAGCCCACCATGCGGCCGAATGCCGCGTTCGTCGGCACCGATGCCGTCGACGGCGCTCGGCGCATCAGGATCTTCGCTCCAACCGGCCGCGTGCGCGTCGCCGCTCAGGGCGTGGCACACGAGGATCACGTTGTCCCTGGTGGGCGACAGCGTGCCGTAGGTCTCGTAGGCGATGCGGACCTTCTTGAGCTCCGCGCCACTGTCCAGCGGCAAAGGTTCGGGCAGGTCGACGAACTGCGTGTGCGCCACGCCAACCGAGCCCGGTTGGCCGACGACAACCTCACCTACGGACATTGACGGGAATCATAGGTCTTCGTCGCGCGGCTAGGCGGCAGTTCGTTCGAGGTGCAGCGCCTGCAGCAGCTTCGCGCGCAGCGCCGCGAGCGCCAGGTCGCCCCGCGCGCGCGGACGTGCTACGTCGACGGTGCGCGTGAGCTGAACCGTCGACGGACGTTCGCCGAGCAGCACTACCCGGTCGGCCAGATAGACAGCTTCGTCCAGGTCGTGCGTGACCAGCACCAGGGTCGGGCGGTAGCGTTCCCAGGCCGCGAGCAGATGGTCTTGCAAGCGCATACGGGTAAAGGCATCGAGGGAGCTGAACGGCTCGTCGAGCAGCAGCACCTGGGGTTCGGTCACCAGGGCTCGAGCTAGCGCCACACGCTGAGCCATGCCGCCCGAGAGCTGCTTGGGCAAGGCTTTGGCGAAGTCGGCCAAACCCACCACGTGCAGGGTTTCATCGACAATAGACGTGGGCTGGCCGTCCTTCAAGCCGAAGGCCACGTTGTCCGCAACAGTGAGCCATGGAAAAAGCCGCGGCTCCTGGAATACCAGGCCGACCGCCTGACTTGGCCCGGTGACGTGGGTTGCGCCGACCGTCACCTCACCGCCGAACTCGGTGTCGAGGCCGGCGATCAGCCGCAGCAGAGTGCTCTTGCCGCAGCCGCTGGGACCGACCAGCACCACGATCTCGCCGGCGCTGACGTGCACGTCAATGCCGGCCAGCGCGAAGACCTCGCCATACTGCTTGCGCAGCCTGGCGATGTGTAGCGACTGGCTCATGACGCTGTGCCCGTGAAGGTGTCGCGCCAGCCGAGCAGGCGCGCCTCGATGGCTCTGAGCGCCATGTCCGAGAGCTTGCCGAACGTCGCCAGGCACAGCATGGCCACGATCATCAGGTCGACGCGCGACAGGTTCTGGCTGTCGGTAAGCAGAAAGCCGAGGCCGCGGGTCGCTGCGATGAGCTCGGCCACGACCACGAACAGCCAGGCTTGGGAGAGGCCCAGTCTGAGGCCGGTCAGCAGGCTCGGCAGACTGGCGGGCAGGACAATGCGCCGCGCGATGGCCCACCACGACAGGTCGTAGACACGGCCGACTTCGACAAGTTTGCGGTCGACGCCGCGCACGCCTGAGACCAGGTTCACGTACAGCGGGAAGAACGCGCCGATCGCGACCAGGGTGAGCTTGGGCGCCTCTTCGATGCCCATCCACAGCAGCAGTAGCGGCGCCCAGGCCAGCGTGGGCACCGTTCTGAGCGCCTGCAGCGTCGGGTCCACGGCTTTGTCGACTTTGTTCAACAGTCCCACTGCCAGGCCAAGAGCGATGGCCGCCGTCGAGCCGATGAGAAAGCCGCCGAACACGCGGCCCAATGTGGCCAGGATGTGCTGCTGCAATCGGCCTTGCAGGAGCTGGTCCCAGGCCGTGGTGAGTGCCGTGAGCGGTGGCGGCAGCTGGTGGGCCTTGAACACGCCCAGCGACAGGCTCAGCTGCCACAACACCAGGATGGTGATGGGCAGGAGCCAGGGCATCGCTCCATCGGCGCTGATGCGCGGCAACCTTGGCAGGCGCTGCTCGTCATGCCGTTCACGCGCCCCGACCGCTCCGCCAATCGCCACCTGCCTACTCGCCCCCGTGTCTGCTTCTCTTTAAAGAAGAAAAATCATCCGCGCGGCGCGTGGAGTGACCGCTGCGTTCGCTCATTGCCCAACTACCGCCTTGGCGAAACCAGGCTCGATCAAGTCAGCGAGCGCTTTGTCAGGATCCGAGCCGTCCTTGACCAGCTTCTCGGCCTTCATGATCGGGATGACCGCCTCGAGCGCGGTGATGTGCTCGTCGCCTGGCACGGCGCTCGATTTGAGGTTCATGCGCTCGAACAGCTCGCGTTTGGCAACATCGAGCGACACCTGCGACTCCTCGGACAGGATCTTGGCCGCCTCGTCGGGGTGCTCGATGGTCCACTGACGCGCCTTCTCGTACTGCTCGATGACCTTCCTGGTCGCATCGGGATACTGACTGAGGAACGCCTCGCGCGCGTTCAAGAAGCCGTACGTGTTGAAGTCTTTGTTGCGGTAGAGCAGCTTGCTGCCTGCTTCGAGCTCACTCGCGGCCATGTGTGGATCGAGGCCCGCCCAGGCATCCACCTGGCCCCGCTCGAGGGCCAACCGGCCCTGGTCGTGCTGCAGGTTGACGACCTCCACGTCAGCCTGGCTCAGACCGTTGGCGTTGAGCGTGCGCAGCAGGAAGAAGTACGGATCGGTGCCTTTGGTCGCGGCGATCTTCTTGCCCTTCAGCTCTTTGGGATCTTTGACCGCGGACTCCTTGCCGACCACGAGCGCGGTCCACTCGGGCTGTTCGTAGATGTAGACCGCTTTGATCGGCACGTCGTTGGTCTTGGCCAGGAGCGCCGCCGCGCCGGCCGTGGAGCCGAAGTCGACGGCGTTGCCAGACAGGTATTCGATGGCTTTGTTCGATCCTGCCGAGAGCACCCACTTCACGGTGGTGTTCTGTGGCTTGAAGGCCTCTTCGACCCATCCCATGCGTTTGAGCACGAGCGAGGTGGGCGAGTAGTAGGCGTAGTCGATGTTGAGCTCGGCGAGCGCTGGCACGGACGCTGGCTTGGCCGCTGGCGAGGCGGGCGCGGGTGCACACGCGACCGTCAGCAGCAACGCCAAGCCTGTCTTCAGAAGTCGAACGAGCATCACACCTCCGATGCAGCCGAGTAGCCGACTCGATTATTAGACAATAGACCAGCGTAGGCGGCTGCGTCGAGGAGCGTCAATCAGTCCATCAGGATGCCGCCGTCGACGTTCAGCGTCTGGCCAGTGACATAGTTGGACATCTGCGACGCCAGGAACAGGACCGCGTGCGCGACGTCGCGTGGATCGCCCATGCGCGCGATTGGTTGCGCGGCGAGGTTGTATGCGAAGCCGCGCGTCATGTCGCTGGCGATCGGGCCAGGGCAGACGGCATTGATGTGGATGCCGTGGTGCCCGGCGTCCTTGGCGACCCACTTGGTGAAGGCGATCACGCCACCCTTGGCCAGCGCATAGGCGGGACCGCTGCGCGCCGAGGCGCCGCCCAGTGTCGTCGGCGAGGCGATCGGCCCGCCGAGCTTGCCCGAGATCGAGCTGATGTTGACAATCTTGCCGCCACCCTGGCGCTTCATCACGTCGTAGACCGCCTGCGTGCACAGGACCGTGCCGCGCACGATCACGTCCAGCTCACGCTGCAGCGTGGCATCGTCCAGGGTCTCGAGCGTGGAGCGTTCGACCACACCGGCGTTGTTCACCAGAATGTCGATGCGCCCGAAGGCATTGACGATCTGTCCGACGGCGCGCTCGACGTGTTCGCGGTTGGCCACGTCTGCCGCGAGCGCCAGGCCACGGACGCCAAGCGCCTCGATGGTCGTCCGTGTCTCGTGTGGCTCGGCCAGATCGAGCCCGGCCACGTCGGCGCCCGCGCTCGCCAGGACCTCGGCGATCGCACGCCCAATGCCCCGGCCGGCGCCCGTCACGAGCGCCACGCGCCCACGCAGGTCCGTTACCGAGGAAATGCCTTCGGTCAGCGGCTGCATACGTTGCGCGCCTCAGCGTATCGCGGCGAGGCGGTGCGTGAGGCGACTGATCGGGCGTGCTGAAAGTGTGCCCAGACTGACCCAAAGTGTGCGGCCGGTTTGGCTTGCCGGGCCTGCTTGGGCCGCCATAGCCTTGTCCGTGCCTGGTGAGCTAGACCACGCGACGGGGCCGGTAGAAGCCACAGTCTCGACAACCCGAAAGGGCCAACCGGTCCCCGCCCCGACTCGGTGAAAGCCGAGTGCCAGTGATGTGGACGCTGGAAGGGGCTGCGAAGGGTGGCGACACTCCTTCGCTGCGGGTCTAGATCATTAGGCGTTTTTTTGTCCGCGACAGCACGCCACGCCACACCAAAAAGGGAACACCCCCTGGGTTGTGGACCCCAGAGGGTGTTGGACAGGGACCTCCGACCGAACGCTTGCGCGCTGCGCTCGAGGCCGTCGTCCCCGACGTCTGCAGTGTACGGCTGCACGAGGCGTGCCATCAAGATGTGGGGCCTTGATGGTGTCAAGGCCCCACCGGTTGTAGCCCCATGAAGATGCAGAAGTCCCCGCCGGAGCTCGTCGAGACCTTCGATCGCGCGTTCCCGGAGGATGCGCGCGCACAGCGGCGCCAGATGTTCGGCTTTCCGGCCGGCTTTGTGAACGGCAACCACTTTGGTGGTCTCTTCGAGAACCACGTGGTGCTGCGCCTGGGCGAGGCTGATCGGCGTGCGCTAGCCGAGCAGCACGGCGCCGTCCCGTTCGCGCCGATGGGTCGGCCGATGACCGGCTATGTCATCGCGCCCGATCCGATCGTCGACGATCAGGCGCAGCTGCGGACATGGCTGACACGCGCGCTGGAGCACGCGGCTGCGCTGCCGGCGAAGGCGGCGAAGCCGAAGAAGAAGAAGGCGACTTAAGCCGCCGCGGCAGCTCTGGCGAGGGTCATGAACTGCCGTTCCAGGTCGTGCGCGGCGACGGGCTTGCCGATGTGGTAGCCCTGGCCGATGTCGCAGCCTAGCTCCTGGAGCAGATCCATCGTCGCGGCGTCCTCGACGCCCTCGGCGACGATGCGCAGGCCCAGGTCATGGCCCAGACTGATCGTCGAACGCACGATCGCCAGATCGTCGCGATCGCCGGCGAGCTCGCGGACAAACGAGCGATCGATCTTCAGCTCGTCGACGGGTAGGCGCTTCAGGTACGCCAGCGACGAATAGCCCGTGCCAAAGTCGTCGATGGCGATGCGAATGCCCATCGCGCGCAGCCCAGTAACCGTTTGCAGCGCCCGAGCCGGCTCCGCCATCAGGCCGTTTTCGGTGATCTCGACCATCAGTCGTGACGGCGCCACCTGCCACGTCGAAAGGAGCTCGGCGACTGTGTCGGGCAGCTCCGGATCGTGCAGGTCGCGCATCGACAGATTGACCGCGATCGGCAGGTCGACGCCCGTGCCTTGCCAGGCGCGCACCTGACGTAGCGCCGTGCTGAGTACCCAGCGACTGAGCAGCCGAATCAGGCCAGTCTGCTCGGCCAGTGGAATGAACTGGTCGGGCGAAATCATGCCGCGCTGTGGGTGCTGCCAGCGGATGAGTGCCTCGGCGCCGATCCAGCGCCCGGTTTCGAGATTGACCTTCGGCTGATAGACCAGGGTGAGCTCGTCGTTGTCGATGGCCCGGCGCAGCTCACCGACGAGCGCGAGGCGGTCAGGGGTGTGCTGGTCGTGCTCGGGTGCGTAGAACGCGAATCCGCGATTCGAGCGCTTGGCGACGTACATCGCGATGTCGGCGCGTTGGATGAGCACGTCGGCGGTGTCGCCGTGGTCGGGATTGAGCGCGATGCCGATGCTGCCGTTGACGTCGACGCTATAGCTGTCGATCTCGAACGGCTGGTCCAGCGCCGACAGCAGCCGGCGCGCAACGCGCTCGGCGCGCAGCGCGGTGGCACGCGGCAGCAGTACGGCGAATTCGTCGCCGCCCAGGCGGGCGATGGTGTCGTGCGGTCCGAGCACGTCGCGCAGCCGCGGCCCGATCTCTTGCAGTAGCAAGTCGCCATGCTGGTGCCCGAACGTGTCGTTGACCTCTTTGAAGCGATCGAGGTCGATCAGCAAGAGCGCAACCGAATAATCCTGTGCACCCGCGCGGGCGAGGATGGACTGCTCCAAGCGGCTGTGCAGCAGGCTGCGGTTCGGGAGATCGGTTAGCAGGTCGTGCAAAGCCTGATGCTCGAGGGCCGTGTTGAGCACCTCGGACTGGTGCAGGCGCTCGGCGAGCATGGCCTCGTTCGTGTGCGCCTCTTCATAGAGATAGCTGGTCAGCAGCACCGTCAGGAAGAGCACGCCCGAGCGGATCGTGTACGCCGCGTCGATGGGCTGATCGTTCGAGAGTTTGCCCATCGCGTCGACCACGGCGATCGGCGTCGCGAGGACCATGCCGCGCGCGAAGCCAAGGCGCATGCCGGCCGAGATCACAATCGCGTACAGGAGGACGTAGAAGGGCGACTCGAACCCGCCGACGATGGCGATCATCGCCGCGCACAACACGCCGTCGCCGAATGTCGCGATGCTGCCGTCCGCGACCCAGCGGTGCTCGCGCCGGATCAAGCAGAACAGCGCGAAGTTGTAGATCAGCGCCACACCGAGCAGGGTGAAAGCCGCCGTGTGTTGCAACGGCGGCATCTGATACAGGCCCAGCGCGGGCGCGCAGAAGGCGATTGCGATCCAGCGCCCAAGCACCAGCCGCCGCTCGAGTTTGACTGGGCGTGGCAGGTCGGGCGACCCATCCCACAACTCGAGAAACTTGCGGCGCAGGGGGGCAAGCGAAGAAAACAACACGGCCTCTTCTTGAGACCATCGGCCGGCCCGGCCGAATCCTGAACGTGATTGTCCTCCTTCGTGCGCGTGCCTCGCCTCAGGATGACAGCGGGCTCAGTCGTTTCTCAACGCGCCGTCAACGAGATGCGTTCGCGTCGATCGCTAACCTCGGGCCCATTCGGCGATGGAGCGAACGCGATGGCGATGATGGAGCAGGCGGTGGCGCGCACGGGGTGGTCGGGCTGGAGTCGATGGATTCTGCTCGGCCCGGAGGACGGTTGGGGCGCCCGCCTGGCGACCGGACCCGTAGCGATCTATCTGCTCGCGGCGCTGGTGCTCGTCGCACACATGCTCGACCTGTGGACCGGCGTGAACATGATGCTCAACTACGGCCTCCAGCTCGAGCAAAACCCGCTCGCCCGCTATGTCATGGCCACCATGGGTCCGCTTGGCCTGGTCCCGCTCAAGCTGGGCGTGGTCACACTCGGCGTCGTGCTGTTCGTGCGCACTGCTCACATCGGTCGGGCGCGTCTGGCGCGCAACTGCCTCGTGTTCGCCGCGGGCGTGGGTGTCCTGGGGGCGGCCTCCAACATGGTCGGCTGACACGCTAACGTAAGGTCTATGCAGGCCGACGAACGGCGCTACCTGGCCGTTCGAGTGCAGGTCGGTTGGGGTGATTGCGATCCGGCCGGAATCGTCTTCTACCCGCGTTTCTACGCCTGGATGGATACCGTCTCACACGTGCTCGCGCGCGAGATGGGCATCCCGCGTGAGTCGATGATTCCGCCAGGCACGGAGATGCTCGGCTTTCCCGTCGTCGGCACGCAGGCGCAGTACCTGAGCCCCGCGCGCATGGACGATGTGCTCGAAGTGCGCACGTGGGTGAGCCGAGTGGGGCGTTCGAGCCTCAGCTTGCGCCACGAGATCGTGCGCCTCGACGAAGCCGGCGAAGAGCTGCTGGTGCGCGGCCGAGAGGACCGCGTATTCATCGGCCGAGACGATCGTGGTGGGCTCAAAGCCCGCGAGCTGACCGATCAGATGCGTGCGGCCCTGGCCCGCTACGGCGACCCGAACGGCGATGGACTTCCGAATACCTGAGGAACACGAGGCGATTCGGTCGGCCGTGCGCGAGCTGTGCACGGCGTACCCCGACGCCTACTGGCGCGAGCTCGACCGCCGCGCCGGCTACCCGACCGAGTTCGTGCGCGCGCTCACCGAGGCCGGCTGGCTGGCCGTCTTGATCCCGTCCGAGTACGGCGGCGCCGGGCTGGGCATCGCCGAGGCGTCGGTCATCCTCGAGGAGATCAACCACAGTGGCGGCAACGCCGCCGCCGCGCACGCCCAGATGTACATCATGGGCACGTTGCTGCGACACGGCTCGGCCGAGCAAAAGCAGCGCTACCTGCCGCCGATCGCCCAGGGCGAGCTTCGCTTGCAGGCCTTCGGCGTGACCGAGCCCGACGCGGGCTCGGAGACGACGCGGCTCAAGACGACCGCGATTCGGCGCGGCGACTGCTACGTCGTCAATGGTCAGAAGGTGTGGACTTCGCGCGCGCAGCATTCTGACCTGCTGCTGCTCCTGGCGCGCACGACGCCGTACGACGAGCTCACGGACAAAACACGCGGCTTGAGCGTCTTTCTCGTCGATCTGCAGGCCGCCGTTGCGAGCGGCCAGATCGAGATCCGGCCCATCGAGACGATGCTCAACCACCACACTACGGAGCTGTTCATCACCGACCTCGAAGTGCCCGCCGAGAACCTGGTGGGTGACGAAGGCGCAGGGTTCCGCTACATCATCGATGGCTGGAACGCCGAGCGGATCCTGATTGCGTCCGAGTCACTGGGCGACGGGCGCTGGTTCGTCGAACGGGCGACGCGCTACGCGTCAGAGCGGGTCGTGTTCGGTCGGCCGATCGGCACCAATCAGGGCGTGCAGTTTCCGATTGCCCAGGCGCACGCGCGGCTCGAGGCGGCGGACCTGGTGCGGCACAAGGCGGCGTGGCTGTTCGATACGGGCCAGAAGTGCGGCGCGGAAGCCAATATGGCCAAGCTGCTGGCGAGCCAGGCGGCGTGGGACGCCGCGAACGCATGCCTCGACACGCACGGCGGCTACGGCTTCGCGGCCGAGTTCGACGTGGAGCGCAAGTTTCGGGAGACGCGGCTGTACTCCGTGGCGCCGATAAACAACAACCTGGTGCTGGCGTACGTCGGCCAGCACGTGCTCGGCATGCCGCGGTCCTATTAATGCTTTAGTGGTTCGTGGTTCGTGGTTCGTGGTTCGTGGTTCGTGGTTCGTGGTTCGTGGTTCGTGGTTCGTAGGCGGGCGCGGATGCCGTCGATGATCAGGTCGAGGCCGCGCTCGAATTCGGCGGCGATGTGCTCCTGGCCGAGCTCTTGGGCAACTGTGGCCAGGCGCGGGTATGCCCGCGCATTGAACTCGGGCAGCGCGTCGCATATCTGACCCTCGCGGCTGCCCATGCCGCCATCGGCAATGGTCCACTCGGTGTGGCCCGCCACGTAGCTCTTGAGGGTGACGAATGCCACGAAGGCGGTCGAGAGCTCGAGGCCAGCGTCGCACAGGTTCGGGTGCGCGCGGCCGAGGTCGCGCAACGAGCGCGCGGCGAACTACTTTACGGCGTAAGAGGCAGGGCTTTCGCGCTCGTCCTGGCACGCTTGGCCCGGCGCCCGACGTTGCGAGTCGAAGCGCCTAGCAAATGCACGCCGCGCTGCGCAGGAGCAAATTGGCCTAGTCGAATCCCCCACGTGGGGGGGAAACCGGTACCTGGTCGCGTCGACCCTTGAGGTAACCCAATTTATCTCGGGGGATTCCGATGGAACGGTCTCAGGTCTCAGATTCCGGCAGCGGCTCCAAGGATGGCAGCGGCGCGGCCGACAACGATCAGCCCTATCAGTTCGGTCGCCGCCCACGCGCCATTGCGCCGTGGCCGTTCACCGAGCGTCAGTTCGCCCACCTGCTCATGATGCGCGGTCGGCTCGCCGATCAGCCCGACCCGGCCGATCGCGTCGAAGCGCACCCGATTACCATGCTCGCGCCACGCGCCGAGAGCGCCAAAAAGCCGCGTCGCCGGGCTGCCTGAGCGCCTTCCGCGGCACCTCGGCGGTGCTGCTCAGCGTGCACGAGAAGGCGCACGTTGAACGGCACCGCCTATTGCTTTTTGCCAGGAAGGTGTTGATACTAATCGCCGGAGCGCGAGGTACACGACTGCTGGCCGCCTCCAACCGGCAGCCGTGTCGCGCTCCTTCTTGTCTTCAAAAACGCGCCTCTTGTCTTCGGAAAACGGGCCCGGCTGCCGCCCGAGACGCTGCCCGGGAGACAGGGAGCGATCACTTTTGTAGGTCCTCGCGCTACGCGCGCGCCCGGCGCGAAAGCGGCTGGAAGGTGAAGGGAGCGCGGCGCACAGGCGCACGGCACGCACTCAATCTGCTTGGCTTGGACTCGCCATGTCCTCGCTGTAGTAGCCCGCGGCGATCGCGTCGCGGCAGCCCTCCAGGCGCGCCAGTTCGGCGCGCGTGAACGGAAACTCGGGCGCGCCCAGGCCGGGCTGCTGCAGCCACGCCAGCGCCTCGGTGTCGGTGCTGGTCGTCGTGCCATCCCAGTCGGTATAGAAGCCCGCCGCTACCGCGGCCCGATAGGCCTGCAGACGGGCGAGCTCACTGCTTGTAAAGGTGCTACTCGAGGGGTTGTCGACGAGGGTCATGGAACGGAGTCCTTCAAAGCCTTCACCAGTAGGACGCCGCGGCGCCGCGCGTTGTTGCTAATTCATGCCATGCCTTACCAGCTGGGTACCGCCAACAGCGGCTCCCCCTGCACGGGTGCGCCGTCCAGCTGCACCAGCTCGTGGAACGGACACAGCAGCGCTTCGGTCTCCGACTCGATCAGCAGCACGGCCAGGCTCTCGGCGCCACAGCCGGCGATGCAGCACGTGCGCCGCGGCCGCAGCGCCTGAGCCCGACGATCGAGCCGGTTGCGCTTGGCGCGCGGCAGCACCAGGCGGAAGTGCAGGGGTGGCTCAGCCCAGTCTTCCTCGAGCCGCACCGGCGGCGCTGGTGGATGCGAGCGCCAGGGACGGGGCGAGGCAACGTGGCGGATGCTCGTGGCGACGGTCTGTGCGGGAACGGTCACACCACCAGTATAGAACAAGCGTTCTAGATGTCAAGATTTATTTCGGGGCGGGAATTGCTCGGGCGGCCGGCTAGAATGCCGCCATCTCCGAGTACGAGGGGGGCGGCGGGCATGGCTGAGGTGGCGCTGGAACGGGAGCGCGGCTCGGCGCTGGAGCGCTGGTTTCACCTGACGGCACGCGGAACCGATGTGGGCACTGAAGTCCGCGCCGGACTGACCACGTTCATGGTCATGAGCTACATCATCATCGTCAACCCGGTCATCCTGACGACCGGCGCGACCATCGCTGGCCTGGACGTGTCGTTTCCGGCCGTCGTGACCAGCACCTGTCTGGTGGCGGCGCTGATGACGCTGGCGATGGGCTGGTGGGCGAACGTGCCGTTTGCGCTGGCGCCTGGCCTGGGCATCAATGCCGTCGTCGCCTTCCAGTTGATGGTCGGCCTCAAATACACCTTCGCCGAGGCGATGGGCGTCATCCTGCTCGAAGGGCTGATCATCACCATCCTCGTCTTGACCGGCCTGCGCCAGCGGGTGCTACACGCGCTGCCGGTGGCGCTCAAGCTGGCGATCGGCGCGGGCATCGGGCTGTTCATCTTCGCTATCGGCGCCTACGAAGCGGGCTTCTACACAGTCCCGCTCGGCGCCACGCAGGGCGGCACCGTGGCTCCGCCGACGGCCGGCGTGCTGGGCAATTTCACCGCCGCGCCGGTCATCTATGCCGTCCTCGGTCTGTTGCTGACGACGTACTTGATGCACGCGCGCGTCAAAGGCGCGATCCTGATCGGCATCCTGGCCACGACGCTGATCGGGGTGATCGTGCACCTCGCGCTGCGCGTGCCGCTCTCGGTGGTGCCCGGCAAGCTCGAGCTAGCTGGATCCCTGTTGAGCGCGCCCGATTTTCGCTACGTCGGCATTGGCGTGCTCGGACTTGGCTTCCTGACCAAGGGCGGTGGCGGCTTGATCCTGGCCGGCATCCTGGCTGTGCTGTCGATCATGCTGAGCGACTTCTTCGACACCGCGGGCACGTTCACCGCGCTTGGCAGCGAAGCCAGCCTGGTCGACGACGAGGGCAACCTGCGTGAGAATGAAGACCGCGCATACGTGGTCGACTCGCTCGGCGCGCTGATGGGCGGCGTGGTCGGCTCGTCCAGTGCGACGACCTACATCGAGAGCGCCGCCGGCATTGCCGAGGGCGGCCGCACGGGCCTGACCTCCGTGGTGACGGCGATTCCGTTCGTGATCGCGATGGTCTTTGCCAACGTGTTCGCGATCGTGCCGCAGGAGGCGACCGCCGGCGCGCTGATGGTCGTCGGCGTTCTGATGCTGGCCGCGGTCGGCAGCGAGATACCGTGGCGCGACTTCTCTTTGGCCCTGCCCGCGCTGTTCACCCTGATGCTGATGCCCTTGACCTGGAGCATCACCAACGGCATCGCTGGCGGCGTGGTGCTGTACACGCTGCTCAACTGGCGGCACGCTGGTGTGGTGCTGTGGGTATTGTCGGTGGCGTTTGTGCTGTACGTGGTGCTCGGGACTAAGTAGCTCCCTCGTTCCTCGGGATGACAACGGGTTGCTCAGGACGAGCGGAGGAACTTTTGCAGTGAGTGGCAGCCGGAGTGCCACTTGCCGTCGCGCGAGAGTGCCGTGTGGGTCACTTCGGCAACATACAGATCACCATGCGAGTCGACCCACAGGCCGTGCGGCGAGGCGAAGCTCCCATCGGCGCACGGATCGGGTCCGCCCCAGCGTGTGCGGACGTTGCCCTCCAGGTCGCGCACCGTCATCTGGCTGGCGCGCGTTTCGGGCAGGTGCCGGCCGGCCATACTCGTGCCACCCTCCTGCCAGGCCATCTCGCCGACGTAAACGTTGTCGTCGGAGTCGATGAACAGATCGCCCGGGCGGGTGACGTTCGTCCAGATCGACTCTACCTTGCCGTCCGCCGAGAAAATCTGGATGCGGTCGTTCTCGCGATCGCACACGAACACGCGCCCGTCCGTATGCGCCCACACGCTGTGCGGCAAGTTGAACTGGCCGGGCTCCGTGCCTGGCTCGCCCCACGACTGGATCAACTCGCCATCCGGTGCGAAGCGATGAATGCGCGCGTTGCCGTAGCCGTCGGAGACATACAGCTCGCCGTTCGGTGCGACTGACAGACGCGTCGGTCGATTGAACGGCTCACCGCCGCGGCGGATGGACAGCAAGTTGGTCGGTCCGTCGGGCGAATAGCCCGTGTCGCTGGGCTGATTCACGTTGCCGAGCGTGAAGCGCAACGTGCCGTCGAGCGACAAGGCTCGCACGGTGTGGTCAGTGTCGTCCGCGCAGTAGACAACGTCGTTCCGAATGGTGATGCCGTGCGGGCGAGTAAAGACGCCTTCGCCCCACGACGTCAGGAACCGACCGTCACGGTCGTACACGATGAGCGGATGCTCGGACCGATTGAACACATAGACGCGGTCCTGCGCATCGGTCGCGACGCCGGCCACGTCGCCGTGGCTCCAGCCGTTGGGCAGTTGTTCCCAGTTGGGCACTACCTCGAAGGTGAGTGCGCGTTCGCCGAGGGCCATGCTTGCGACCTCCCGCTGCCAGGATAAAGATGGCGGGGTATGGCTGTCGTGCTGATTACCGGCTGTAGCTCGGGATTTGGAGTGGAGTTCGCGGCGGCGTTCGCGCGGCGCGGCGATTCCGTGGTCGCGACGATGCGTGACGTAGCGCGTTCGGCGGCGCTGCTGGACCGCCTGGGCGGACTCTCAGTCGACGTGCGGACGTTGGACGTGACCGATGCCAGCTCGATTCAAGGGCTCGTCAGTCAGTTGGATCGAATCGACGTGTTGGTCAACAACGCGGGCATTGGGGTAGTCGGCGCGTTGGAGACGCTCGGCCCGCGCGGCTTGCGGCAGGTATTCGAGACGAATGTCTTCGGTGCACTGGAGGTGACGCAGGCGGTGCTGCCGCGGATGCGTGCACAGGGCTCGGGCCGGGTCGTCTTCGTCAGCGCCATCGGCGCCATCTTGAACACGCCCTATCTCGGAGCCTATTGCGCGTCAAAGCATGCACTGGATTGCCTGGCGGCGACGCTGGATATCGAGACGCGGCCATTTGGGATTCGGGTCAGCTCGGTGTTACCGAGTGCGTTCAACACCGGGATGGCGGGGAACATGCGGCTGGAATTCGAAGACCCGTATGCGGAGGCAGCGCAGCGCTATTTCGAGGGCTTGACGGCGCGCATGGCGGCCGGCGGACGCGATCTGTCAGCGGTGGCGGATGCGGTCGTCGAGGCGGCGACGGCAGATGATCCGAAGCTGCGCTACCTGATCGCGCCGCATCTCGTAGACGTGCTCGAGCCGGTTATGAGCGGGTTGGAGCGGCTGCACGAGCGTGAGCTGGCGCTGCAAACGCGGGCATGACCTCGTTGACGAAGAGCTCGAGCGAATACAAGATGCGTTCCACGGGTAGGTCGCCGAACATCAGGCGCGTCACCACGTAGTCGCACCCGGTCGCATCGACCAGCTGGCCGAGCTGGTCGCGGACCATGGCGGCCGTGCCCACGTAGGCCTTGTCGTCGCGCATCTCTTCGTCCAGGTCGTCGGTAAAGCTTTCGGCTGCGGTCTGCATGCCGTGTTCCCGCCACAGCTTGATCAGGCTGTTGTAGTGCTGGCGGAACGCCGGTTGCGCCAGGTTTCGCGCTTCCTCTGCGCTGTCCGCGAGGAAGATGGTGCGCAGGACGCCGAGCTTCGGGCGCGGCGCATCTGCACTGTGGTGGGCATGCCAGACTTCCCAGTAGCGGTCAAGCCTGGGTTTGACTCTTGCCGCACCGCCTTGCAGGACACTATTGAAGCCGCGCTCGGCGACCCACGGCATGCGGTCGACCGTACTCGTCGGATACCAGATGGGCGGATGCGGCTGCTGGACTGGCGCGAACTCGATCGGCACGTTTTCGAGGTGATGGAAGCGCCCGTGGAAGGTGAGTCGATCTTGCCCGCGCAGGCCGAGCAGCAGGATCTCGAGCTCTTCTTTGAAGCGCTCGGGCGTTTCGGCCGCGTTCACATCCAGATAGCCGAGCTCGATGGGCGAAATGCCGCGGCCGACCCCGAGGTCGAGCCGACCACCGCTCAGGTGGTCGAGCATGCATACCTCTTCGATCAGCCGCAGCGGGTGGTAGAGCGGCAGCAGGTAGACCAGCGGTCCAAAGCGGAGTGTGCTGGTACGTTGGGCGACAGCGGACAGGAAGACGCTGGGCGATGCCGCCATGCACAGCGGCGTAGCGTGATGCTCGGCCAGGTGGTAGCTGTAAAAGCCTGCCTGGTCGGCGCGCGCGAGCACGCGCAGGCGGTCGGCGTAGGTGGCGCCCAGCGACTGCGACTGCTTGTCGATGTGGTCGAAGATGCCGAAGGCGACGTCGCTCATCTCTTTTCTAATGTCCTGGCCGGTGGAGGGTGCTGATGGGCGGAATTGGTCCGCCGTTGGTCGCCACGACCCATTCGCGATTGGCCTGCATCGTCTCGAACTGACCCTGAAAGTGGGGCATGACGAAGCGCGCGATGAGCTCGAAGCTGCGCAGCATGGCGTCGCGGCTCGTCAGGCCAAACATCGCGTGCAGAAAACCGCCGAAGCCGCCGGAGCCCTGTTGCAGCTCTTCGATGGCGGCGATGGCATCGTCGGGTGTGCCGATGATCGCTCCGCCCACTTCTACTGATTCCTCGGGGAGGGTGCTTTCGTTCGTTCCATTGAGCGAGACACCGAGCAGTGGCAGCCCGTAAAACCTGGGGAAGCGCTCGCGACACTCGTCGAGTGCCTGCTGGCGCGACTCCGCGACGTGGATGAACTTGGTGGCGCGGAAATTGGCGCGACTGACGTGTTGGCCGTGCCTGTCCGCGGAGGCTTGGACCCACTCCCATGCCTCGCTGAGTGCTTGTGGTGATCTTGCCGCGGTGAGCTGCCACAGGCCATAACGACCCGCGGCCGAGGTGCGGTCTTCTGAGGACGAGCCGGCGACGGCGATGGGCAGGTGTGGCTTGGTGTAGCTGGCCAGGTGCAGGCGGGCTTCTCTTAGCTCAAACCAGTCTGTCTTGATGGACACTGGTTGGTTGGCTCTGAGCAGTTCGACGATGGCGCTGAGCGCTTCGTGCGACATGCGGCCCCTGTGGTCTGGATCGAGGCCGAGCATGGTGAAGTCGGCGCGCAGCGCGCCCGAGCCGACACCGAGCATCGCCCTGCCGCGCGTGAGGTGGTCCAGCATGACCGCGCGATCGGCGACCATGAACGGGTGGTGCAGCGGCAAGTCGACGACGCCTGTGCCGAGCATGATCTTGCGCGTGCGCTGCGCCGCGGCGGCGATCATGATCTCAGGCGCCGCGAAGATCTCGACCGCGCCGCTGTGGTGCTCGCCGATCCACGCCTCGTCGAAGTCCAGCCGATCGAGCTGTTCGATGACCTCCAGGTCCTGCTGCATCGACAGCGTCGGGTTATCGCCCACGCGGTGATGCAGTGGGGCCATGAACACGCCGAACTTCATGCGCTGGGGCCTATAGCTCATTGTTGGGGCTCTTGCTCGTCTGGGCATTTTGGCACGCTCACGCTCAAGGCTTTTCGCGCTGCACGCGGTGTCCCCTTCCCAAGGGGGTTCCGCGCTGAGCGGGTAAACGGCAGTTCGGGCGCTGAGGGGCTCGAAGGGTGACTGATACGCTCTGCACATGGCGGTGTCGGCGGTGCGGGGCGGGCGTACGGGCGACGAATTGCTTGCGGCGGCGCGGGGGTTGGCGGGGCGGATCGAGGAGCTGGCG
>DASXRR010000301.1:0-34831 GCA_036506475.1 Chloroflexota bacterium
CATGCGTCCTCACGGCAGGAGCGGAGAGCTGAATGGTTCGGGATCCAGAAACCGCCGGAGAACGTTCTCGGTGACCCGCGACACGTTGTTGGCATAGCCGTTCCAGCCGAGGCTGCCCAGCCAGTTGATCGATCCGACGGAGAATACGCCGCCGCCGTGACCGGTCTCGAAGAAGACCATGTCGGCGCGCACCTTGGGACTCTCGGTGCCGCCCTGGCCAGGCACCACGATCGGCACGTCTTCGGCAGTGACCTGGTAGTAGTCAGAGTGCTGGCCCGCGCTGGTCGCGAGCACCAGCGCATGCGCCGGTGAGCCAAGACCGAGATCGAAGCGGTCGATCTCGTCGCCAGCGGCACCGCCCAGGACGAAGCCGAAGTCGCCGATCACCTCATCGTCGCCGATGCCATCGAAGATGAAGCTGACCCGTGCGTCGTGGCTCGACGGCAAGCGCCGGTAGCCGCACGCACCGCCCCAGCCCTGGGCTGCGAAGCCAACCCCGACGCTGCGCTGTGGCCCGCGTCCGCGCAGCCGCCACAAGCCGCCCAGCTCACCCGTGGTGCTGTGGTAGCACTCGCCCGGCAGCGACTCCCAGGAACGTGTGCCACTCACGCCCCGCCGCAGCTCGATCAGGTGCGGACGCTCAGGGTCGACCGAGGTGACCCAGTAGAAACCGTTGCCACCCAAATACATAAGCCGTCCGCCACCTTCGAGGTATTGTCCGACCGCGCCCAGCATAGCCGAGGTGAGGTACTCCGGATGGCTGCCGGTCAAAACCGCGCTATAGCGCGCGAGCAGGTCCCTGCCCTCGGTGTGCAGGTCCTCGTCGGTGAGCACGTCGTACGTAAAGCCGCGCGCTTCGAGCCAGCCAATCAGATACAGGTCGGCCGCGAAATGCCGTGGCGAATCGTGCAGCCGCCAGGCGCGGTACTTCGGACGCATGTTGAGGATCGGCCGCAGGCGAGACGAGTAGCCAACGCCGCTGCCGTCGTTATGCACGTCGTACAGGGACAGGCCGAGCTCGCGGTGCTCGGCCATATAGCGGTCGAGCGCCGGCGGCTCGGTTTTGAGTGGAGTGACCAACGGGCGCTTCTCGAGGTAGCCCGGGTTCCAGTACATGCGCTCGTTGGCGTACGCCAGGTACGTATAGGTGGGCGCCAGAAACGCGACCGGCGCCGTGGCTGTCCCGCGCGGCGGGCGCACGTAAAACGGCACGTACTCTTCGGCGCCCTCGGCCAGCAGACGCATCGCGTAGATGCCGCTGCGCTGACCCCAAGGAACGGTCAGCTCGAAATCGGGTGCCCAGCGGGCGTCGTCCAGGTCGTCGTCGTGGAAGTGGATGGCCGCGTACTGGTTGGGTGCTGTCGTCCAGCGCGCGTCGGTGCCATCCCAGGTGTGGTCGGTGACGGCCCGTGTGGGCGCGTTGACCGTCTCACCATGCAGTGCGTTGGCTGAACGGTCAGTCACCCGAGCGGAGCCGATGTCTGCCGAGAAGTCCCAGTCGGCGAGCGCATCGCGGGGCGCATCACCCTGGCGCAATGCCTCGACCTCGTGATGGCTCAGCGCGCGCAGGAAGAGACGGGGCCGCTCGATCTTGCCGTTGTAACCGCGGCCGAGCAGCACCTCATCGGCCAGCCGTGCCGCTCCATCCAGGCTGGCAGTCTTATGCATCAGGTGGCGGTCGGTGTATGGCTCCTCAGATGCCTGGTACAGCGTCGCGGTTGTGCCGTCCCAGGCTGCCGCGACAAAGGCCCAGCGCCGGGGCGCCAGCGGCGCATCAGCCACCACGCACGAGTCGCCGATGGCAAGCCGAACGCGGCCGGCGTCGTCGAGCCCGAGCGCCACGTCGCCAGCGGCAAGTACGTGCTGGCCGCCTGGCTTGGTCGGCGTCGTCGGCCAGAGCCAGGCCTGCACCGTCAAGCTGCCCAGGGCCGTGGCCGTCCGCAGTGGCACGCGCACGTACGATCCGGCCTCGATGAGCTGTTGGCGGCCGGGGTAGGTGCCGTCCGCGGCCGATGACACAGCCTGCTCCTGGTAGCCGGGCCCGGCCGGATTGACGTCGCCGTGGATCAGGCGCACCAGCCCGGCCCGATAGGAGGCCGCGGTGGCGGACACGCAGAAGCGGATCGTTTCACCCGGTGCAACGCTGAAGCGGTCGGCGTAGCCGAGCAGGCCTGGGGTCTCCACGGCCTGTTAGGGTAGTGGGGTGTCTCTTATTCCCACCAGCACCGTGAAGTGCACGCGCTGTTCTCGCACCACCGGCCGAATCGTTAACTCAGTCTTTTCGCCCGCGCCGGGCGGCGCCAGACCAGTCGCGGCCAAGAACGGTTCCCGCTGCGGCCACTGTGGTGGTGGGTTGTACCTGGAGCCCGAGGGCACGGTCACGCCCGAGGAGGCGACGTTCGTCGCGGCGGTTCGCCGCGCCGGCACGGGCTCTTAAGTCAAGGACGCCCCCACATCCGAGCCGCTCGCCACGCGGCTATAGAGCGACAGGATGCCGCTGGTGTGGCGAGGCGCGGGCGCTGTCCAGCGCGCGCGCCGTTGGCCGATGACGTGCTCGACCGCTTCAGCGCTCAGGCGTTGGCCGTCGATGCCGACGAGCGCGAGGCGGCGCTCGGGAATATGGATCTCGATCAGGTCGCCGGTCTCGACGAGCGCGATCGGCCCGCCGTCCAGCGCTTCGGGCGTGACGTGCCCGACGGCCGGACCCTTGGCCGCACCTGAAAACCGGCCATCGGTCACAATCGCCGTGGTTGCCATCAACGCCGGGTCGGCGGCGATGATCGTGGTCGCGAAATACATCTCAGGCATGCCATTGGCGCGTGGGCCTTCATAGCGAATCACCACCACGTCACCCGGCTGGACCTGGCGCGCCAGCAGTGCTTCGACCGCCGCGTCTTCGAAGTCGAACACGCGCGCTGGTCCGACGTGCACGTGCATCTCGTCCGGCACGGAGAAGTACTTGACCACCGCGCCGCGCGGTGCGAGGTTGCCGCGCAGCACGGCAATGCCGCCCTCCGGACCAAACGGGTCACCGCGTGATCGGAGGACCTCTTCGCGCGCGACTTTGACGTTGTTGAGGTAGCCGCGTGTCTCGGCAAAGAAGCTCGAGCGCTGAATGTCTTGCAGGTTTTCGCCGAGCGTCTTGCCGGTCACCGTCAGGCACTCCAGGTTGAGCAGGTCACCCAACTCGAGCATCACCGCCGGCACCCCGCCCGCGTACCACAAGTACTCCACTGGATAGCGCCCGGTGGTCTTGGCATTGGCCAGCACCGGCACGCGCCGGTGCACACGATCGAAATCGTCCAACGTGATCTCCAGCCCGACCTCGCGCGCAATCACGGGCAGGTGCAACAAGGCATTGGTCGAGCCACCAATGGCCGCGTGCAAAATCATCGCATTCTCGAACGCCTGCTTGGTCAGGATCTTGTTAGGCGTGATGTCGTTTTCGATCAGCTTCAGGATCTGCTTGCCTGTCTGTCTGGCATACCGCAAGTGCCGCGTCAGCGGCGTCGGGATCAGGGCTGTGCCGGGTAGTGCCAGGCCGAGCGCCTCGGCAAAGACCTGGCCAGTGCTGGCGCTGCCCATGAACTGGCACGCTCCGCACGTCGGACACGCGATCAACTGCGCCTGTTCGAGATCTTCACGCGGCCGCTCGCCGCGCTCGACCGCTGCGCCGAGCGCCCACATCTGATCCGACGTCACGTAGTCCGGTCCATTGAGCTGTGAGCCGCCGGGTAAGTGGATCGCCGGCAAGTTGCAGCGCGCGATGGCCAGCAGATGCGCCGGCACCGACTTGTCGTTGCCCGAGATCAGGACCATGCCATCGTGCGGATGGCCCAGGGCGTGGATCTCGATCATGGCGGCCATGATGTCGCGCGACACGAGCGAGTAGCTCATGCCCGAGTGCGCCTGGGCCACACCGTCACAGATGTCGCTAACGGTGAACACGCCGGGCTTGCCCCCGCCTTCGAAAACGCCGTTGCTGACTTCCTCGATCAGTGGCCGAAAGTGGAACGTTCCCGGATGCCCGTGCCCATAAGCACTATCGACGAGCACCTGCGGCTTGGACAGGTCCTCTTCGGTCCAGTTCATACCCAGGCGCAGCGCATCGCCCTGGAAGTTGACCTGCCTCAACTTCTGGCTGCGCAGGAGCCGTTGTTCGCGTGGCACGGCGCTCATTGTGCCGCGCGAACGTCAACTTAGCCGTCGCTAAACTGTGGCACTAAAGTTGCTATCCCCCGTGGGCCTTCCCAGGAGGATAGCTATGGGGCCGCTTAGACATCGTGGAGCGCGCGCGGCGCTCATTGGAACCCTATTGGCGCTGGCGAGTGGCGTTACGCCGGCACTGGCCACTGGCTCGACGCCCTATGTGGCGTTCTTTCCCAAGGAGCTGACTACGCCCCGCGCGTGTCCGGCGGGCACGCCGCCAGGCGCTTTCTGCTACACCGGCCAGGATCACTCGAACCTCGGCAAGTCAGTGCCGCCCGGCGGCCGCGCGACGGAAGACTTCTCCGGATTCGTCGATCTGAACAGCCCCCAGCCTGGTGCTTGTCCGGACGGCTCGACCGGCTTCCCCGACCACAACGACGTCACGATTACGACAGTCCACGGCAAGCTTTTCCTGACCACCGACGGCCTGGCCTGTGGCCTCGGCGCGCCGACGACGACGGACGACGGAACGTGGCACGCTTTTGGCGGCACGGGCATCTTCAGCGGCGCGAGCGGCTCGGGCAAGGTGCACACTGATGGCACGCCCAACGCGGACGGCACCATCAGTAGCTCCTCGACCTACAAAGGCACGCTCAACCTTAACTAACCACGAATCACTGCAGCGCGCGCCAGTGCGCGGCAATCGTTGCCACCGATCCGGCGGGAATGCCGTCAAAGTCGGGATCGTTGCCCAGCGCTGGCGCCACACGCTTCACCACGGTGCGGTGCAGGTCGCGGAACCCAACCGAGGCGTCCTGCGCCAGTTCATCACGCACGGCATCGTCGATCGCCTGCCACACCGCCAGCGCCTCCTGAAGCGTTTGTCGCACCTCGCCACCAGTGCGCACCGCCTCAGTGGTGGGCGCGGACCAGCGGTAGCGATGCGCCTGGGCCATGGTCGCGATGTCCATGTCGAGCAGGCGCCTGAGCGAGCTGGCGTAGTCCGGCGCGGAGTAGTACAGGGGGAACCCAGGTAGCCGCGAGCCGCGACCGCCAACGGCATCCCCCGAGAACAACATGCCGGCGCTCTCCCAATAGAGTGAGGTCGAGCCAGGTGTGTGGCCCGGCGTGTGGACCACCGACAGACGAGTGTCGCCACCCAGGTCGATCTCGTCGCCATCTTCGAGCGCGCGCTCGACGCCCCACTCGCGCCCGAGTAGCTGGAGCATGAACGCCTCGCGCTGCGGAAGCTCCGCTTCTTGGCCGATGAGCCGGGCGTCAGCCCGACAGTACTTCTCGAGGTGCTTCTCCCGATCGACCTGCTCGACGTCGGCTCGATGCATGTGAATGCCCGCGCCGGAGACCTCCTGCATTTCCGCATTGCCTCCGGCGTGATCGATATGCATGTGGGTGTTGAAGATCACCCGCAGCTCGGACGGGTCCCAGCCCAGCTCCTCGAGCGCCGGCAGCAATGATTTCGACGGCACGCTCGACGTCCCCGTATCGATGAGCGCCTTCTTCGGCGCGTCGACGAAGTAACAGTTGACCAGCCCGTCACCTTCAAACGGCGCCGCCACGCGGTACACCCGCGGCGCGATCAATTCGGCAAGCACAACTCAGAGGGTACGCTGGCGCCATGAAGGCGCCTGTGCTCCATGCTGTCCGTGAACCACTGGTGGTCGAAGAGGTCGAGCTGGACGAGCCGAAGGCTGGCGAAGTGCTGGTCAGGATGGCCGCCAGCGGTGTGTGCCACAGCTGTTTGCATGCGGCCGATGGCTCGTGGGCGGAGCCGAAGACGCCGATTGTGCTCGGCGACGAGGGGGCGGGGATCGTCGAGCAGACGGGACCAGGCGTGACCCGGCTCCAGAAGGGCGACCACGTCGTGCTGTCGTGGGCGCCCAGTTGCGGCTGGTGCCACTATTGCGTCACGGGCCATCCCGTACGCTGCGAGAACCGACCGGCCGGGGGCGTTTTGCTCGACGGCAGCACGCGCATGCACCTCAATGGCCAGGACGTCTACCACTACGCGTCGATTGCCACCTTCGGCTCCTATTCGGTGGTCCCCGAATCGAGCGCTATCAAGATCGACGCTGACGTGTCGCTGGAGACGGCCGCCCTCATCGGCTGCTCGGTAATGACCGGCGTGGGCGCTGTGCTCAACACCGCCCAGGCACGGCCTGGCGAGAGCGTCGCCGTGTTCGGCTGCGGCGGCATCGGCCTGAACGCCATCCAGGGCGGGCGCCTGGCCAGCGCGGAGCCGCTGATTGCCGTCGACGTTGCCGACAACAAGCTCGACTACGCCAGGTCGCTCGGCGCCACCCACCTGATCAATGCCTCGCAGGAAGATGTCCCCGAGCGGATCAAAGCACTGACCCACGGCAGAGGCGCCGACCACGCCATCGTCGCCGTTGGCAGCACCCAGGCGGCCGAGACGGCCTGGAAGAGTCTGGGCCGCGGCGGCACCTGCGTGATGGTCGGCCTACCCGCGGTCGGCGAGAAGATCAGCATCGACCCGGCCAGCCTGGTCGGACCCGAGCGTCGCCTGGTCGGCAGCTGCTACGGCTCGGCGTCGGTCTTCTCGGACTTTCCGCGCATGGTCAACCTGTACAAGTCAGGCAAGCTCAAGATCGACGAGCTGATCACGCGACGCTACGGCATCGACGAGGCCAATGAAGCCTTCCGGGCGCTGGCGGCGGGCGAGCTCGCGCGCGGCATCATCGTCTTCTGACGTCCGGCGCCCCGCTCTGGATTCCCCCGAGCTTGTCGAAGGGTCACCATGAGCGGGGGTGGCGCATAGACTAAGCGCCTATGCGACGCAACCGCCTGCGCGAGCTCCTGAACGACGGCAAACCGAGTGTGGGAACACACCTGCTCAGCCAGTGGCCAACGGTGACCGAAATCGTCGGCCAGACCGGCCTGTGGGACTACATCGAATTCGTCGCCGAGTACACCCCGTACACGCTGCACGATCTCGATAACCTCGGCCGCGCGATCGAGCTGTTTCCGGACTTCACGGGCATGATCAAGGTCGAGCAGGACACGCGCGGCCACCTCGCTATGCGCGCAATTGGTGCAGGCATCCAGAACATGCTGTTCGCCGACGTCCGCACGCCCGCCGAGGCACTGCAATGCGTGCGCTCCGTGCGCGCCGAGCATCCGGAGCATGGCGGCCTGCACGGCGTCGGCATGCGCCGCGACGTGCGCACCATCCTGGAGGGCGGCTCGCCCGAGTTCGTCACCGCGCTCGGCGACGCCGTCATCGTGCTGATGATCGAGAAGAAAGAGGCCGTCGAGAACCTCGAGGCCATTCTGGAGGTCAAGGGCGTGGACATGGTCCAGTTCGGGCCGTCTGACTACTCGATGAGCGTTGGCATGCCGCGCGGCTATGGCTCAGAACGCGTCCGCGAAGCGGAGCGCTACGTCATCGAGACGGCACACAAGCGCGGCATCCCCGCGCGTGCCGAGATTCGCGACGCCGCTGGTGCACAGAAGTACGTTGAGATGGGCATCCGCCATTTCTGCGTTGGCTGGGATGTGAGCGTGCTGCACGCGTGGCTGACCGACAACGGCCAGCAGATGCGCGACATCCTCTCAGCAGGCGCCGGCGTCACCGCCGAGCCAGTCGGCGCCGGCCGGCCACAGACGGGCTAATGTTTGGCTCGGGATGACATGGCCATGAAGTTCGGGGTCACCATCTTCCCGACGGAGTACACGATCGGCATCGTCGATCTTGCCCGGGCGGCCGAAGACCTGGGCTTCGAGTCACTCTGGATCCCCGAGCACACGCATATCCCGACCAGCCGTGCCAGTCCGTGGCCAGGCGGACCTGAGCTGCCGCGCGAGTACTCGCACGCGCTCGATCCCTTCGTGGCGTTGGCTGCCGCCGCCTCGGCGACGATGCAGATCAAGCTCGGGACGGGTGTGTGCCTGGTCATCGAGCGCGACCCGATCACTACTGCCAAGGAAGTGGCAACCCTGGACTACGTGTCAAACGGGCGCTTCCTGTTCGGCGTCGGTGGAGGCTGGAATCTCGAGGAGATGGCCAACCACGGCACCGACCCGGCGCGCCGCTGGCCGCTCATGCGCGAACGAATTCTGGCGATGCGCGAGATCTGGACGCACGACGAGGCCGAGTTCCACGGCGAACAGGTCAACTTCGACCGCATCTGGCAGTGGCCCAAGCCAGTCCAGCAGCCGCACCCGCCGATCGTCGTCGGCGGCAACGGTCCACATACGCTGATGCGCGTAATCGAGTACGGCGACGAATGGATGCCCATAGCCGGCCGCGGCGGCGTGAGCATCGACGAGCGCATGGCCGAGCTCGCGCGGATGGCCTCCCAAGCGGGGCGCGCACCCATTCCGGTCTCCATCTTCGGCGCGCGCGCCAACCCCGACAGTATCGACCACTACGCCAGTCAAGGCGTCAACCGCTGCATCTTCAGCCTGCCGCCCGCCGGCGCCGAGGAGATCCTGCCGCGCCTGCAGCACTTCGCTGAGGTGATGCAAGCCATCGCCTAGACCCTGAACTATCGTCGGAATGGTGCCCAACTTCTTCGACGCGGCTGTGGTCGGATCGGGGCCGAATGGACTCGCGGCGGCGGTGGCTTTGGCACGCGCGGGGCGAGCGGTCATCGTGCTGGAGGCGCAGCCGACCATTGGCGGCGGCTGTCGCTCGGAGGAGCTCACACTGCCAGGTTTCGTGCACGATCGCTGCTCGGCGATCATGCCGATGGGCGTCGCGTCGCGCTTTCTCCGATCGCTGCCGCTGCATGAGCACGGCTTCGAGTGGATCCACCCGTCGGCACCGCTGGCCCACCCGCTCGACGATGGGACCGCCGTCGTGCTCGAACATTCGATAGGCGCAACGGAAGCCAATCTTGGCGATGACCGCGCCGCCTACCGAAGCCTGGTGGCGCCGTTTGCCCAACGGGCGGATGAGCTGCTCGAGGACATCCTCGGCCCAATCAAATTGCCGCGCCACCCGCTACTCACGGCGCGCTTCGGACTGCTCGCACTCCGTTCGGCATACGGCCTCGCCCAGTCAACGTTCCACGGCGAACGAGCGCGCGCGCTCTTCGCCGGGATGGCTGCGCATGCCGTCCAACCGCTGACCCACCCCGCCACCGCCGCCTTCGGCTTGATGTTCGCGATGTTCGGCCATTCGAGCGGCTGGCCGCTCGTGCGCGGCGGCTCGCAGAACCTGACCCGCGCCCTCGCGGCGTATCTCGCCCAGGCGGGCGGCAGCGTCGTGACCAATCATCGCGTGGCCAGCCTGGACGATGTGCCCAACGCGGGCGTCACCCTTCTCGACCTCACCCCCAAGCAGGTTATCGCCATCACCCGCGACCTTCTGCCCGCCGGCTATCGCAGACAGCTTGCCCGCTACCGATACGGACCGGCCGTCTTCAAGATCGATTACGCGCTGGACGGGCCTATTCCCTGGCGGGCCAAGGAATGCCTGCGCGCTGGCACCGTCCACCTCGGCGGCACGCTCGACGAGATTACGGATGCCGAAGCGGCAGTCTGGCGCGGCGGGCACCCGGAGCGACCGTTCGTCATCCTGACCCAGCAGAGCCTCTTCGACCCAACTCGAGCGCCGCACGGCAAGCACACCCTGTGGGCCTATTGCCACGTGCCCACCGGCTCGACGGTCGACATGGCCGAGCGCATCGAACAGCAAGTCGAGCGCTTCGCGCCCGGCTTTCGCGAGCGGATCCTGGCGCGCAGCTCGATGTCGCCGGCACAGATCGAGCAGCACAATGCCAACTACATCGGTGGCGATATCTCGGCCGGCGTCCATAACCTCCGCCAATTGATTGCCCGGCCCGTCGCCAGGCTGGTGCCCTACGCAACGCCCGATCCGCGCATCTTCCTGTGCTCGGCCTCGACACCGCCCGGCGCGGGCGTGCACGGCCTATGCGGCTATTTCGCCGCGCAAGCGGTGCTTCGGAAAGCGAAACCCCCACAATAGTCAGGTGGCGACACGCAAGCTGACGCAGTACGAGGAGATGCGCGACTTCGCGCGCACTCCGGAGCCGCCACCGGGCGACGTCGAGCGCAGTGGGCCACTCACGTTCACGATCCAGAAGCACGCCGCACGCCGCCTGCACTACGACCTGCGCCTGGAGATCGACGGCGTCCTCGTCAGTTGGCCAATCCCGCAGGGCCCGTCGTACGACCCAACGGTGCGCCGCCTGGCGATCCAGACCGAGGACCATCCGTATGCCTACGGGACCTTCGAAGGCTTCATCCCCAAAGGCGAGTACGGCGGCGGCGAAGTCATCGTCTGGGACGCCGGCACCTATACCATCCTCGAGGACAACGCGCCGCCCGATTTTCGCAACCGCGAGCGAGCCGAACGAGCCGCGCGTAAGCAGCTGAAGCAGGGCCACCTGCGCGTGTTCTTCAACGGCCGCAAGCTCAAGGGTGGCTGGACGCTGCAACGCACCACTGGCGAGGGCACCAAGAGCCAGTGGTTGATCATCAAGCGCCGCGACGGACTTGAAGATCCAGCGCGTGACGTCGTGCACGAGGACCAATCGGTGTTCAGCGGCCTGCGTATCGAAGACCTGAAAGCCGGCGCCGCGCCACCGCCCAATCCACATGCAAGCCTGCGACCAACCGCCGCGGGCATGCACGGTGCGCGCAAACAAACGTTTCCCAAGCCGTTCGAACCCATGCTCCCAACGCTTACCGACGCAGTCTTTCAGCGCCCGGACTGGCTGTACGAGCCAAAACTCGACGGCTACCGCGTTCTGGCATTCGTACGCGACGGCAAGGTCCATCTGCGTTCGCGCGGCGGTCAAGCCTACGAGGAGCGCTATCCGGAGGTCGTGCGCGCGCTCGCCGCGCAGCCGGTCCACGAGGCGGTTTTGGACGGTGAAGTGGTTGCCCTGGGACCGGATGGCCGCATGTCATTCCAGCGCCTCCAGAATCGCGCGGCCGACCGTGACTCCGTGTTGCGTTTCTACGCTTTCGACCTGCTGTACCTCGATGGCTTGGACCTCCTCCAGGCCCACGTCGCCGAGCGCAAGGCGTTGCTACACGCCGTCCTCGCGCCGATCGGCGGTGCGGAGGAGGTGGTCGGGTTCGACGACGGACTGAGCCTGTTCAAGGCCGCCCAAGCCAATGCCCTGGAAGGCATCGTGGCCAAGAAACGCGACAGCATCTACGAACCCGGGCGGCGGGTGCGTACCTGGCTCAAGATGAAGACCAGCCAGGCCGACGAGTTCGTCGTCGCCGGCTATACCAATGGCACCGGCCGTCGCTCGGAGTCACTTGGCTCGCTCATCCTGGGTAGCCATAACGAACACGGCAAGTTGCGCTATGCCGGCCACGTCGGCACGGGCTTCGACGAAGCCTCACTCGAGGACATGCTGCGTCGACTGAGACCGCTCGAACGCAAGACCAGTCCGTTCGACGAGCCCGTGCCTCGTGGCGGCGGCGCGAGCCGAACCGGCGGCGCCGGACACTGGGTCGAACCGAAGATCGTGGTCGAAATAAAGTATGCCGAACGGACGTCGGACGGTCGTTTGCGGCATCCGGTGTTTCTGCGCGTGCGCGATGACAAACCGGCCGCGGAGGTCCGTCCGCAGGCCGTTGTCAAACCGCCGGAGTCCGATCAGTTGAGCACTGCCCTGGCCGCCATCGACAACGACAAGGACTCCGCGCGTATCGAAGTGGACGGCCACGATATCAAACTGACCAACCTCAACAAAGTGTTCTGGCCACCGTACGGCGATCGTCGGGCACTCTTGAAACGAGATTTGATCCGCTACTACCTGCACATCGCCCCGTACGTGCTGCCGCACCTGCGCGACCGGCCCGTTACGATGACCCGCTATCCAAACGGCATCAACAGTCCCAGGTTCTATCAGAAGTCGCCCAGGGAATCCGCGCCGCCGTTTGTGCAGCGCTTCGTGACCTTCTCCGAGTCCAACAATGCTGACGACGAATACTTCGCGTGCAACAACGCGGCGACCTTGGCCTGGCTCGGACAGATTGCCGACCTCGAATTGCACGTCACCCATACGCGGATTACCAACGAGCCCGATGCCTCACATCTGACGACCACGTTCGATCGGTCACTAGCGCGTGTCGAGCGCTCGACGCTGAACTATCCGGATTTCCTGGTTGTCGACCTCGATCCGTATCTGTACTCAGGCAAGGAAGCGGCCGGTGCCGAGCCCGAGCTGCACCTGGAGGGCTTCCGCCGCACCCGCGAAGTGGCCTACTGGTTTCGCGAGCTGCTCGAAGGCATCGGCGTCCATCCGTTTGTCAAGACGACGGGCAAAACCGGACTCCACCTCTACGTGCCCATCGCGCGCACGCTTGATTACGGCGGCGTGCGCGCCGTTGCCGAGACGCTCGCTCGGCAAGTTGCTTTGGCGCATCCGCGTGAGGTGACGACCGAATGGTCGGTGCCTGCCCGGCGCGGCAAGGTCTTTCTGGACTGGAACATGAATCGCCGCTCCGCGTCATTGGCGGCGCCGTATTCGCCCCGAGCAGTCGACTTTGCTGGGGTATCTACGCCGCTGACGTGGGACGAGCTGGACGGTGTGTATCCGCCGCAGTTCGACCTGCTGACGGTGCCCGAACGCGTGGCCAAACTGGGCGACTTGTGGCACGAAATCCTCGAGCACCGGGTGGATCTGAGCAAGCTACTTGCCGGGTAGCGGGAGCCAGTTGCGCGTCAGCACGTCGTCCAGCGTGCCCGCGATCAGGATCGCCAGCCACACGACACCAGCTGCTGCCACGAGGCGTGGCACACCTCTGGTGCGGCGCAGTCCCATGATGAACCACGCCCCGAGCACCGCAATGGCGCTGGCCAGACCCAAGGTGACGAACGGCGGCCAGTCAACCAGATACAGCAGCGCCACCAGGAAGATCCAGACGACGTCGACGAAGTGCCAGTACAGCCCCGCCAGCTCATACACCAGGGGCCGCGGGCTGCGCATTGCCAGCACGCCGACTACAACCACGCCGATCGTCAAGTGCAGCGTATGCAACCCCGTCATGGTGAAGTAGGCGACTATGAACAATTCCGTGCCGGATACCAGCCCTACGCGGAGATGCCGCTGATACTCCACAGCCTTGATGGCTAGAAACGCGATCCCGAGCAGCGCCGTCAGCAGCAGCCACAGCCGAGGACGGGCGTCACGCCTGGCACGCTCCACACCAATCGCCAGCGTGCCACTGCTGCCAAGCAGTACCACCGTGTTGATGCCACCGAGCACGACATCCAGCTGGCGCGAGCCTTCCGCAAACACGAGCGGGTACACCGTCCGATATACCGTGTACGCCGTAAACAGCCCGCCAAACAACAGCACCTCCGTAGCCAGGAACACCCACATACCCAGTACCGACGCCTCGCGCTCCTGCTCCAAGCTCTGCCAGTGCGAGCTCATGCCGTCATCTCAGCCTGTAGGCTTTCGCACCAACCCG
Source organism: Chloroflexota bacterium (assembly GCA_036506475.1). Lineage (GTDB taxonomy): Bacteria > Chloroflexota > UBA6077 > UBA6077 > CF-72 > CF-72. The sequence continues at coordinate 13,594 of DASXRR010000301.1, forward strand.
TTGCGCCAGGGCGGGATTCAGTAGGGCATCCTTCGGCAGGCTGGTGGCGTCCGGCGCGGAAGCGGTCGGCCTGGCGGCGTGCTCGGCAGGCGCAGCCGCGGCGCGGGCATCCGACCGACCGCCGTACGGCGGAACCCATCAGTAGTCGTACGCCTCCGACGTCACCACGGGCGGCTCCGCAAAGTTGTCCCTAGGCGGCGGTGACGATGTCTGCCACTCCAGACCGCGCGCGTCCCATGGATTCGGACCAGCTACCTTGCCCGCGCGCAAGGAGTACAGCAAGTAGACCAGCGGCAGCACGTACCCGATCGCCAGAATGGAGGCACCCGCGGTAGACATCACGTTCAGCACCTGGAACTCGGCCGGGTAAACGGCGTAGCGGCGCGGCATACCCAGGTAGCCCAGGATGTATTGCGGGAAAAACGTAAGGTTGAACCCAACGAAGATGACGACGGCGGCCACCCGTCCCCACAACTCGGAGTACATGCGGCCGGTCATCTTGGGCCACCAGTAGTGCAGCCCGCCCATGTACGCCATGACCATGCCGCCGACCATGATGTAGTGAAAATGGGCGACCACAAAATAGGTCCCATGGACATCCACATCCACGGCCAGGGAGGCCAGGAACAGGCCAGTCAGGCCACCGATAGTGAACAGCCCGATAAACCCCAGCGCATACAACAACGGCGTGTGAAACGAAATGGCGCCGCGATACAGAGTCGCCGTCCAGTTGAAGACCTTGATCGCCGACGGGATCGCGACGAGGTAACTCAATAGCGAGAACAGCAACGCGGCGTGCGCCGATGCGCCCGAAACGAACATGTGGTGTCCCCACACCAGAAACCCGAGCACCGCGATGGCCACGCTGGCCAGCGCAACGAACGGATACCCAAAGACCGGCTTGCGCGCGAAGGCCGCGATCAGCTCTGACGTAACACCCATGCCGGGCAAGATCATGATGTACACCGCCGGGTGCGAGTAGAACCAGAACAGGTGCTGAAACAGCAGCGGGTCGCCGCCCAAGGCCGGATCGAAGAACCCCACGCGCGCGATGCGCTCCACCGCGACGAGCAGGAGCGTGATCGCCAGCACCGGTGTCGCCAGGACCATGATGACGCTGGTCGCATACGTCGACCACAGAAACAGGGGCAGTCGAAACCAGGTCAAGCCAGGCGCGCGCATGCGGTGAATGGTGACGATAAAGTTCAATCCGGTCAGGATCGACGAGAAGCCGACAATGAAGATGCCAATTGCCGTCGGCACCACGCGCGTGGTCGACGCGGAGGTGCTGAACGGCGTATAGAACGTCCATCCGGTGTCGACGCCCCCGTCGATCATGGCCCACAGCGTGAACGCCGCGCCGAGTACGAAGATGTACCAGCTGAGCAGATTCAGCCGCGGAAACGCGACGTCTCTGGCGCCAATCATGAGCGGCACCAGGAAATTGCCTAGCACGCTCGGTATCGACGGGATCAGGAAGAACCAGATCATGATCACGCCGTGCATCGTGAACAGCTTGTTGTAGGTCTCGGAGTCGACCACGGCGCCGCTTGGCTGCAGCAGATGCGTGCGCATGAGCGTGGCGGCGAAGCCGCCGAAGACGAACATGAACGTGATGCTGAGCAAGTACAGCACGGCGATGCGCTTGTGATCGGTCGTGAGCAGCCACGAGCGCACCGCGTAGTCGACGGACAAGTAGGTGCGCCGACGCGTCGGCCAGGCGAGCGTGCTCATCGTGGGCTGCCAATCGACTTGACGTACGCCAACAACTCGACCAGCTCCTGGTCACTTACGGCACCGGCGAACGAGGGCATAATCGGCTGGTAGCCAAACACGACTTTGGCGCCGGGCGAGACGATCGACTCGCGCACATAGTTCTCGTCCGCCACGACGGTCGACCCATCAGCCAATGAGACTGGCTGACCAAAGACGCCCGCCAAATTCGGCGCGCGCCCGGTGGCATGGCAATCGACGCACCCATACTTTCGGAACAACGCCGCGCCAGATGCAGCGGGCGAATTGGCGGCAGTTGGTCCGCTCTCCAGCCACGCGGCGTAATCAGTCGCGCGCAGCACCGTGATCGTGCCGAGCATGCGCGCGTGGTCGGTGCCGCAATACTCGGCGCAGTACAGCGGATAGTCGCCAACCTCGGTCGCCTGAAACCACAGGCTCGTGAACCTGCCAGGCAGCACGTCGGCTTTCAGCCGGAACGCGGGCACCGAGAAGTTGTGGATGACGTCCTGCGAGATCATCGTGAGCTTGACGGCGCGGCCCTCGGGTACGTGCAGCGCATTGATCTCCGCCTGACCACCTGGCTGCTGCGACTTCCACATCCACTGCTTGGCTACGACGTACACCTCGATCGCATCCGGCGGTGGTTGCGCCTCGTGCAGGTAGAGCCGCGCACCCCACACGAACGGAATCATCGCCAGTCCAGCCGGGATCAGCGTCCAGGCGATCTCGATCGGCGCCGTGCGGGTGATGCGCTGGCCGACCTCATTGCCGGCGCGACGCCGATAGCGGATGCAGAACACGACGATGCAGGTGAAGATGCCGATCGTGATGGCCAGACTCAGCAACAGCATGAACAGCGCGAGCGCGTCGACGTCGCCGGCGATGCTCGAAGCTCGAGGCGGCGCGATCATATGCGTCGCAGGTCTGCGCGCCACAGCGCGAACAGTGCGCCGCCCACGGCCAGCACCGTCGCCGCGCCCGCCATCTTGAGCACGTCGAGTACGACCGGCGTGTAGCGACCCGTGAGGGCGTCGTAGTGGTAGCACAACAGGAGGACTTGCTCCGTGAGTCCGCCCAGTCGTTGTTGCGCCGCCTCGGTAAGTGCGAGCCGCAGATCGGTCGCCGAGAAGTCCAAACCATAGACGTAGCGGCTGATCGCACCCGTCTCGGTCAGGATGAGCACTCCCAACGGATGGGCATAGTCATCCTCCTGGTCGTCGTACACGTAGTTGAAACCGACTGCTTGCGTCAGCGCGTCGATCGTTTGCTGGTCCTGCGTCGTCAGCACATGCCAGCCATTCATCGCCTCCGGATGCACATACCCGCGCAGCGCCTTGAACTTCGCCGTCGCCGCCTGGTCCGGCGTCTCACGCGCATCGAAGCTGATCGTGAGCAGCGTGTACTCGTCGCCGAGCACGAACGGCACACCGTTCAAGCCGCCGATGAGCCCTTGGAGCTCCAGTGGACACAGGTTCTGGCACCTGAGGTAGTTCAGCGTGAGCACGACGGGCTTGCCCTCGAAGAAGTCGCGCAAGTACACGGCCCGGCCGACGTCGTCCGTAAACGCCAGGTCCAGCGGCAGGCCGGCGCCGATGTGTTGCTCGAAGCGCACCGTACGCAATTGGTCCGGCGAGAGTTCATGCGCCTCCGCCGTTGCATACGCCAGCAGCGCCAGGAGCACACCCAGGATGAGCTTCATGGCTGACCGCGTTCGACGACAAGCGTCTTGGCCCGCTCGATGGGAACGCTCACGACTCCGGAGGCGCGATCTACCCAGCCGTAGCTGTGGAGTCGGCTTTGCGCGGCGACGCGGTAGGCCGTCAGGTCGGCGGACTCGTCGACTTCGAGTCGGGGTGGCGGCGGAGTCGGCGCACCCTCCAGCCGCTGCACCAGGTCGGTGGGTCGTCCGACGGTCACTGGCATGCCGGTCGACGACGCTGCGAACCACGTCACCGCCAGTAGGACCACGCCCAGCACCGCCAGCAGCCCGAACCCGCCAAACGCAATCCAGCCCAGTTGCCAGTCGCTGCGCTCATAGCCGGCTGCCAGGTCCTCTGCGTTCACGCCACTCGGCAGCCGCCCGGCGGGTCGTCGCCGGAGCAAGGCAGCACCAACGACGAGCGCGCCAATGACGGTTTCAAGCCGGCGCACGTGCCTGCTCCAGTGCCGGCTCGAGCCGTGGATCGTCTAGCGGCAGCAGCGGCGCAGCCATCAGCCGCCACGTGAACACCGCCAGCCATAACCCGCCCACGCCAACGAAGACCAGTAGCGACAGCCAGTCCAGCCGTGGTCCGCTCGGTGCGAACGCCGGCTCGACCAGCCACAGCACGTCCAGCACCTGGACGAGCAGCAACCAGGCCGCGATGGTCCCCATCCACCGGCGGCTGCGTTTGAGTCCGCGAAAGAGCAACACCCAGAACGGTGCCAGGAATCCGCCGCCGACGAGGAACCACGCGATCGGCAGCCAGCCGCCCTCGGCGCGCCGCGTGTACCACGCGATCTCGTCCTTCAGGTTGCCCGACCAGATCAGCATGTACTGGAAGTAGGTCATGTACGCCCATAGCATCAGGAACGCCAGCAACAGGCTGCCCAGGTCGTTCAGCACGCGCGGCCCGACGACATCGCGGAGCGGTTGCCTTTCGGCCAGCAACGTCACCACCACAATCGTGAAGGCCAGCGCGATCAGCAGCGCGACCATGCACCACAGTGGTGGATAGATCGTCGAGAACCACTCCGGTTCGAGCGACATCCACCAGTCGATCGCCGCGAAACTCGCCGTCAGCGGCAGGAGCAGCAGTCCTACAACACTCAGTCTTTGCAGGCGGACTCCACGCCGCAGCAGCTCCGCCAGCACCAGCCACACGACGAAGTAGCCCACGGCGCGCGCTGCAAAGAACGGCACGTTGAGATAGAGCGCCTTGTGCTCGTCGACGGTGTGCGTCCACGGATACAGCCCTGCCAGGCCAATCAGAATCGGCATGAACAGCGCCGCCAGCAGCGGCAGCGTGCTCGCGCCAGCCTCGAAGATGCGCCGTGTCACCAGGCCCCACACGCCGCCCGTGAGGAACTGGATGAATGCCAGGCCGAGGCAGCCCAGCGCCAGACACAGCCAGAACGTGTAGCCCAGTAGGTAGGCGCGCAAGAACCGCTCCGGATCGGAGAGTCCGACTGCGATGGCGACCACCAGGACAAGGATCCCGACGCTGAGCGACGCGCGGATCACGGACCGGCCTCGAGCCTGCCGCGCTCGTCCACAGGCACATCGTCAAGCGTGGCGTGTTGGCTCAATTGCAGCGCGCGAATGTACGCGGCAATCGCCCACCGATCCTTCTCCGGGACTTGCGCCGCGTAGCTCGGCATCGCGCCGAAGCCATTGGTCGCGATGGTGAAGAAGTGCTCCAGCGGCGCCGCGCGCAGGCGGTCGGAATGAAACGAAGGCGGCGGCGTAAATCCGCGTTGCACGATCATGCCGTCGCCGTCACCCGCATAGCCGTGACACGGCGCGCAGTAAATGTCGAAGCGCTGCTGACCGCGGTCGAGCAATTCCATCGTCAACGCCGTCGGCTGCCCATCACCGCCCAGCTGCCCACGCGCGATGGTGTCCGGAACCCGCGGCCGCGCCGACATCCCATCGGCGAACTGATCGCTCGGCTGGAACGGCCGATAGCTCGGCTGGAGCGCCATCTTCTGGGTACACGCCGTCATCAACAAGACGACCGCGATGAACCAGCGCAGCGGACTACTCCGGGACATCGCTCACCGCGTGTGGCCTGAGTTGTTCGAGGAATGCGCGGGTCGAAATGGGATCGAAGCTGGCGTCACGCGCCTCGATACACAGGAAGAACCGGTCGCGTGTGGCGCGCGCAAACGCCGGCACGTTGAACACCGGGTGGTATGGCTCCGGCAATCGATTCAGCGCCAGCAACCCCACGAGCGTGCACAGTCCGGCGCCCAGGACGGCCATCTCGAACGTAACCGGGATGAACATTGGCCAACTGTTGAGTGGTCGGCCGCCAACGTTGATCGGCAGGGCTACGACGTGCACCCAGAACTGCAAACTGAAGCCAGCCAGCGCGCCGAGCACACCGCCGGATAGCGTGATCCAGGGCACGATGGTGTGCCTGGAGCCGAGCGCTTCGGCCAGGCCCTCGACCGGAAACGGCGCGTATGCATCCATCCGTCGATAGCCCGCCGAGTACGCGTGACGCGTCGCCACCAGCAGATCTTCGGCAGAGTCGAACTCGGCCATGAGCCCGTACACCGGGGCTGGCACGGTCTCGATCATGCGGAGGGGCGCTCGCCCCACACCTCGCGTAGCAGCCGCCGCATCTCGAACGCGGGAATGATCGGCAGCAGACGCACGAACAGGAACATCAGCGCCGTGAACAGACCGAGCGTGCCGACCAGCATCGACCAGTCCCAGAACGTCGGACGAAACACGCCCCACGCCGACGGCAAGAAGTCCTGGCTGAGCGATCCGACGACGATGACGAAGCGCTCGATCCACATGCCTACGTTGATCAGCAGCGACACCACAAACAGCGCTACAAGACTGGTCCGCACGCGCTTGAGCCACAGCAGTTGCGCCACGCCGACGTTGAGCACCAGCAGCGCCCAGTACAGCACCGCGTATGGGCCAAGTGCGCGATTGAGCAGCAGTGCCAGCTCGAAGATGTCGCCGCTGTACCAGGCCAGGAAGTGCTCGACGATATACGCGTACGCGACGATCAGACCAGTCACCAGCATGATTTTGGCCATCACGTCGAGATGTCGCACAGTGATGAAGTCTTCGAGGTGATACGCCGCGCGCAGCGGAATGGCGATGGTTAGCACCATCGCGAAACCGGAGTAGATCGCGCCAGCGACGAAGTACGGCGGAAAGATGGTCGAATGCCAGCCGGGCACGATCGCCACCGCGAAGTCGGCGCTCACCACGCTGTGCACCGACACGACCAGCGGCGTGGCCAGGGCGGCGAACAGGTAGTACGCCTGCTCGTAGCGTTGCCAGTGTCTCGCCGAACCACGCCAGCCGAGCGCCAGGACGGCGTACGCGACTTGAGCGAGCCTGACTCGGGCACGGTCGCGCAGGCCGGCCAGGTCCGGAATCATGCCCAGGTACCAGAAGATCAGCGAGATCGTGAAGTACGTGCCGACGGCGAAGAAGTCCCAGATCAGCGGACTGCGGAACTGCGGCCAGACGCCCATCGTCGACGGGTAGGGCACCAGCCAATAGAAGAACCACGGCCGGCCCAGATGCAGCAGCGGATACAGCGCCGCGTTCGCGACGGCGAAGATGGTCATTGCTTCGGCGAAGCGATTGATCGACGTACGCCACTGCTGGCGCAGCAGGAACAGGATGGCCGAGATCAGCGTGCCCGCGTGACCGATACCAATCCACCACACGAACGTGGTGATCGCGTAGCCCCAGGCCACGGGGATCATGATCCCCCACAATCCCACTCCAAAGGCCAGCAGCATCGTGATGGTCAACAGCAGCAGCATCACCAACGCGAATGCGCAGAACAGCCCAGTCCACCACCCCCGCCGAGGTCCCGCGTGCAAGACAAGGGCATCTACCCGATCGGTAATCTCACCGTACGTGTGCTCCGGCCCGAGGTACGGCTGCGCTACCACTTCAGCCGTTGCCAATCGTCGGATTCGGATTGCGTACAACCGCCAGGTACGTTGTCCGCGGCCGCGTGTTCAGCTCGCCCAGCAGCGTGTAATTGCGCCCACTGCTTCGCGCCTGAGCAACAGCACTTGCGGTGTCGTTCAGGTTGCCGAACACGATTGCGCCGGCCGGGCAGGCCGCCTGACACGCCGTCTGCACCTCCCCGTCAGCCACGGCGCGTCCTTCACGCTCTGCCTGAATCCGCGCTGACGAGATGCGCTGCACGCAATACGTGCACTTTTCCATGACGCCGCGACTGCGCACAGTCACATCCGGATTCCGCCCCAGCTTCAACGACGGCGTCGCAAAGTCCGAGTACTCGAAGAAGTTGAAACGGCGCACCTTGTACGGGCAGTTGTTCGAACAGTAGCGCGTGCCGACGCAACGGTTGTAGACCATGTCGTTGAGACCTTCGTCCGAATGCACGGTTGCCCCGACCGGGCACACAATCTCGCATGGTGCGTTTTCACACTGCATGCACGGCACCAGCTGCTGGAGCGCGCGTTCACCTTCGAGGTACGCATCGAGCCGCAGCCAGAGCATCTCGCGCCCGCGCCGAACCTCCTCTTTACCAACGACGGGAATATTGTTTTCAGCCTGGCACGCGACGATGCACGCGTTACAGCCAACGCACGCGCTCTGGTCGATGACCATGCCCCACGCGTTGCCCTGATACGCGTGCTGCGGGTACAGCGACTCGGTCGCGCGCGGATCGTCGGCGCGTCCGCCGGGCGCGACTACCTGGACCAGGTCGCGCCCCTCCATCGAATAGCGCCCCTGCGTGCTGGCCAGCGCATACTTTTCGCCGGTTCTGGCCACCTCGACATCACTCGCCCACATCGCCGCGCTGGTGCGTAGTGGAGCGACGTCGAACCCGACGCCGTTGCCTGCACCGGCGCCCCGGCGCCGTCCATAGCCCAGTGTGAGCCCGATCGAGTCGTCGGCGTGGCCAGGCAGGACCCACACCGGCGCCCGCACCGACCGGCCCTGCGCGCGTAGCTCCACGACGTCCTCGTTGGCCACCCCGAGCCGCGCGGCGGTACGCGGGCTGACCAGCGCCACGTTGTCCCAGCTGAGCTTGGAAAACGGTCGCGGCAGCTCCATCAACCAGCCATTGCTGGCGAATCGTCCATCGAGCAGTGACGGATCCGGCCGCACCACCGCCTCCAGTGCACCGGCCACCGGCCACTCGGGGACGGTGAGCTGCGCTGTCCAATTGCTCCGGAGCGTGACCTGACGCGGCTCCAGGCGTGTGCCGTCGACTACGCCGTCGTGCAGCATGCGCCGCCAGGCAGCGTCGAAATCGCCGGGCGTTCGGCTCTGCCAGTAGCCCTTGACGACGTTGTGGCTTGGCGTATCCGGCTGGTCGCCGAACGCCACAAGCACCTCGTGCGCCGACCAGCCCTGGTACAACGGCGCGATCAGTGGCTGCATGATCGTGACCGTGCCATCTTCGGAGCGCGCATCACTCCACGTCTCGAGCGGATGCAGCTCCGGAACGTGCCAGTCACATTGCTCGGCGGTCTCGTCGTCGTACATGCCCAGATAGACGCTGGTCGGGACGCGCTGGAGCGCCTCGACGAATCGCACATCTGACGGTGCGGTATAGGCCGGATTGCCGCCCAGAATGACCAGCGCCTGCACCTGGCCGGCTTGCATAGCAGCTGTGAGCTGGCGCAGTGACGCCACGTTGTCCGTCGGTTCAACCTCCACGGAGTCGATGTACTCCACGACCGCACTGCCCAGCGCAGCATTGATCGCGTGCGCCAGCGCATGGACCGCTGCCGGCTGCCCACGCCCTGGAATGACCACGCTGCGTGTCGCATGGCCGCGCAGATCCTCTACCAGCGCCTGCACCCATCCCGCGGGCAGCCCGGTGCCCGAGACCGTTCGATCGTGAACGCCGAGCGCCTGCGCCACTGACCAGGCGAACGGCTCAATCGCCCGCGCCGGTAGCGCCAATCGATGGTCCGCCAGCGCGCCCATCGACGTCCACGCACTTTCAACGGCATAGATGCGTGAGACGGCACCGAGCTCGGGCTGGCGCCGCCGTGCAAGCTCGCGCGCCAATCGCACATGGCCTGGCTCCCATGCCGCCAGCGGATCCGCATCCAACGTCAGCACAACGTCCGCCGCATCCAGGTGGTAGCGCGTCTCGACCGGCTGACCAAACGCCAGCTGCGCACCGGCCAAGGCGTTGTCGCGATTGACTGCTTGCCAGCGCTGCCACCGTGCATTGGGCAGCTCGCTCCGGAGCTGTTGCAGCTGCGCCGCCAGGCTCGGCGAGGTGGTGCTTTCGGACAGGATAGAGAGTCCCTGCCCACCGTTCGCGCGGAGTCGTCCGAGCGCCCCGCGCAGCTCGCGCACGAAGTCCTCCCAGGTCCGGATCTGGCCCCTGAAGGTGATCGCCTGCGACCGGTTGGGGTCGTACAGATTGAGCACCGAAGCCTGCGCGAACGCGTCGGTGCCGCCCAGGCTTGCAGGATGTTGCGGGTTGCCTTCGATCTTGGTCGGTCGACCCATGTGGCTCTCGACCAGCACGCCGTCGGCGTAGCCGCCGAGCACATGCGCCGTGGCGAAAAACAATGGCTTGCCTGGCACCAGGTCCCGCGGTGGGCGGACATATGGCACGATCCGATCGCGCGGTGGTGCGCACGCACTTGCGCCCGCCAGCGCCAGCGACGCGCCAAGTAGCTCGATGAACCGCCTCCGGCTCAGCGCATCGGGCCTGGCCTGGAGTGCTGATTCGAGGAGCTCACGCCGTTGCTGGTGCAGCTGTTGCCGTGGCTCGCGATGCGGAGCATCGCACCCGCTCGTCGTGAGCTTGTCGAACTCGCTCATGGTGAGCCTGTCGAACCAGCGCGGGTCACGTCGCCGGACATCAGCGGTGACACGTGGAGCAGCTGAGCTTGCTCTGCACGTGGTACGCGGCCACCAGGTCGCGCCCGAGCTGGTCCTGGTTGGTCGGCGGCTGCCAGGCCATGTTGAATACCTCCGCGCGCGGGCGCAGGAAGCGCTCGGGCTGCTGGTGGCAGTCGAGGCACCAGCTCATCTGCATCGATTGCGTCTTGTACGTGAGTGGCATCTGGTCGACCGGTCCGTGACAGGTCGAGCAGCCGACACCCTTACTGACGTGAATGCTGTGGTCGAAATACACGAACCCCGGGAGGTTGTTGACGCGATTCCAGACGATCGGCTGATTGCTGCTGAAACTGTCGCGCACCGGTGCCAGCACCGGACTCTGAGCCCATACTTCGGCGTGACAGTTCATGCACGTCTGGGTCGACGGCATGCCCGCGAACGACGACGTCTCGACGGTGGTGTGGCAGTAGCGGCAGTCGATGCCGTCGCCGGCTACGTGGTGCTTGTGGCTGAACGGAACCGGCTGCTCGATCGGTTGGCCGACATTGGTGACATACGGCGAGCGGACATAGGCCTCGAGCACGGCAAACAGCACGCCCAGTCCCACAATTCCTCCGACCAGACTGAATCGAGCAAAGCTGTTTGCGCCAGGGCCAAAGACTTGCGCCACCGCGGCGCGCGGCCACGCGCAAGATCTATGCCGCGCTCCACTGTCATCCTGAGCGCAGCGAAGGATCCGCTTGCCGAAACCGCCCCAGCCCGCGGATCCTTCGCAAGCTCAGGATGACAAGCGAACGGCCAGATTTAGCTGGCGCGAAAGCCCGGCAGGCGGGCGGTCGCATAGACGACCAGCGCGGCGCACAGGCCGGCGTTCAACGCGACGGCCAGCGGCGCGCCGACCAATAGCGCCACGGCGCCGATCTCGAGCGTGCCAAATGGGGCTGAGCCGATGGCCAAAGTAAGCGCGCCCATCGCGCGCCCGCGCAACTGGTCCGAGGCGCCGCTCAGCACGATCGTGCTCTGCAGCGATGCAAACGCAGACTGTCCAAGTCCGCCGAGCGCCACCAGGCCCAGCGCAACGCTAAAGTCACCCGACAAGGCAAAGCCAACCACGCTCGCACTCATCACCAGCGAGCCAACCCAAAACAGCATGCCCGAGCGCGGCACACGTCCGGCCGAGGCGATCGCGACCGCACCCGCCAGCGACCCAATTCCGCCAGCGGCACCGAGCACCCCGAGCCCTATGGCATCCACGTGCAACACGTCCCGCGCAAACACCGGGAGGAGCTGTTGATAGGGAAACACGAGCACGTTCATGAACGTGCTGATCAGCAGGACGCCCACGATCGGCTCGTTCTGACGCAGCGAGCGCAGGCCGTCGCTCAGGTAGCGCAGCATCGGCCCGCTGGCGACCTGTCGGCCGCGTACAGCCAGCGGCATGATCTTGAGCAGCGCAATCTCGACGACGTACAGCACCGACATGAACAGAAAGGCGGCCGCCGGACTGACGTACGCGATCAGCGCGCCCGCGAGCAGCGGGCCAGAGATGCGCGCGAGGTTCATCGACACTGCCTCGAGCGCGATCGCGTTGACCGTGCGCTGCTGACCGACCAGGTCCGGAATCAGCGCGCGCCGCGCGGGCCAGTCCAGCGCCCACTGCATGCCGAGCAGGAACGTGACCAGCGCCGCCAACGTGAAGTCGAAGACGCCCAGCGCCAGCGCACCCGCCGTCCCGAGCGACACGAGCAAGCCCATCGCTTGCGCGCCGATCAGCAGGCTCCGTCGATCCATGCGATCTGCGAAGGCGCCGCCGAGCAGCCCGAACAAGAGCAGCGGCAGCCAGCGAATAGCGCCGATGACCGCCACGTGCCAGGCCGAATTGGTCATCTCCAGGACAACCCAGCCCAGGACCACCTGGTCCATCCAGCGCGCCTGGTTCCACAGCACCGAAGCGAGCCACAAACAGCGATAGCCCGGCGAGCGGAACGTCTCGAACGGCGCAAACCGCGCCCACCGCGCCGACAGCGCCCTCCCCGCCACACCGGCAGGCTACCCGACCTCGCCCCAAAGTTGTCCCGTCGCGGCGTAACCGCCTCGCCCCTCCGGGGAGAGGCCGCGCGCAGCGCGGGTGAGGGGCAGCGAGCGCCCAAGCGCGCGGTATCGTGGCTGGGAGTGTCCAGCCATGACGACCGGCACCTCGGCGAAGTCGCCAGACTGTTCCTGAAACTCGGTGTGCTCGCCTTTGGCGGGCCCGCGGCGCACATCGCCATGATGCGCAACGAGGTCGTCGCGCGCCGGCGCTGGCTTGCCGAGCAAGAGTTCCTCGACCTGCTCGGCGCCAGCAACCTGGTCCCTGGCCCAACGTCGACCGAGTTGGCGATTTACCTGGGCTACCGCCGGGCCGGCAAGGCAGGCCTGCTGCTGGCCGGACTGCTGTTCATCTTGCCGGCGATGCTGCTCGTGCTCGCGTTCGCCTGGGCCTACGTGGAGTTCGGCACGACACCGCAAGCGGGCGGACTGCTGTACGGCATCAAGCCCGTGATCGTGGCGGTCATTATCCAGGCCATCTGGGGTCTGTTGCGTACGGCGGTCAAAACCCCGCTGCTCGGTGCGGTAGTTATCCTGACCGTCGCCCTTTACACAGCGGGCCTGAACCCACTGGTACCGCTCTTCGGCCTGGCCATCGCGACCATGCTGATCGCGAACCGCACCAAGCTCGGCGTCCACGCCAGGCCAGTTCTGGTGCTCCCAGCATTCGGCGCCGTGGGCCTGCCAGCCGCGGACACTCCAGGGCTCATCACTCTGTTTCTGACGTTCCTGAAGATTGGCGCGACGCTGTACGGCAGTGGCTACGTCCTGCTCGCATTCCTGCATGACGACTTCGTCAAGAACCTCGGCTGGATCACTGACCAGCAACTCCTGGATGCGGTAGCGGTCGGCCAGTTCACACCTGGTCCGGTGTTCACCACGGCGACGTTCATCGGCTACCTGGTCGGCAGCTGGCCAGGCGCGATCGTCGCCACCATCGCCATTTTTCTGCCCTCGTTCCTCTTTGTCGCGCTGGTCTACCCGTTGGTCCGAAGGCTGCGCGAGTCGCCGTGGACCAGCGCGTTTCTCGACGGCGCCAATGCCGCCGCCGTGGGCCTGATGGCAGCGGTGGCCTGGCAGTTGGGGACAACCAGCATCGTCGATCCGCTGACGGCCGCGCTGGCCGCCGCGTCGGCGGCGTTGTTGATCCGCTGGCGGGTCAACTCGGCATGGCTCGTAGTGGGTGGTGGCGTCGCCGGATCGCTCGCCAGTGCACTTCGATAGCGGTACACTCCGCATCCGAACTGGGGGAGTCGAGAATGTACCCACTCAGTCGCGGACTGTTTCGCTGGGGCGTCGCGTCCCTCTTGCTGCTCTCGGCGTGCGCGCCACAGCCGACCCAAACGGCGCCCAAGCCGGAGCAAGGACAACAGGCGCAAAACGGCGGCGTGCTGCGCGTCGTCGAGAATGCCGAAGGCGGTGCACCGCTGGGCACGCCCTGGGAGATCCGCGGCATCGACACCAAGCTGCCCAAGCCAGCCATCGAGAGCCTCTTGCGCGAGGATCCGAACGGCAATTACACGCCCTGGCTGGCCGAAAAGTGGACCGTCGACCCTGGCACCAACAGCTTGACCCTCTCGCTGGCGAAGGGCGTGAAGTTCCAGGACGGTACGGACTTCAATGCGGAGGCGGTCAAGTGGAACCTGCAGCACGCCATTGACGCCAAGAACGTCACCGGCTGGAAGTCCTTCGACGTGGTCGACGAATCCACGGTGCGGATCAACTTCGAGGCCTATCAAAACGACTATTTGAGTGCGCTGGCTGGGACGACGGTGGGCGGGATGATTTCGCCGACCGCGTTCAACAAGAACGGTATGGAGTGGGCGCGCTCGAATCCGGTTGGCACCGGGCCGTTCAAGCTGGAGTCGTTCGAACGCGGAAGCAAGCTGCGCTACGCCAAATGGGATGGCTACTGGAAGAAGAGCCAGGGCCTACCGCACCTCGACGGCATCGAGTACCTGTTCATTCGCGACTCGATGACGCAGCAGACCGCGATGCTGGCCAAGGGCGATCAGCGCGTCGACGTGCTCGCCTCGACTTCTGGCGAGCAGGCGGCGACGTTGAAGGCTCAGGGCTTGAACGTACTGAGCCTGCCTGTTGGGCCTGTCTCGTTGATACCGGACAGCAAGAATGGTGACTCGCCGTTATCAAAGGTGAAGGTCCGCGAGGCAATCTCGTACGCCATCGATCGCGAGTCAATCGCCAAGGCGCGCGGCTTCGGCTATTGGCAGCCTGCTTATCAACTGCCGAACCCTGGCTCGCCCTCCTTCCTTGCTGACTTCGCGGGCCACAAACTTGATGTTGCGAAGGCCAAGCAACTGCTTTCCGAAGCCGGCCTGGCTGGCGGGTTCAAAACGAAGATCGTGATTATGCCTGCGCTCGTCGATCGCGATGCGATGACCGCTGTGCAGGCCAACCTCGCGGCCGTTGGCATCCAGGTCGAGCTGGAGACGCCGGACAGCGGCGGCTATACCCAGATGCGCTTCGGCGGGGGCTGGACCAATGGCTTCCTGGCCCAGCACACGCGTGCGCTGGCCACCTTCAACATCACCTACAACTTCTATTTTCCCGAGCAGACGCAGCAATTCCCCCCTTTGATGCGCCCAGCCGGTTTCCTCGACAAACTGAGCGGCTCGCTGAAGACGCCCGCGCCTGAGCCCAAGCTCGGCCAGGAGCTGACGCGCATGCTTACAGATGACCTGACGGTCATCCCCATCTACTACGTCAACGAGATGTACATCCTGCAGCCCAACGTCAAAGACAGCGGCTACAACGAATGGTCCGCGGGCACTATCAGCACGCCCGAAAAAGCCTGGCTCGCCAAATAAGCCCACACGGTCGGTGCTCGTGCCGTACCGTCGTCTGCCCGTCTGCCCGTCTACCGTCCACCGTCTGCCCGTCTACCGTCCACCGTCTGCCCGTCTGCCGTATGCCCGTCTGCCGTCTGCCGCCTGCCATCTTGCGTCGCGCCGTGCCGCCGTATGCCCGTCTGCCGTCTGCCGTCTGCCGCTTGCCATCTGGCGTCGCGCCGTGCCGCCGTCTGCCGTCTGCCGTCTGCCATCTGGCGTCGCGCCGTGCCGCCGTATGCCGTCTGCCGTCTGCCATCTGGAGTCGCGCCGTGCCGCCGTCTGCCCGTCTGCCGTCTGCCGTTTGCCACCTGGCGTCTGCCATCCACTGTGCGGTTTCCACATGCGCCCTTTCTGATCTCCGTTCCGCACCGCGAGGGCCGGGTGGCGCGAGCGCAGCGATGCGAGGATGGCTCGCACCTGCGGCGCGCCGTTTCCACCTGCGCCCGTCAGGCGTCCGCTCCAGCGCGTTTGGGCCCGGCGGCGCGAGCGCAGCGATGCGAGGACATTGAGGTGCGGCGGCAGACGTAAGTGACTGGCTACATCGTCCGACGGCTGCTGCATGCGGCGCTTGTGGTGGTGCTCGTCTCAATGCTGGTGTTCGTAGTCATGCGCCTGCTGCCAGGGGACCCGATTCTGATGTTCGTGACCTCGGGCGATCTGCAGTCAGCAACACCAGAGCAGGTCAGCGTGCTGAAGCACGAGTACGGGCTCGATAAGCCGCTGCCGGCCCAGTACGCGGATTGGTTCCTCAGAGCGATCCAGGGCGACCTGGGCAAGTCGATCCTGTTCCACTACGGCGTCACCGACGAGATCCTCCGACGCCTGCCGATCAGCCTTTCGCTAGGAATAGCAGCGCTCATCATCGGCGTCATCGTCGGCCCCATCCTCGGTGCGGTCAGCGCGGTGAAGCGAGGCACCTGGCTCGATACGCTCCTGACGGTCACGGCAACAGTAGGCATCACGGCGCCGTCGTTCTGGATCGGCATCGTCCTGATCTACGTGTTCGGCCTGAAGCTGGGTCTGCTACCCGTCTATGGCTACACGTCACCATTCGAGAACCTGGCCCAAAGCATCCAGCAGTCGATCCTGCCCGTCGCCGTCCTGTCCGTATTTCCGATAGCGGCGGCGGCACGCCAAACCAGGTCGAGCGTCCTGGAAGTCCTCCAGTTGGACTATGTCAGGACGGCCCGCGCCAAGGGCCTGAGTGAATCCACCACGGTTCTGCACCACGTGCTCAAGAACGCGTTGATGCCCGTAGCTACCCTGCAGGGCGAGATCTTCCGCAACATCGTCGCCGGATCCGTGGTCGTCGAGACAGTATTCGTCATCCCAGGCATGGCCAGGTTGCTGCTCAATGGCATGCTGGCCCAGGACTATCCCGTGGTCCAGGGGGTCATCCTGATCGTCGCCCTGGCCGTCGTGCTGGCCAACCTCGTGGTCGATGTGGTCTATGCCTGGCTCGACCCGCGCATACAGTACGCCACATGACCACCACGGCGGCCGCTGCACCCCGACTGCACCTGGCCGAGAAACACAGCCGAACCCGAGGGTACCGACGCTTTGCGCGCGTGTTCTTCAATCGGCCGCTCGTGGTCTTCGGCAGCATGACCGTGTTGTTGCTGCTGCTCGCCGCCCTGATCGCGCCACTGGTCGCACCCTACGATCCGTACGAGCAGAACCTCGGTCAAGTCGTGCAAGATGCCAGCCCCGAACACTGGCTGGGCACCGATACCTTAGGTCGCGACACGCTCAGCCGAATCATCTTCGGTTCGCGTATTGCGCTCCTGATCGGCCTGGGCACGGTCGCCATGGCGGCGACCATCGGCACGACCCTGGGCCTGGTCGCAGCCTACTTTGGCGGGTGGGTGTTTACCGTCATCATGCGCTTCACCGACGCCATGATGGCCATTCCGGCGCTGCTCATGGCGCTGGTCATCTCCACCCTGCTTGGCTCGGGCGTCAACGGTGTCCTGGTCGGGGTCGGATTGGCATTGATGCCAGGCTATGTCCGGCTCATGGCTGGCCAGGTACTGTCGGCCAAGCAGAACGAATACGTGATCGCCGCGCGGGCCATCGGCGCTGGACAGTACGCGGTCATGTTTCGACACATCCTGCCCAACTGCCTGTCGCCGCTCATCGTCCAGGTCACGCTCGTGATTGGTCTGGCCATCCTGATCGAGGCCACGCTCAGCTTTCTCGGCGTCGGCATCAAGCCGCCCACCGCCGCCTGGGGCTCGATGGTGTACGACGGCTATCGCTATCTGGCCCTGCGGCCGATATTGTCACTCGGTCCGGGCCTGGCGATCATGCTCGTAGTCTTTGGCTTCAACATGATCGGCGACGGGCTGCGCGACGCGCTTGACCCGCGTTTACGAAATGTGCTTTAGACGCTGATTTGGTTTGGCGCTGCGTACCAGAGGGGGCGCGAGCTCGCGGCCATCCCAACCCGCGTACTGGCCCGCAAACGCAACCCGGTCCTCGACCAGCGTGGTTGCGGCGGCTAAGCGCTCGAGCGTCTCACGATGCAGCGTTGTCTCAGTACCCGAACGCTATCACTACTGCCGAACCAAAGCGCGCAAACGAGCTGGAGCGCGACGTATGCGCGGCTGGTGCCGATTCCGCTACCATGGCCCGCGGTGGCAGCCGAGGTCCTGCGGGTGGAGGACCTGCGCGTTTGGTATCACACGCCGCAGGGACCCGTAAAAGCAGTTGACGGAGTAAGTTTCGGGCTGCTCAAAGACGAGCGCCTGGGGCTCGTCGGCGAGTCGGGCTCGGGCAAGTCGACGATTGCCCTGGCGCTCATGCGCCTGATCCGTCCGCCAGGCAAGATCGAGGGCGGCGCCATCAACCTGGACGGCACGAATTTGCTCAGCGTGGGCGACGAAGCCATGCGTCGGCTTCGACTGGCCGCAATCGCCCTGGTCGCCCAGGGCGCGATGAACTCGCTCAACCCGGTGATCAGAGTCCGCGAGCAGATCGTCGATGCCATGCGCGACCACGGCGAGAAACTCTCGAAACAAGCGGCAAATGCGCGCGTCGCCTCGCTGCTCGACCAGGTCGGGCTCAAGCCTGAGATCGCGGAGCGCTTCCCGCACGAGCTGAGCGGCGGCATGAAACAGCGCGTGTGCATCGCCATCGCGATCTGCCTGCGGCCCAAGGTCATCCTGGCCGACGAGCCGACGAGCGCACTCGACGTCGTCGTCCAGCGCCAGGTCATGGACACTCTGGGACGCGTCCAGGAGCAGCTGGGCGCGTCAGTGGTCCTGGTCGGTCACGACATGGGCCTGATGGCCCAATTCGCGGACCGGCTCGGCGTCATGTACGCCGGCCGCCTGGCCGAGGTGTCGCCCGTGCGCGAGATCTTCGCCGACCCACTCCACCCGTACACGAAGCTGCTGATCGCCAGCCTGCCCTCGATCGAGGAGAAGGGCAAGCTGAACGGTATCCCTGGTCTGCCGCCGTCGCTGCTCAATCCGCCGGCGGGCTGTTCCTTCCATCCACGCTGCCCATTCGCCATGCCGCGCTGCGCCGTCGAGGACCCGCGGCTTCAGGAGGTGCGCCCCAACCGCTGGGTGGCGTGCCACCTGTTCGACCCGGACCAACCACGGCCAGCGGAGCTCGCCCAGGTCAACGGCAGCACCAGCGCGCCCGCGGGGCACGGTATAACCGAACCAGCCGGACCAACCGGCACCGCCGGACCAACCGGCACCGCCGGAACGCCCGGCACCGCCGGAACGCCCGGTACCGCCGGAACGACCGGCACCGCCGGAACGCCCGGCACTGGCGGACCAACCGGCACCGCCGGAATGCCCGGCACCGCCGGAATGCCCGGCACCGCTGGAACGCCCGGCACGGGCGGACCTACCGGCACCAGCGGACCGACCGGCGCATGACCGCGCTGCTCGAGGCCCGCCAGGCATCGAAGGTCTTTGGCGGCGGCTTGTTCGACAAGCGCGTCACGGTCGCCCTGGACGACTTCTCGTTCGGCATCGAAAGTGAGCCGCCACGCGTCGTCGCCGTCGTCGGCGAAAGCGGCAGCGGCAAGACCACGCTGGCGCGCCTGTTGCTGGGGTTGATCAGTCCAACCACCGGCAACGTCCTGTACAAGGGCAACGACCTGCAGCACCTGCCGCGCGACGAACGGCGCAACTTCCTGCGCGACGTGCAGATGATCTTCCAGGACCCGTACGAGGTTTACAACCCGTTCTACCGCGTGGATCACGTCCTGGAAACACCGATCGCCGAGTTCAAGCTCGCCAACTCGCCCGCGGCACGGCGGGCCTTGATCCACGAGTCGCTGCGAGCCGTCGGCTTGCGACCCGAGGAAACGCTCGGCCGCTACCCGCATCAGCTGTCGGGTGGCCAGCGCCAGCGCATTATGGTCGCCCGGGCGGTGCTGCTGCGTCCGCGGCTGATCATCGCCGACGAACCGGTGTCCATGGTCGATGCCTCGTTGCGCGCCACGATCCTCGACAGCCTGCGCCAGCTGAACCAGGAGTACGGCATGTCGATCGTGTACATCACGCACGACCTGATCACCGCCTATCAGATCAGCGACGCGATCATGGTCCTGTATCGCGGCACCGTGGCCGAGGCCGGCGACGTCGATCTCGTCGTCCGCCAGCCACGACATCCGTACACGCAGCTGCTCATCAACTCGGTCCCGCAGCCAAATCCGGAGCACGAATGGGGCGCTATCCAGGTCCGCGACGATGCGACGCTCGACACCAACGGCGCCGCGACCGTAGAAGTCGCGCCGGGCTTGCTGACTGCCGACGCCGCGGCAAGCGCCACGGCCAAGGCGCGCGGCGGCCACTTGATCGCCGGCTGCACCTTCACCGATCGCTGCCCGTACGTCATGGACGTCTGCCACGACCACGTGCCGCCGCTGTTCCGCGTCGATCCGTCGCGTGTTGCCTCGTGTTTTCTGTACCGCGGTCGAGGTGCGGAGCTGGCTCCAGAACAGCTCGACACCGTGATGAGCGGCTAGTGACGCGCGGTTAGCCGGCCTTACGCAGTCTGGGGTTCGCCCACTCGTCCAGGCCGGCCGACAGGCCGAACAAGCCCATGAACAAGAGCACCACGACGATGATCGGCGGCAGGAACCACCACCACATGCCCTGCAGCAGCGCGCCGTAGAAAATCACCCAGTAGATGGTCATGCCGATGGTCGGCGAGTCCACGGCACCCAGACCCAGCGCTTCGAGTCCGAGGGACGCGAGGATGGCCGCGGCTACTGCTGCCACGAGTGAGGCAGCCAGGTAGGGCAGCAAGTTGGGCATGAGCTCGACGAAGATGATCTTCAGGTTGCTCGAGCCCGACAGGCGCGCGACGTGGACGTAGGATCGCTCGCGCATGGTGAGTACCTGCGCACGGATGGTGCGCGTCGGCCATAGCCAGGCCAGGGCAGCAATCACCAGCGCCATCTGGTCCACGGTCATCGCCGAGTGGATCGAGATCGCGACGATGATCAGCACCAGAAACGTCGGGATGGTCAGTCCGACGTCGACGACGCCGCGCACGAGGGCGTCGAGCACGCCGCCGTAATAGGCGCCGGCGAAGGCCAACACGGTGCCCAGCGCGACGCCCAGGAACCCGGCCAGCAGACCCATCCGCAGCGTGAGTGGCGTGCCCACGATCATCACCGCGAGCATGTCGCGCCCCTGGCTATCTGTGCCCAGCGGATACTCGGCCGCCGGTGGCCGGCCTGGCACCACCGACAACGGTCGGTACTTGCTCACGTCATAGAACAGGTTGCCGAAGATCACGAACAGCGCCAGCGCGCCGAGCATCACCAGGCCCAGAATGAGCTGCCGATTGCGAGCGAGATAGCGCAGCCCGCCGCGCGCCTGGCCACTCCACTGGTTCTCCGATGGCACATCAATCGGCGGCGCCGCCTGGCCCAGTGCGACACCCATTAGCTAGCTGCGCCTCCGCGGCCGTTCCAACGCAGCCCGCCGCGGGCGAAACCCTCCTGGGGCTGACTGTGCCGAGCGCAGCGTGCACCCCGCGCCGCATGCCGACAAGCCCGACC
>DASXRR010000302.1:0-37367 GCA_036506475.1 Chloroflexota bacterium
CGTCATGGACACGCTCGTCCAGGGCGTCCTCAGCACCGCGCTCATCGAAGCCGTCGAGGAGAAAGAGCATGTCGCAGGTCCTGAACGCAGAACGCTCGGCGATCGTCGCGCCCGATCTCTTGAGTCCCGCCTTCAAGGCTAACCCGTACCCGTTCTACGCTCGCCTGCGCGCCGAGGCGCCCGCCTTTCCAGTGACCGTCCACGTGCCCGACAAGCGCACGGGCTGGCTGGTCACGCGCTACGCCGACGTGGTCACCACCCTCAAAGACCCGCGGCTGGTCAAGAATCGCCGCGCCGCGGTCGGCGGCGAGCAACGTCGACTAGCCTGGGTGCCGAGCTTCGTGCGTCCGCTCGAACGCAACATGCTCGACCTGGACCCACCCGACCACACGCGTCTGCGCAGCCTGGTCCACAAAGCATTCACGCCCAAGTTGATCGATCAGCTGCGCGGCCGCATCGAGGCGCTGTGCACTGAGCTACTCGACAAGGCGCAGGCCAAAGGCAGCTTCGACTTGATGCGCGAGATTGCGCTGCCGCTGCCAGCGACGGTCATCGCCGACTTGCTCGGCGTGCCCGCGACGGACCAGGGCAAGTTTCACGCCTGGTCGAGCCGCATCGTGGCCGCCTCGTCGCCGCGCGCGTTCATGCTCGCGATGCCCAGCGTGTGGCTCTTCCTGCGCTACATGCGCGGACTGCTCGTGCGTCGCCGCGCCGACCCACGGGACGACCTGATCAGCGCTCTTCTGCAAGCCGAGGAGGCGGGTGACCAGCTCAGTCAGGATGAGCTGCTGGCAATGGTGTTCATTCTGCTCATCGCCGGCCACGAGACGACGGTGAATCTGATCGGCAGCGGCACACTCGCGCTCTTGGACAACCCCGACCAGCTGCAGCGCCTGCGCGCTGAGCCCGGCGTCATCCGCCCGGCGGTCGAAGAGCTGCTGCGCTTCACCAGCCCGGTCGAAGTCGCCACCGAGCGCTACGCCAGCGAGCCGATCGTCATCGGCGACACGGAGATCCCGCGTGGCGGATTGTTGCTCGCCGTGACCGGCTCGGCGAACCATGACGAGCAGCAGTTCGCGCGGCCCGACCAGCTGGACATCGGACGCGAGCCGAACCCGCACGTCGCCTTCGGCCAGGGCGCGCACTACTGCCTGGGCGCGCCGCTCGCCCGACTGGAAGGCCAGATCGCGTTCACCAGCCTGGTGCAGCGCTTTCCTCGTCTGCGTCTGGCAGCATCGCGCGCTGCGCTGCGCTGGCGGCCCGGCCTGTTCGTGCGCGGCCTACGCGCGCTGCCCGTTACCGTTGGCTGATGGACGAGCTACTGCCGCTGGCGAACCAGATCGGCGACCTGCTGAAACAACGCCAACAGACGATCGCCGTCGCCGAGAGCTCGACCGGCGGGCTGCTGGCGGCGTCGCTGTTGGCAGTGCCCGGTGCCTCGGCCTATTTCGTCGGCGGTGCGGTGGTCTACACGCGCCAGGCGCGCGAGGCGCTACTAGACATAAGCGAAGGACACATGGCCGGCCTGCGTTCGGCAAGCGAACCCTACGCATTGCTGCTCGCGCGGACCGTGCGCGACAGGCATGGCACGACGTGGGGCCTGGCAGAGACAGGCGCCAGCGGACCGACGGGCAATCGCTACGGCGACGCGGCTGGCCATACCTGCCTCGCGATAGCCGGGCCGCATGAGGAAGCACGCACGCTGGAAACGGCCAGCACCGACCGTGTCGGCAACATGTATGCGTTTACACAGGCAGCGCTGACGCTACTGCTGGAGCACCTGCGCCAAGCTTGAATAGCCGCGCGCCGTCGTCCCACATGATGGCTCGCTTGTGCTGCTCGCTTATGCCCGCTGAGTCTGCAGCATCGCGTTCGAGTAGCGCCGTAGCTCCTCGCTCTTGTCGCGCGCGATGGCCGTCGTCGCGGCCGAAGTGTTGCCCATCAGCGGCGCGGTGTTCCAGAAGTTGTCGGGCTGGACCAGGATCTTGACGCCGGGCTGAGTTCTGATCGTGACCCACGTGCCGATAGTCGTAGTGGTGGCGGACATCCGATTGGCAATCAGCGCCTGCACGCGTACCGTCGGCATACCCACGGCGACGAAGTTGACCTCCGGACGATCGACGCCCTTGGCGGACATGACGGTCATCGCCAGGGCATGGTCTTCACTGCCGACCCGGCTGATGGCGTACGGCTTGCCGCGCAGACCGCCGAGCGCGGTGATGTTGTCGCCATGAGCTAGTCCCCCCATAACGTATGCGACGCACGTCGCGCTCCCTCCACCATCGTTTGTAGCTTGGCCCACACGACCTCTTCGTGGCCAACGCGCGAACCGATCCCGCAATCCGTCCCCGCTTGCACGTTCTCTTTGCCGATCACGCTGGCGAAATTGACCAGCCGTTCGGCGACGTAGTCAGGGTGTTCGACCAGATCAGTCGCGTGGCTGATCACGCCCGGCATCAGAATCTTACCGTCGGGCATTTTGACATCCCGCCAGACCCGCCATTCGTGCGCGTGCCGGACATTGGCGGCTTCGATCGAGTAGCCCTGCGCGTTGATGCGCATAGCCAGGTCGGCGATGTGCTTCAACTCGATGTCGTTGACGTGCGGCCGATGGCCGCTGCCCCAGCAGAAGTGGAAGCGCACCTGATCCTGTGGGACGCCCTCGAGTGCGTGGTTGATGATCCCGACGCAGAACTCGAGGTACTTGCGGTATTCGGCCACACTCCAATCCGGGTAGAACATCCACGCGGTCGCGAACTCAGGTTCGTCGACCTGGACGATCAGGCCCGCGGCGGCGATGGCGCGGTACTCCTCGCGCACGGCCTCGGCAACGGCGGTCATGTATGCCTCTTCGTTCGGGTAGTGCTCGTTGCGCGCGGCAGCGCCCAGGCTGAGCGGGCCGAGCGCAGCAACGAAGCCCTCCACGTCTTTGCCAGCCAGGGCAGCCTTGAAGTTAGCCAGATCTTCCTTGATCTGCTCGTGCGCGGTGTACGAGATCGGGCCGGTACACACGCGTGCGGTCGCCGGCGGTTGCGGCGCGCCAGGCGTCGCAAAGCCCGGCCGAATCGGTCCGCCGGAGCCCGACAGCCACAAGCCCGAGGCATAGAAGCCGGGAAAGTCGCGCCGATCGCGCTCGGCTACACCGCTACGTTTCGGCGGTCGCGCAGGGTCGACCGGCAGCATCTCCCACCCCGCGACGCGTTCCTGCATATAGCCCGTGTAACTGCCGGCCTTGACGTACTCGCCGTCATTCGGGATGTCGATACCAAGCGCGATCTGTCGGTCCACAATTTCTGACACGGCGCTTGGCAAGCGCTGGTAGAACGCCGTCCGCCCAGCAGGACCCTGGGCCAGCAGCTGGTTGACGTCATCGGGTCGGGGCAAGTTGCCGGCGTGTGAGACGCGGATGCGCTCGGAGTTGTGCCTCATGGTTGGCTTGGTGCTCCTGGCGGCTGATCTGGCTCGGTTGCTGGCAGGCCGACGGCAGTTACGACACGGGGGCCGCGGCTTTCAACTCCAGCTCGGTCATTGCCTGGATCTCCTCGGGCGTGAAGCCCGCGGCGACTTGCTCGAGCAGCCACTGACCGTCTACTCGACGTAAGATCGCCAGGTCGGTGACCACGAGGTCGACGCACGCGGGTGCTGTGATCGGGTAGGCCACCTCGCGCACCAGCTTGGCCCGGCCCTGGCTGTCGCGATGCTCCATCATCACGATCAGTGTTTGTTTGCCTGCGATCAGGTCCATGGCGCCGCCGATGCCGCCCAGGCGAGCGTCCCCGAGACTGAAGTTGGCCAGGTTGCCAGCCTGGTCGACCTGATAGGCACCTAAGACCACGGCGTCCAATCGACCAGCGCGGGCAATCTCGAACGACGTGACGCTGTCGAAGAACGAGGCGCCGGGCAGGAGCGAGACGAACTGGCCGGACGCGTTGAAGATGTCCATGTCGATCTGCTCGCCGGCGACCATCTGGCCATAGCCGAGGATGCCGTTTTCGCCGTGCAGGGTGATGTCGCGCTCGGCGATGTAGTTCGACACGAGGGTCGGGATGCCCGTCCCGAGATTGACATAACTGCCTTCCGCGAGCAGCGCCGCGGTGCGCCGCGCCATCTCGCTGCGCGTCCAGCCCGGCTTGCCGTTGTACTCACGCGGCTTGTCCGCGTCGCGCCGCACGGCCGGGCCGCCGATATCTGGCTCGACCGTCTTCTGCACCACGCGGCTAACCAGCACGCCCGGTAGACCCACGCTCTCGGACGGGATCGCACCGACCTCGACGATCTCGTCGACTTCGACGATCGCGTGGCGGGCAGCTTTGGCGAAGCTGGGCACGAAGTTGCGGCTACTGCCACGCATCTCAACATTACCCAGCCGATCCGCGCGATAGGCGCGCAGGAACGCGTAATCGACGGTCAGCGCGTGCTCGAGGATGTGCGGTCGCCCGTTGAAGTAGCGCACCTCCTTGCCGTCAGCTACGGGTGAGCCGACGCCGGTCGGGGTATAGAACGCCGGGATGCCGGCCCCGCCGGCGCGCATGCGCTCGACGAGCGTGCCCTGTGGCACCAGCTCGACCTCGATGTCACCTGACTCGATCAGGTCGTCCGCGGGCGTGCGCGCACCAGGGCGCGACGAGAACGACACAATCAGCTTGCTGACCTGACCACTGGCCACCAGCAGCATGCCGCGCAGCTGGCCAACCGTGCCCAGGCCATTGCTGATCAGGGTCAGGTTCTTGACACCCTTGTCGCGCGCCGCCACGAGCAAACTGCAAGCGAAGCCATAGCTCGTGCCAAACCCGGAGACGGCGATCGATGCGCCATCCCGCAGATCCGCCAATGCCGCCTCGGGCGATGCGCTCACCTTGTCCATGTACACCCCCTCATTGCACGCGCGTCGTATCTTGCAGCACCGCGAAGTCCGTGACCAGACACACGACTTCGTCGTTGGCGTCATAGCCCCAGTACGAGGCATAGCCCCCGTCGCCAAATCCGGATGTGAACACGACGACGTCTGCGCCGGTAGACGGGTCGACGAGCACGTTCGTCCAATACTCGTCGCGATTGACCACGTCGCTCAGGTGCTGCAGTAGGGTATTGCCGTAGGCGTCGTAGTTCTGGTTGGCCCGGCTCGCGGCTTCGGCGTCCATGAACGCGCCGATTCCAGAATCGACGGCGTAGCCGGCCGCGGCAGGATCCTGCCCCGGTAGCGTCGCCGCCTCCCAGCGCACAGGCGTGCCCGGCCGGAACTCGACCCGCGCAAAAGCCACGCGTTTGTCGCGCTCATCGTTCAACGTGACCGTCAGCATGACCTGGTATCGGCCTGGCTCAACGGTCCGCTCGAATGGCTCTGCGCCGTAGAGCACGATGGCATCCGAGGCCACGATCGACCCCGTCGGCAGCACCAGATCGTCACCCCGCTGCTGGTGTGTCGTGAAATGGCCGCCCGCAGAGGACTCGAACATCAGACCGTCGCCAAAGACCGTGTCGTTGTCGGGCACGGGATAGCCCTGCGCCAGGTTGAGCACGAACGCCGCGAGCAACACTCCAGGGAGCGTCATGGTGCTGAGTGTAGCGACGTACCCTCACCCCGAGCGCATGCGTTTGTGGTGGACGGTCGGCTTCACCTTGGCCCTGCAAGCCTGCGTTGTGCCCCGACCACCCGATGGCCCGCCAGGTCCAGTCGTCCCGACAGCGCCGCCGGCGCGAGTTCAACGCACGCCGATCGCGCTCGATCCGCGCGTGCCGCTGTTCGGCCTCGACGAGGGCTTCCGCAACGATCAGCTGATGGCCGAGTCTGGTGCAAACTGGCAGCGGGTCGTCATGCCGTGGACCGCCGTCCAGCCCAACGGCGCGGACGACTTCCGCCCCGTGCGCGCGTGCTGGATAAGTTCGGTGTGCAACAGACTGGACCCGGCGATGTCGACGGGTGGTGGTGGCTGAACCTCGCCCCGGCGACCGCTCACGCGGCGGATGATCCGGATGGTTACTACTTCATCGGTGGTTCACCGCTGCTGCTGATCGAGGATGGCGTTTCGCCCACGCTGCCCGTGGCCGCGCCGAGCGTCGGGTGCGCCAGTCCAGGCGACTTCGTCGTGGCCGTGTCACCCGCCGGCGGCCACACTGTGCACCGTGGCGACGTGGCCGAATACACGATCCAGGCGCGCGGTGTCCGCGGTTTTAGCCAGCCAATCACCTTTCGGACCGTGCGTTGGAGTACCCAACGCTTCCCCGCCGAACGTGACGCGCAGAGCCTGCCACTGCGCATGACGACGCCCAACTCGCTTCAGCCCGGCGAAGCGGGCACTCTGCGCATCGACACAGCTGGCGCCGAGACCGGGATCTACTACATCACCCTGCGCGCCGGCGCTGGCACGCGCGCGCACGAGGTCGAGTTGGCGCTAGTCGTGGACTAGTTGCGCGACGATGCCGGTCGTGCGACCAGGCCGAGCACCCAGCCCTCCTGGCCCTCGGCGGTGCGTACGCGCAGCCACTCTGCGCCGCCCACAGTGCGACGCTCCAACACAGTGAGCTCCAGCTGCTCACGCAGCGATGCGACCTGACGGCCGCTGACGGGTTCGGCGCGTAACACCGCGCCAATGCCGCCGGTATTGGTCACGATGACCCGTTCGCCGGTGGGCGTTGGTCTCGGGGCCGGGGTTGGCGTCGCGGCTGGCGCCAGCGTTGGCGGCGGCTGCTCTTCGAGCGCGGCAAAGCGCTGGGCCACCGGCGTCGGATCGGCCAGCCGGAACGGCGTTGGGACACTGGCAACGGGTGCCGGCGCAATGCCTGGCACGCTGCCGGCGAGCTCGAACAATCGCGGCAAAGACACGATCACGAGCAGCGGCACAGCCAACAGCAACACAGCCATCAGCGCCCGCATGGCCTCTCAATCCTAAGGGATTACATCTTGATAACGCGGCTTGGCGGCCTCGTCTTTGGTCGATAGAGTAGGCAGCCTTGTCGCTGCGCCTGCATCTGCACACGATTGAGCTGGCGTTCCATTGGCGCTGGGCGCCCGTCGTCGTGCTCGGCACGGTATTGCTCGGTCACTCGGTGCTGCCCGTGCGCTTTCCATTGTGGGCGCCTGAGACGCGCTGGCTAACCAGTGTCGCCGTTGTCCTGGCTGGCGAAGCCGCACTGCTGCTCCACGAGCTCAGCCATGTGCTGGCCGCCGGGCGTTCGGCGCGGATCGTGTTCCATGGCTTCGTCGCTGAAACGGTGCTCGACAACGCGCGTCATGACGAGGCGCACGTTGCCTTGGCTGGCCCGGTGATGAACCTGGGATTGGCCGCCCTCGCCGCTTGCGCGCGGGTTGCGCTGGGCAGCGAGGGCGCACTCGATACGTTCTTGCTCGTCGTGCTGGTGAGCAACATCGCGATGGCCGCGATGAGCCTCGTACCTATTGGTGGTTCGGACGGCGCTCGCGTGCTACGAGCGCTCGCTATTAGAAGTTGAGGTTGCCCGTCAAGGCCAGGATCAGCACGATCAGGATCAGCAGACCCATCGGCGACCAGCCGTAGTAACCCCAGCCGCGGCGCGAACCGTAGCCACCTGAGAACAGCGCCAGGAGGAGCAAGATGACAAGGATCGTGAGAATCATGAAGATTTTGTTCCTCCGTCTTCACGCACCCCTAGCGCAAGCGCTGTGCCACTCACCCTCTCACCGGGGAGCGCCGCGGCGAAGGCGCGTAGGGCATCGACGAAGCAGTCGCGCGGCGGGTTGACCAGGCCCGCGCCGATCTGGCCCACGCCTGCTCGGCGCGAGGCGATGCCGGTGTTGATCTGGGGCAGGATGCCTGTGTGCATGACCAGGCGGAGGTCGATCCCCGTGGGCGTGCCGCGGAAGTTCAGGATGGGCAGGGAATAGGCTGAGCTTTCGCCCAGAGTGATCTCGTACATGCGCTGCGAGTACATGACCGCGTCTTGGGGCACACCACCGACGAACTGGACGATGGCCGGCGCGGCGGCCATGGCGAAACCGCCCAGGCCAGCGGTCTCGGTGATCGCCGAGTCGCCCATGTCGGGGTTCGCGTCGTCAGCGCTTTGACCTGCGAAGTACAGCCCGCGCGGGACCTGCGATGGCCCCGTGAACCACCGATCGCCCAGGCCACTCACGCGGATGCCAAACTCGGTGCCGTTGCGCGCCATCGTCGTCACCAGTGAGCTGAAAGGCACGCCATGGGCGGAGTCCATCGCGGCTTTGCAGGCGGCCATGCCCACGTTGAGAAAGAAGTGCTCATTGCCGGCGGCAAATGCCAGGACCTGGCGACGGTCGTTGGGGGGTATATCAAGGGCGGCGATCCCGGGCGCCAACGCTTTGATGAGCAAAGCGCTGGCAGCACGATTACGGTTATGACATTCGTCACCCATGTGTAGCGCCTGGGCGATCAACCCACGCAGGTCGATCCCATCCGGCAACGCGCGCAGCGCCGAACCCATGGCCGGCCCAAGCACGCGCCTGATCCAATCCAGCCGCTCCAACACATCGGGTCCGAGTCCGCCATAGCGCAGAACGCGCCCGAGCCCCTCGTTCAAGTTCGAGTACGCGCGTGTTCCAGTGGCACGGTTTTCGACCACCAGGACAGGCATAGACCAGGTCGTCATACCTGCCATCGGGCCAACGGCCCGATGGTGATGACACGGTTCGAGGCGCACCTCGG
Organism: Chloroflexota bacterium; assembly: GCA_036506475.1. Classification (GTDB taxonomy): domain Bacteria; phylum Chloroflexota; class UBA6077; order UBA6077; family CF-72; genus CF-72. Next base: position 8,655 of record DASXRR010000302.1, read on the forward strand.
CACCGCTGCCCAGGCGCTCGGCGGTCGCCTCGTCCGGCGCCAGGCCCTCGTGCAGCATGGCCCCGACCGCGGCCGCCCGCACCGGGTCGCTCAGACGCTCCCAGCTAATCGGCGGCCCAGCGTGCAGCACCATGTCGCGCGTCATACCCGGCACCACCTCACCGGCGGGCCGGACATCGACCAGGACTGGCTGCGCCTCGAGCACCCGCCCAAGCGCGGTCTGGTTGGCGGCATCGACTTCGCTGCGCCAGGTCCGTGCAAGCAGCGTCGCCAGGTCGGCATCCCCGTCAGCTGGCGGCAGCCACTCCACGCGCTCGACCGCCACTCCCTGGGCAGCCAGCGTGTCGGCGAACATGGCCGCGCCAGAGGTGACGACGCGCAGTTCCCCATCGAGCAGGTTCACGCGCGCTCCACGAGCAGGCCGGCGGCGACGGCCGCGTGATGGTTCGAGCCAAACAGCTCGACGCCAGCCTCGCGCAGCGTCTGCTCCTGGCGCGCCAACCCCTGCGGGTCGCCGGTGGTGCCCACGACATGCGCCACGACCGCTACCGACCGGCCGGCATCGCACACTGCGCCGGCCAGGGCACCTGCTGGATCGGCGTGCGCTCCGTAGCCAAGAATCACGTCCAGCAGCAAAACTGCCACCGCGGGGTCATGAAGCGCCGATGCGATCGCTTGATTACGCAGGGTCGGGTCGATCATCGGATGCGCCCGGCCACGGGTGTAGCGGTCGTCGCCGAAGTCTATGAACTGATGGCCGCCATCGTGGCCGACGGCCAGCTCGGCCTCCTCGCACAGCGTGCCGCCACAGTACAGGGCGCGCACCTGATCCTGGCCCTCGTGTCGGCGCAGCTTGGGCAGGCTCTCGGGCCCGATGCTGGACCATGCCGCGTTGGGAGCCGCGAGGCGGGCGGCCTGGTACAGATTCGTGGCGACCTGTACGCCGGCTGGCGGCTCGAGCGCGGCGCCGAGCAGGCAGGCGACAACCGGCTTGCCGATGTGTGCCGCGGCCTCGAGCACGGTGTGCGCAACGGCTGGCGCGGGTGGCTTCGAGATGAGCACGATGGAGTCGGTGCCCGGATCAGCGCTCAACAGGTCGAGCGCCTGCAGCGTGGTGATGGCGCCGACCTGTTCGTGCAGGTCGCGGCCGCCGGTGCCGATGGCATGGCTGATGCCCGCGCCGGCTCGATCGAGCAGGCAGCTGACTTCCTGAATGCCCGTGCCCGAGGCGCCGATCAGGCCGATGCGGCCGCGGCGAACCACGTTGGCAAAGCCGAGCCCAACCCCATTGAGGATGGCCGTGCCGCAGTCGGGGCCCATGACCAGCAGGCCCTGATCGCGCGCTCGCTGTTTCAGCTCGATCTCGTCTTCGAGCGAGACGTTGTCTGAGAACAGGAACACGTGCATGCCTTCGGCGAGTGCCTGGCGAGCCTCGGCGGCGGCATACGGCCCTGGCACCGAAATCACTGCTAGATTGGCCGCTGGTTCATTGCGGCGAGCGCTGCGGATTGATCTCGGGACTTGCCGGGCGGTGTCCGTTTGCGCGGTCGGTCGCCGCTCTGCCAGGAGCCTTTCGGCCGCCTGCAACGCCACATCGGCCGCGGCCGCATCTTCACCTCGGATGGCGATGACCAGGTCGTTCGGACCGGCCGCCGACGCCTCGGCGAACAGCAAGCCAGATTCGCGCAGCACCTCGCGGTTCAGCTCGGTCGCCATGACTAGCGACGCGTCGAGCACGCCGCTCAGGCTGGCCACCGTGGACGTCACCTGCAGCAGCGTCACCGAATCGGCGTACGCCTTGTGGCGGACTGTGCCACGGACGGAGCCGTCAGCCATCAGCGATCAGCTTTTAGCACGAAGCTTTCAGGCATCAGCGATCAGCTTTCAGCACGAAGCTTTCAGGCATCAGCGATCAGCTTTCAGCACGACGCTTTCAGGCATCAGCGATCAGCTTTCAGCACGACGCTTTCAGCCATCAGCGATCAGGTTTCAGCAGGTGCCGCTGTTGCATACGCCGCCGTGCCCACGCGACCCGGATAAATTTCCCTGACGGGAGGTCTTTAGGAGAAGAGTGCTCGTCACTGACGGCTGACTGCTGACCGCTGACGGCTAGACGAAAGCCACGAAGCGACAGAAAGCGGCCTCGCCGCCCATGAACCGCCACGGAAAGCAGCCCACGGTGACCCGCTGGTCCAACACACGGTCGATCTCACCGCCGGCGTTTTCGATGTGGATGATCTCATGCGGGAACAGGTCGTAGTGCATGACCTGGATGTCGTCGTCTGGCCAGATCTCCTCGAGCGGTCGACCAAGTGCGGCCGCGCACTTCTTGGCCAGATCCGGCCGCACCTGGCGAATGACGGTGTTCATGGGATGATCGGCGCTGCCCGCGTCGACGGCCAACCAGCGGATGCCGCGCGCTTTCACCCAATCGGCGAACGCCCGCGTCGGCCCAGGGTGCTTGATGAAGTAGCGCGTCTCGTCGGGTTCGACAGGGCCACACGAGGCGGTCCAGTTCGCCGGATAGAAGCGGTGATAGCCAGTGTGGATCACGAGAATGTCGCCGCGCTCGATGGTGATCCCGGTCTGCTGCTCCCAGCGTTCGAAGTGTTCGGGTCCGTAGATCTGGTAGTCGCCGAGGCCCATCTTGTGCAGGTCGACCACGCACGCTGGCCCGACCAGGAAGCCGATCGGCAATTCGCCGATGCCGCGCGCATTGGTGATGAAGTGATTCGGCGCGTCCAGATGCGTACCGACGTGCAAGGTTGAGGTGATCTCCATACCACCCACACCTTCGAACGCGACGCGTTTGACCCATTTGATCGTAGGACCGTCGTAGCGAGCGAAGCCTGGCGTGTTGATGTCCCAGTTCTGCGACAGATCCAGCACATTCAGGCTCACGGGCTGTGCAGCCGCCATGAAGTGGATGGTATATCGACCTTCGTGCTGATCGGCATCGACGCCAGTCGTATCACCCGCCGTCAGCGCACGGGCACGGAGAACTATTCACTTCAGGTCTTGCGCCATGTACTAGCGCGGGACGATGGGTACGATTTCAAGCTGTACCTGAGCCAAGCACTCGAGCCCGGGCTGCTGCCCGACCGTCCGCGGGTGAGCACCAAGGTCATTCGGCTGCCGCGCCTCTGGACGCAGCTCGGTCTCAGTCGGGAGATGCTTTCGGCGCCGCCCGACGTGCTCTTCGTGCCCAGCCACGTGCTGCCGCTGATCTGTCCTGCGCGCAGCGTGGTGGTCGTGTACGACGTTGGACACCGCTTCTTTCCGCGCGCGCACACGGTGCCTGAATGGCTGTACGTCGAGTGGGCGATACGCCGCCACGTTCGGCGCGCAACTGCCCTGCTGACGATCTCGGAGGCCAGCAAGCGTGACCTGGTTCGACTGTATGGCGCCGATCCCGCGCGGATCGACGTGGCCTATCCCGCGGTCGACGCAGCGTTTCAACCGGCCCCACAGTCCGAAGTCGAGCGGGTCCGAACTAAATTCGGATTGACCGGCCGGTATGTCCTACACCTCGGCACGGTCAAACCACGCAAGAACCTGCCGCGTCTGATCCACGCCGTTGCCCACTTGCCAGGCGATGTCCAGTTGGCGCTAGGCGGGATGACCACGTTTGGCGGGGAGGCAGTCGAGGCAGCCATTGCGCAAACGGGCGTCGGAGATCGTGTACGCCGCCTGGCCTACGTGCCCAGCGAGGATCTGCCCGCGCTGTACAGTGGTGCCGCCTGCGTGGCCATCGTCAGCCTGTACGAAGGCTTTGGCATGCCCGCACTGGAGGCGCTCGCGTGCGGCGCACCGCTGGTCGCCAGCAATCGCGGCTCCTTGCCCGAGATCGTCGCCCAGGCGGCGATCGTGGTCGAGCCGCTGGATGTAGCCGACATCGCGCACGGCCTCGAGCGCGCCCTCGGCGACGCCGAGCGACTACGGGCGCTCGGTCCTGCGCGCGCAGCTCAATTCACCTGGGGCGAGGCGGCGAGAGTTACCTCAGTGGTGCTCGATCGGGCCGGCCGGCCAGAGAAGCGCAGATCTCGGCCATAGCCCCGACGGTCCGTTGCCAGCTGAACTGCTCTGCCCGCGCCCGCGCCGCGGCGCCAAACGTCTCCCGCCGCGGCGCATCGTGCAGCAACAAGCGCAGCCGATGACGAAACGTCACGGCATCGTCCACCAGAAAGCCAGTCTGTCCGTCGACGATGGTCTCGGCGAGTCCACCGTCGCGCCAGGCCACGACTGGTACTGCGCTGGCCATGGCTTCCAGGGGTGCCAGGCCGAATTCCTCGCCGTGCGCGGCGAATACGGCGACCGAGGCACCGCGCAGCAGTTCGGCCACGTCCACGGGCAGCAGCTGACCACGCCACGTGACGCCCCGCGGCGCCAGCGCGCGTAGCTCACGCAGGTAGTGCGGATCGCCGCCGCCGATGACGTGGAGTGGCACCTCCGGAAGGTCGCGCCACACCTCCAGCAGCCGCTCGAGGCCCTTCTCCGGCGATAGTCGGCCGACGGTGATGGCGTACCCGCCACGGACCGCGCCGGGGTGATACAGCTGCAGGTCCACGCCAGGGTAGACGACCGCGTCGGCGTCGCGGCCGTACAGCTCGCGCAGCTTGCGCGCCGTGAACTGGCTGTTGGCGACCAACCGCGCCGCGCGGCGCACCGCGAGCCAGTCGACTGCCCGGCGTATGACCAGGTCCGGCGTGGCCTGGCTGCGTAGGAAGATGCTGCGCGTTGAATGCACCCAGTAGGAGAGTTGCGCGCCGTTGCGAAACGCCAATAGATTCGAGCCGAAGCTGTTGGTCACAATGGCGTCTGCGCGTACGCGCAGCAGCGGCCATCCCAGGCGACCTACGCGTCGATGGGCGAACCTCGCCAGCTCGGGATACGTTCGCCGCGGGTCGAAGCCGCCCAGCAACAGGCGCACATCATGGTCCTGGCTGAGACCGTGCGCCAGCTCGAGCACCGAGCGTTCGCCGCCACCCAGGGTGTTTGCGTGGCTATGCGCCAGAATGAGCCGCATCCGATCATTTCTCGGCCACGCTGATCAGCGTGTGGCCGAGTCCGGGCAGCACCCGCCCGACCAGCTCGCTCGAGCCGAGCACCGAAAAGTGGGCGACGTTCGTCCAGCGGCCCAACGGCCGCAGGCCCGCCCGGCGCAACACCAGCTCGAGCGTGCCGAACGTGAAGTACCGAATGTGACCCGCGGTTCCCGAACTGGCGTCGAACTCCACGTTGTGCGGTGAGCGGCCAAGCACAAGCTGCGCTCGCCCACTCAGGGCCACCAGGTTCGGCGTGGTGATGACCACCCACCCGCCTGGTGCGGTGACTCTGGCGAGCTCGTCCACGACCCCTTGCGTGTCAAAGACATGCTCGATGACTTCAGCTGCCACAACTGTCGCGAAGACCCCATCGGCAAATGGCAGTCCGCTTTCCACTTGAGATCGAACCGCCCGAAGGCCGCGCGCTTGCGCCGCCCGCAGGGCCACGCCCGAAACGTCCACGCCGACCACGCCAGTGGCCTCCAGGGCGCGTGTGATGAACTGGCCATCGTAGCAGCCAACGTCCAGCAGGCGCCCTGACGGACGCGCGCGAAGGAGTGAGCGCAGACGTCGTGCGCGCGTGACGTCGAAGCGCGATGGCGTCCAGGCGTGGCCAAAGCGCTGCTCGGCGAAGAGCTGGCGGTCCGCTACGGTGCGGCGTGAAATACGTCCGCGTTCTGGCGTGTTATCTCCAGGTACTGCGTGCCGTACTGGACGCTCGGCTCGATCTGCGTCGACTCCATCCACTCGTTGAACGTGCTCACGATAACCGCCCAGGACGGGTTCGAGGCGATCGCTCCGTCCCATGTGGCCTGGTAGTACGACCCACCGCCACGCTCGCGATAGCAGGTCAGCGCGCGCACGGCGGCGTCGTTGCAGCCTGGCGAGACGGGCGGGATCCAGAGCTTCTCGGGGGCAATCGACTGCGTGTTGGCGCCCCAACGGCCAAGCTGCCCAATGGGATCGCCTGACCACGCGATGGAGTATGGACTGATGCCATCCCAGGCATCGCCCGCGACCAGGCCGAGGTTGTCGCCGTCGGCAATCCACAGCGCTCGTCGACCTGGGTCGACCTGGGCACGAATGGCGCTCCACGTCCCGTTGTCGTAGGTACTCACGCGCCAGAAGAAGATCACTGGGCGGCCTTGGTATGTGAGCATCGCCGGGTGATCGATCCGCTGTTCGTAGAAGGCTTGCAGCTGAGCGGTGGTATCTTCGACGCCCCAGAAGAGCGGCGTATCCACCTGGATGGTCATCTTGAGTCCCGAGCGCTGGCCCATATCGAGCAGCCGGATCAGGTTGCGATCGGTCCGATCGCCGTTGCCGAGCCAGGACACGACCAGGCCATCGATGCCCGCCTCGCGCGCCTGGCGCACGTGCCGCTCCATGACCGCGCCGTCGTCTGAGTTGTAGGCCTCCTCAGGCTGGAACGCGGGCAGATTGAAGTTGTCCGGATCCCACAGCGAGTAGTAGTAGGCCAGCACCACGCGGTTCTGGTTCTGGGCGCTGGTCGGTGGCGCGGTAAATACAAGCGCGAGCGCGAGCGCTGCAGCGAGCCTGAGTCGTGGCATGAGCACGGCTCCCTTCCAAGCTTCGCGGCCGCGGCTACCGCGTAAGTTCGGAGAACAATACTCCGTTAGAACGCGGCGCGAAAGGCGTTAGCGTTCTCGCGCGTCATGTTCAGGTACTGATCGCCGTACTGGACGCTCGGCTCGATCTGAGTCGACTCCATCCATTCGTTGAACGTGCTCACGATCACCGCCCACGAAGGATTCGAAGCCAGTGCGCCATCCCAGGTCGCCTGATAGTAGGCGCCGTTTCCGCGGTCACGCGCGCAGGTAACCGCACGTGCCGCCGCGTCATCGCAGCCTGGTGAAACGGGCGGGATCCACAGTTTGTCCGGTGCCACCGCGGCCGCCTTGGCCGCCCAACTAGGGAGTTGGCGGGACGGATTGGCCGACCAGGCAATCGCGTACGGGCTGATGCCGTCCCACGCGTCACCGGCCAGGATGCCAAAGTCGTCTCCGTCGGCAATCCAGACGGCACGGTGCTCGGGATCGACCTGACCGCGGATGGAGCTCCACGTGCCGTTGTCGTACGTGCTCGAACGCCAGAAGAAGATTACGGGCCGATCGCCATAGCGGAGGATCGCCGGATGATTGATCCGGTTCGCGTAGAAGGCCTGGAGCTGGGCAACGGTGTCGTCGACGCCCCAGAACTTGGGCGTCTCGAAATGAATAGTCGTTTTGAAGCCTGACTTCTGGCCGATGTCAAGCAGGCGCGCGAGGTTCGCGTCCGTTCGATCGCCGTTGCCGTACCACGACATGACGAACCCGTCGATGCCGGCCGAGCGTGCCTGCTGAACGTGCTGCTCGATGATCGCCCCGTCGTCCGAGTTGTAGGCACTGCCGGGCTTGTACAGCGTGCGATCGAAGTCGCCGGGACCCCACCACGCGTAGTAATAAGCGAGTACGGGTCGCGCTTCGGGTGACGCAGCAGTTGCCAGCTGGGGCAACAGACTCGCCAGCAGACCGAGCAGGACAAACGCGTAACGCGACGAGAAAGCAGACATTCGGAGGGCGCGCTGTTATAAGCACGGACGCGGCTGCGAGCCAGGAACGATTCGTTACATCAACATCACGTTGTCGCTCGCGCGATTTGCGGCTAGAATTCGGCCCGGCCACCGGGCCCCGCAATGACACAGCCGCAGGTCCCATTGCCGCCGTTCTTCACGTTGCCCCGATACCCGTTGGCTTTGAGCCAGCCGCGTCAGCGCCCATTGACTTCGAGTCGGCCGTGCCCGCGGCTACGCTCACTTCATGTCCGGCGAAGGAGCCGTCTATGCATCTGACCACGGAGGCCGGGGATCCGGTCGCGCCGGTATTGTTCGAGGAGGACACCCTCGGACTTTCCCCCACCATCGTCCTTCCTGAACCCCTTCCCGATGAGGACGATGGCGGCGACGATCCGCTTCGGACCTACCTCCGTGAGATCCACGAGGTCAACCTACTGACGGCAGCCGACGAGCGCATGCTCGCCTGCCGCATGGAGGAAATGATCTGCCTGGACGAGGTTCGAGCTGAGCTCGCTGGCGCCGAAGGTGGCCAACCCACCGGCACCGGCATCGCGGTCCGCCTGTACGAACGGTTCTACGAGCGCCGCGCGCTGGCTGAAGTGCTCAGCCAGATGGAGAAGATTGAAGACGTCTCGCAATTGCTGCAGTCGACCGCGGTCCGCCAGCGTCTCGACTTCGTGCCGGATGTTGATCTGGGCAGTACCCTCGGTGCGCACGTCGGACTCGACGCCAGCGCCTCACAGGCCCTCATCGTCCGCTTCTCGATCGACACTCGGCTATTTGCGCCAGCGGTCCTGAGCCTGCTGGGCGGTGACTCGGCCAACGAGCCGCCAACGCCGACGTGTCTATGGCAGCGCCTCGTCGTCGCGGAGTGCGAAGACGAGCTGACCGAATTCTTCGACGACATGCACGCGCGCGGCGAACGCGCCGAACGTCGGCTGATCGAATCGAACTTGCGCCTCGTGGTCAGTGTCGCCAAAAAGTATCTCGGGCGCGGCCTGGCGCTGCTCGATCTGATTCAGGAAGGCAACCTCGGCTTGATGCGCGCGGTCGAGAAGTTCGACCATCGACGTGGGTTCAAGTTCAGCACCTACGCCACGTGGTGGATTCGTCAGGCAGTTGGACGGGCGGTCGCCGATCAGGCGCGTACGATCCGCGTGCCGGTGCACATGACCGAAGTCATCAACCGCCTGGCCAACGTCTCACGCGATCTGATCCAGGAGCTTGGCCGCGAGCCATCGGCCGCTGAGATCGCATTGGCGATGGGGCTTGTGACCGAGTGGTTCGAGGCGGAGCTGGCGATCGATGCCACCTCGCTGCACGAGGATCCGGTTATGCGTCGACGCGAGATCCTCAAGACCGGCGCGCTGTTCGAGGTGTGGCGGCTGCAATCGCCCATGCGCGATGAGCTCGAACGGGCCGCGCAACGCGTGATGCAGGCCCGCCGCGCCGCCCGCCACCCGGTCAGTTTGGCTGCGCCAATCGGCGATGACCAGGACGGCCAGCTGGGAGACCTCATCGAGGACGCCGAGGCCGTCTCGCCGATCGAGGAAGCATCACAAGCCTTGCTGCGCGACACCGTGCACAACGTTCTCGGCTCACTTTCGCAGCGTGAGAGCCGCATTATCGCCCTGCGCTTTGGCCTGGATGACGGTCGCCAGCGAACGCTCGAGGAGGTCGGCCGCGAATTCGGCGTGACGCGCGAGCGCATTCGCCAGATCGAAGCCAAGGCGCTGCGCAAGCTGCGCCATCCGAGTCGCTCCAAGAAGCTGCGCGACTACCTGCGCTAGCAAGTTCGGGGGCCGCCGCCCCACATACGGTTAGACTCGATTCGTGACTGGTCGGCGCGGACTGCCGGTGCTCGTGCTGCTCGCCGCCTTCGCTACGCTCGTGAGCACGGGTTGCTCGACCCTGCTCGGGGCGGAGCCGACGCCCGTGCCTGGCGCGGCGGCGACACTCACGCGCTCGGTGCGGACGCCAATTCCGACACCGGTGCGTGATGCCAGTCCGTCACCGTCGAGCGGTCCGGCGGTGTCGAGATCGCCCGTAGCCGCGGCGTCGGCCAAGCCAGGTGGTCGCCAGTTGACCGAAGACGAGATTGCGCAGATCCAGCGCGAGATGCGCTCGATCGTGGCCAGCGCCAACCTGCCGGATGTCGAAAGCCTGCTGCTCGACCGCGTCTCGCTGTCCACGCCCGCGGGTGGGCAGGTACTCGACCGTGCTGGCGCCGCCGCCTGGCTGCGCGATCATGCCGGTCCAGGGATCACCGTGACGCGCGTCGATCCCAACACGCAGACCGTGCTGCTCGAGGTGCAGACCGACGGCTGGCCGGCGAGCGAACCACTCGAACAGGGTCGCGTCACGTTCAACCTGCGCCGTTACGCGGCCAACGGGCGCCAGGACGAGGACAACGGCGACTGGAAGATCGACGTTATCGGGGCCGAGTAGCCAGCTCGCCCAGCACGGCCGGAATCTCCTCGAACAGGTCGCTCGCCAGGAGCGTGCGCCAGTGGCGGCGGGTCGTGAGCCGCTCCGCGGCCAGCGCGTGCACGCCAACGCCGAGTCTCGCCGCATCGACCGGCAAGCAGCCCTGCGCCAGTAGGCCGCCACAGACGCCCGCCAGCACGTCGCCAGTGCCACCGGTCGCCAGCGCAGGATTTGCCCGCGGCCACACGGAGACCTGCCCATTCGGCTCCGCCACGCACGTGAACGGACCTTTGGCGATCAGCACACATCCCCAAAGTTTGGCCAGTCGGCCGGCCGTTAGCCAGAGGGGTTCATCGGGCAGCGCACCGCCGGTCAGGCGCGCGAGCTCGCCCGCGTGCGGCGTCAGAATCGTGTGCGGCCCAACCAGTGCCTGCCAGTGCGACACTTCTGACAGCGCGAAGAGCGCATCGGCATCGACCACAGCGCCGCCCTGTCGTTGACGTAACACGTCGGCGACGAAGCCAGTGACCGCAGGGCCACGGCCAAGGCCGGGACCGATGACCAGTGCGTTGTGCGTGCTCAAATAAGGTGCTGCCGCCGAGAGATCGTGATCGACGTCGAGGATCGTGAACGTTGCCTCAGGCAGGTGCGCGGCGACCGTCATCCGCACGCTGGCCGTCGAGCCAACCGTGACCAAGCCGGCGCCCACGCGCAGTGCACCACCGCTGCACAAAACGGGCGCACCCAGAAAGTGATCCGAGCCGGCTAGGACCAGGACACGTCCGAACGAATACTTGTGCGCATCCATGGGCCGTGGTGGCGCAAACCCGGCGACGTCGAGCACGGTGTACGGTAGGTCGAGCTGCGCGCCGAGCGGGATGCCGATGTCGCGCGCAACGAGCTGGCCGACTAGTTCCGCGGCAGGAAACCTGAGCAAGCCCTGCTTGATGGCGCCCAGGGTCACGGTCAGGTCAGCCCGCACAGCGTCGCCGGGCACCGTGCCGGCGTCCGCGTCGATGCCGCTCGGCACATCCAACGCCACGACGTACGTGCCGTCCGCATCGTTCAGCAGCCTGGCAAGCGCCGCCAGCGGGTCGCGCAGCGGACCATGCGTGCCGATGCCGGCCAGCGCGTCGATGGCCACATCCGCTGCCTTCAATGCCCGCTGCACGTCCTCGACGTCTTCGGCAGGCACGGTGCTGGCACCCAGCTCGCGTAGGCGTTCGAGCTCGGCTGACGTTATGGCGTGGCGTGGTGCCAGCACCAGCTCAACGGCGATACCGCGCCGTGCCAACCACTCGGCGGCTACTCCGCCGTCACGCCCGTTGTTGCCATGCCCGACGAGCACGACGACGCGTTCGCCTGGCTCGAGTCGGCGCTCGACCTCCTCGGCCACGGCGTGGCCCGCCTGTTCCTGGAGGCGCGCTTCGGTAATGCCCGCGGCGAACGCCGCCGCCTCCACGGCGCGCATCTGCGCGACGGAGACGATCTTCACGGGCGCGGCGCATCGCCGCCGTCAGGCGGAGGCGGGAACCGGGGACTGCGGCGGCGGGCCCATGGGCGGGCGTGGCCGCGGCCGTCGGTAGTGCGCGCGTACGGCGTCGCCGATCTTGCGTGCGTCGGCACTTTGTGACTGCTTGATTGCCTCGACGACGATATGTGGCGGCGGCAGCGCGCCGGTCTCTTCGGCCAGGGCGCGACTGAACGTCTCCATCCACTGATCGTCGATCTCCTGGCCGCCGCTGAACTCGCCCAGCAGGCGACGCATTTCGGCGATGTCTTCTTCGTCTCGGCGGCGCTGATCGGCACGCTGCTGGAGCATGGCGGTGCGGCCTGGTGGGCCACCTGGACGCGGTGAACCCATGCCTGGTCGCGGCGGACCCATGCCCGGACGGAACGGCGGCCGTGGGCCACCCATGGGCGGGCCACCTGGTCGTGGTCCGCGCAGGCCTGGACGGTCACCGCTCAGACCTGGTGTGCTCGGTGCCGCCAGATCTGGTTCGAACTCGCCGGGGCGACCTCGACCCCGACCGCGCGCTGCATTCGGGCCGCCACTGCGGCGGCGATCTCGGGCGCCAGCGTCACCTTCGCCGCCTCGATGCTCACGCCGTGGCGCACCACGCCGACGGTCGCGATCGAACCCGTTTGCTTCTTCGTCCTCGAGATAGCGATCGACACTTTCCCGCCTCGGGCGTGCGGCCCGGCCGCGCGGCGCGGACTCGACGACGACGAGCGGCGTCTCGTCCTCCTGGGGCACTTCGGTGGGCGCCAGCCCCGCCTCTTGCAGCGCCGCGAACTGCCGCAGCAGCTCGTCTTTTAGCGACCGTCCCAAACGTGCTCCATACGGCTCGTCAAAGTTGTTTGTCCTTCACCATCCGAGGGTGCACGGGGTGTACAAGCCAGTGTCCTCTCCACGTCGTTCGTGCGCCGCCTGGGCTGGCAGTCCGTGCAAAGATACACCAACATTCAGGGCTACGCGCCTGAAGTGTGGACCCCGCGCATTCAGGCTCCGTTGTCAACCCTGGTGGTCTCACAGCGCACAGCCAGACCCAACTGGACGCGGCGCTATGAGCAGCAGTCTAACAGAACGGTATCGGCTGATTCCATCGCGCACTTTTCAGGAATCTTCTGGCGGTCCCGACCGGATTCGAACCGGCGGTCTCGTCCTTGACAGGGACGCATGTTGGGCCGCTACACCACGGGACCCGGGTGGAATGAGCGATATTCTATCGGCTGTCCGAACGGTTCGCCAACTGCCGCTCCGCCGCGCGCAGCGCCTGACTCAACGTTTCTTGACGTAAGGCGAGAGTCAGGTCACCACGCGTCTTTTCGACGATGCCACGCGTCGAGTCTGTGGTGCGGCGCAAGCCCGCGGTGAGGGCATCCGGATAGTCGATCGTCACCAGCAGCGCATAGATCTCATCCATGGCTTCGAGCAGTCGCTCGCAGCCTGCCATCTCGCCGCGGCGCAGCAGATCGAGCGTATACCGCCGCAGCTCGCCTACCGCTTCGGCCAGGCCATTGAGAAACGGTCCTGGCGCAATCGCTAGCGCGCGCGGATCGGGCAGTGGCCCGCCTTTGACCAGCGCAAACGTGGCGCACGCCTCAACCAGCTCCTTTTGCGCGTCCTGGACATAGCCAGTCCAGTAGATGTCGGCCATGTCCTCGAGGGTCGTGCAGATGCGAGTGTTCAACGCATTGGCTTCGCCCAGCAGCGCTTCGGCCTGATCGAATTCGCGCCGGTGAACGGCTCGAATCGAATTTGCGCACGCGCGGACCATTTCGCGCGACCAGCGCAGCACCTGCTCGCGCGCCGCGTTCTTGCGCTCGAGCTCTTCGCGCGCCCAGCTTTCGATCGGTTCGAGGTCCAGCCCGCTCATATGGCGTCCAGCGCGATCTCGATGCGTTTGTTGCCCTTGCCCTTGTTCTCCGAGCCGGTGATCCGAACGCGCCCCACTTCACGCGTGTTGGCGACGTGGGTGCCACCGTCGGCCTGCTGGTCGATGCCTTCGATGTTCACGACGCGTATCTGCTCGATACCTTCGGGCAGAAGATTGACTTTGGTCCGAATCAAGTCTGGAATGGCAAAGGCCTCGGCTCGCGGCAGGATCACAATCGACACGGGATGGCCCTCTGCCAGGAGCTCATTGGTGCGCGCCTCGATCGCCTGCAAGCGTGCAGCCGACAGATCGGGCAGCAGGAAGTCCATGCGTGCCCGATTGGGATACATCTGGCCGCCCGTGACGGTCGCGCCAAACAGCTGATAGATCACGCCACTCATAGAGTGCAGCGCGGTGTGGTGGCGCATCAGCGCGTAGCGCCGCTGCCATTCGATCTCACCCTGAACGACGGTGCCAACCTGTGGCATCTCGCCTTCCAACCGATGAACGACCGAGCCGCCTTGCTTGCGCACCTCCGCGACCGATGCCGTACCACCGGCCCACGTCAACCTGCCCACGTCATGCGGCTGCCCGCCGCCGGTCGGGTAAAAGGCCGTCCGATCGAGGATCACGCCGTCGCCGTCGACCGAGTCTACGCGGGCGTTGAAGCTGCGCAGATACGCGTCGGTCGCGTATAGCAGCTCGGTGTTCACGCCAACCTACCTTCTAACCGGCGTGGCCGGTCGATGTCGGGTGGCAGTGACGCTCGGACCCGAGAGCGGAAAAGCGTCGGCCATGCCAGCACCGATAGTAGCGTGATGCGCCCGTAGTGCCGTGGCATGTTGCCGCGCACTACCTGGCCCGCCTAGCATGCCGTGCGCCACTGACGTGGAGCTCATGCCCCGACTGCGTCGCGCCGCGGCATTCCTGCTGGTCACAGCACTTGTTCTAGTGCCGGGCACCCTGCGCGCGGCCGAGACCTCGAGCGCCGACCTGCTCGACCCGCCCGAGCTGCGCGCGGTGTGGGCGGATGCTTTTCACGACGGCTTCAAGACCCCCGGCCAGGTCGACGATCTCATCCGCTGGGCACGCGCCGCGAACTTGAACGCGCTCTTCGTGCAGGTCCGCCGACGCGGCGACGCGTATTACCTGCAGTCGATCGAACCGCCCGCCGAGGATCCCGATCTGACGCCCGGTTTCGACGCGCTCGCCTACCTGCTGCGCCAGGCACACCAGGGGCCGCAGCGCCTGCAAGTGCACGCGTGGGTGGCCACATTACCAATCTGGCATGAACGCGACAGCGCACCTCAGGCGCCCAACCATGCCTTCAACGTGCATGGCCCAACCGCGGCCGCGGCCGACTCGTGGCTCATGTTGCGCGACGATGGAGAGACCTGGGCAGGCGTCGGCAAGCAGGGCACGTACTACCTCGATCCCGGACATCCGTCCGTGGTCCGCTATACGACTGATGTCGTCGTCAACCTGCTGCGCCACTACGATGTCGACGGCATCCACCTGGACCAGGTGCGCTACTACGAGGGTCAGCCACTGCGCTGGGGCTACAACGCGACCAGCGTTGCTCGCTTCAACGCCACCTATGCGCGCGCGGACGAGTCGCCACCGGATCCGCGCGATTCCGAATGGATCACGTGGCGGCGCGAGCAGGTGACCGGCCTCGTGCGACGCATCTATCTCGAAGCGCATGCCTTGCGGCCCGATATCGCCGTAACCGCCGCGGTCGTGACGTGGGGCAAGGGACCGCAAGGGCCAGGTGACTGGGAGAAACAGGCGCCCTTCGCCTCAGTGCTCCAGGATTGGCGTGCCTGGCTGCAGGAAGGCATCGTCGACTACCTGTTGCCGATGGACTACTACCGCGAAACCGGTGACCAGTCCGAATGGTTCGATACCTGGACACGCTGGCAGACGAGCAACGCTGGCAAGCGTGCCGTCGCGCTTGGCCTGGGCTCGTATTTGAACGAGGCCGACGGATCGCTGGCCCAGCTCGCCCGTGCGCGTGCCCTCGGTTCCCTGGGTATCGCCCTGTACAGCTACGCCGTACCGACGCGCGACCTCGAAGACGCCAACTTCGACGACCGCTCGGCATTCGCGGCGCAGCTGCGGTCGGTCTTTGCCCGACCGGCGCCGGTGCCAGACCTGGTCTGGATGACGCACCCCACGACGGGTGGCGTGCTCGTCGACGTACCCGGCCGGCCCGAGGTGTCCGTCTCGCTCGGTGGCAACCGCACCTGGAAAACGGATGCCACCGGTTTCGCCGGCGCGGTCGATGTGCCCCTCGGGCGCTACCTGCTGACGGTCGTCGGCCAGGGCATCGATCCGACGCCGATTCCGATCCAGGTCGTACCCGGACGTACGACCGCGGTGCGGTTTGCACCAGGCCACGTCAGCGGGTCATCCTGAGCAGGACGAGGACATCTCGGGGAAATCGGCTCAGGATGACCAGTTCCTAAATGCATTCGCTTCGCTCATTTGGGCTGAGCCTCGTGCGGTTCGGGGGCGTGTCGGTGGTCGTGCTATTGACCTTGAGCGCGTGCGCGGGGTCGGCGCCGCTTGGTCCGGTCAGCAGCGCCACGCCGCCGCTGTCGCCCGAGCTGCGCGACCAGCGCAACCGCATCGACGTCAACTATCGCCTGAATGGGCCAGCCACCGTTTCGGCGCGCATTCTGGCGGCCGATGGTCAGCAATGGCTGATTCATGATGGCGTGCCACGGCCGCGGCCGGGTGACTATGTGTTTCAGTTCGATGGTACCGTGCCGGGGCCGGGCAAGAACGAACGCCGCGTGCTGCCCAGCGGTGAGTACCGCGTCCAGCTGGAGGCCGCCTCGACGGGTCAGACGCAACACGCCGAGGTACCGCTCTCGATCCGCGACGCCGACACGAGCGCGCCCGACGTCACGGACCTGGCCCTGCTGCCGGACCATATCTCGCCCAACTTCGATGCGCGCGACGACGTCACCCACATCACCTACCGATTGGCGAAGAATGCCCGCGTATCGGCCTTCCTGGACCGCGAGACCTCGCCTGGACAGTTCGCCCGCGTCTGGATGGGCGAAGAGATCAAGCTGCAGGCCGGCGAGCAATCCATCGTCTGGGATGGCCTGAACAGTGGCGTGCCGGTGCGCACCGGCGGCTACCTGCTCGGCGTGCGCGCGCGTGACGCCGCCGGCAACGTGGTCGAACGTAGCTCGGCGCTGGTCGTCGAAGAGTCGGGTCTGCCCGAGGCGTCGATCGTCCTGACGCGAATCGGCCCGCTGCGCATCATTCGCGGCGAGCAGGTATGCGTCGATGCGAGCATCCGCAACACCGGCCAAACGGTGTTACGCACGCTCGGCCCGGACCCCGGGTACACCTACAACTCACTTGATACCTACGCATCGATCGAGGATCATCGATTCGCCGAACACGCCGGCTACTGGCGGCTCGGTCTGAGCTGGTCGGGCGGGACCGAGGTGTCGAGTGCGACCTACCCCTATCGCTGGGGATTCGGTAGGGACCTCGAGCCCGGCGGAGAGGTCAGCGTGCACGGGTGCGTCCGGGTTGTGAACGAGCAGGATAAGCTCGTGTTCTTCGCGGGTCTGGTGCAGGAAAACATCGCCATCCATAGCGCTGGGGCTGGACTGGTGCGGATCGAAATCTCCTCCTGACAGTGCCGCGTGTTTCGGTCCTCACCGTCTCCTACAACACGCGTGATTTACTGCTGCGCTGCCTTGGTTCACTCATCGAGGAACCCGACATCGAAGCAATCGTCGTGGACAACGCATCGTCCGACGGCAGTGCTGACGCCGTGGCTAAACGCTTTCCAGCCGTCCACCTGATTCGCAGTGAGTCGAACCTCGGTTTCGCCGGAGGTACCAACCGCGCCGCCTGCGCCGCGACGGGCCACACCCTCCTGCTGCTGAATCCTGACGCGGCCCTGACGCCCGGCGCGCTCGACACGCTGCTCGAGTGGCTCGATCGCCATCCGCGGGCAGCTGCCGTCAGTCCGTCCATGATCTACCCGAATGGCAGCCCACAGAGCGCAGCCTTCCGGTTCCCTGGCCTGGTTCAGCTGGCGTTGGATCTGTTTCCAGTCGCGCGTCTGGCGGAGACACGGCTCAATGGACGCGTCATGGCCAGCAAGCCAACGGAAATTGACTATGCCCTGGGCGCCTGCATCTTGATCCGTCGGGCTGCATGGCAGGACGTTGGACCGCTCGACGAGGGCTACTTCATGTATGTCGAGGAAATCGACTGGTGTCGCCGCGCGCGGACGCGCGGCTGGCAGGTCTGGGTCCAGCCGGCCGCGCTGGTGGTGCATCATGCGGGCGCCGCGACGCGGCAGCGACCCGAGGCAATGTTCGCCCAGCTATGGCGCAGTCGACTGCGTTACTACCAGCGCTACTACGGCCCGTTCTACAACCGCGTTGTGCGCGTCCTGGTCCAGCTCGGGATGCGCGCCGAGGCGCGCCGGTCGCCCGGTCGGGCCAATGCGATAGCCGCGATTCGTCAGCTCGTCTCGTGAGCCCGCGGCTGACCGCCGCCATCATCGCCCGTGACGAGGAGCAGCACATCCAGGACTGCGTGCGCTCCGTTGCCTTCGCCGACGAGGTGCTCGTGCTCGTCGACGCCGCGACGCGCGATCGCACACGCGAGCTCGCGCGCGCTTGTGGGGCACGCGTGGCCGAGCGGATGTTCGACAACTTTGCGAGACAACGTGACGCCGCACTCGCGTTCGCCACTGGTGACTGGGTGTTGTTCGTCGATGCCGATGAGCGGGTCATGCCCGACCTGCGGGACGAAGTCCTGGAGCGAATTGGCCAGCCACAGGGCCAGCGCGGTTTCTGGATTCCGCGCCACAACTACTTGATGGGCCGCGTCGTACGTCACGCCGGCTGGTTCCCCGACTATCAGCTGCGCCTGCTCGAACGCGGTAGCGCGCACTTCGACCCGCGCCGCGTCGTACACGAGGTGCCGATCGTCGATGGCGCCGTCGGCCATCTGGCGGCCCCCCTCGTTCACCACAACTACCGCTCGCTCGCAGAATTCGTCCGCAAGCAGGAGCGCTACTGCCGGCTCGATGCGCAGCGCTGGCGCGCGACATTCGGCCGTCCGCGCAGGCGGGCGGTTGTTGGTCAGCCGCTGCGTGAGTTCTGGCGCCGCTATGTCACGCTAGCTGGCTATCGCGAAGGACCCTTGGGCCTGCTGCTCAGCATGCTGCTCGCCTGGTACAGCGGCAAGACGATCTGGCTGGCACGAAAGAATCCGCCCGGCCCATCTGAGGGCGTGGGCGGATTCCAAAGTGACTGCTAGGCGATCAGGGCTTGTCGACGCGCAGGCCGGCGATGGTGACCTTCGTCTCCTTGCCGTTCTTGGCCAGCACGTAGATGTTCATGTCCCAGACGCCCTTGCGGAAGGACGATGGCAGGACGCGCCATGCAGCCTGGGTTTGCCGACACATGGACACATCGGGGCTGGCAATGCCCAAGCGGCTAGCAATGGCCGCATTGGACGAGAACTCCGCGTTGGTGCCGGCGATGGTCGCCGCGCCGTAGTACCCACCCGGGCGGAACGACGGCACTCCGATGGCGGTATCGCGATCTCCGAGGAAGATCGACACCTTGGCGATACCACCGGTCGGGTCGTTGAGCGGCGCGTCGGGATCGCACGCAACTCCGCCGACCCAGTTCCCACCGCGGCGGAGATAGTCGCCTGGCGCCGGGTTGGCGACGCTGACTTTGGGCGCCGCGAGTGGCGCCGGCGCCGCCGTGGCCGGCATGGCGATGAGCGTCGTCAACACTGCTACGACGGCTCCGCAGATCGCGATCCGTGAAACAATCCGCTTCATTCAGGCCTCACTTGTGGTCTGCTCTGAACGCGCTGAGCCACGCCGGGACGCGCGGCACGCAGGAACCAGCGCTCCTCGAGCGCTGTGCACAGTCGGTATCGACTTCGCGGTCCAAAACGCTCGTGTCCACCTCCTCCTCGTGATGCCGAGCCACGCCGTTTCGGTTCCCTACCTCGAGATTGGCCGGTCGCCGCCGATTGAACGCGCCGCGGGTCGCGGCGGTCAAGCGGAATTAAGGTTTCATTAAATGGACGGCGCGTTTCAGCCGGGGAGCTATTGGGCTGGCGGTGGTTCGCCCGGCGCAGGCATTGTCTCCTCGCCCGGCGGGTTGTCGCCGGTCGGATCGTCCAGCATTGGCAGGCGCTCCTCGACCACCGGTTCGGGCAGCGGCGTAGGCGTTACCGTCGGCTGCGGCGTGGGGGTAGGCGAAGGCGTGCTGGTTGGCGAGGGCGACGGGGTGCTGGTCGGCGTGCCCGGCGTGCTGGTCGGGGGCACCGTCCCGGCGATTTGAACGACACTCTTGATCTTCCACGTTGTGTTGTCGAGCACCAACGCGTAGTCGTTCCGCACCTGGTCGTAGTCGATGCTGCCGCCTTCCCTGGACGAGATCCGCCAGGCCTCGTACGTGGTCACCGTCGCGCTCTTACCGTCGCCCGCGACGCTGATCGGGCCCCAGCTCACTTGCATCAGCCCGATCTCAAAAACCTTGCTGTCGAGCATATCGCGCAGGATGCCCGTGACCTGCCGCGCGTAATCGTCAGTGCGGATGTCGGTCGTGACCGCTGCATTGCCCAGGGTGATCGCCTGTACTTGCTCGTCGTTGTTGCGTTGAATGATTTGCTGGAGTTGGGCGTTCAGAGCGTCGTCCGCGCGCGCAGCGGACAGGCTAGCTGCCCCCGCTAACGCACCAAATACGACGAGGACGGCCACCGATCGCCGAAGAAATGGCATATCAACTGATACTGCCCTGATCGGGTCGGTGCAAGGAAGCAGGCTGCTCGGCGTGCGCCACGGCGGCGCGTAGCTCAGCCACGCTGGTCACCCCGCGCACCTGCACAATGAACTCGCCCAGCTCCCCACTTCGTTCCCGCAGTTGACGTAGTAGGTCAGGAATCGGGTTTTTCGGCGAGGCAGCGAAGCCATCACCATAGCTGCCGTACAGCGCGAAGTAGGCCTGGTTCAGTTTGCGGATGTTGTAGCCACGAGGTCGCAATTCGTCGCGCCGCGCGCGCATGTACGCCTCCGCCTCGTCGATCTGGCCGGCGTCAAGTAGCTGCTCGGTGTGTAGGCGCGTTGCGCGCATGAAGGCGCGGAAATCGAAGGCGGCTGGCTGCGGTCGTGTGTCGGCTGCTGGTGCGGCCGCGGGCCGCAGTCCATAACGCGCCGCGATCGTGGTGCCGATCTCCTGACCAACCATCTCGGCCGTGGTCTCGTTGATCTCACGCGTCTCCTGGGCCTCCCAATAGCGTGCGCCAAGTGGATAAAAGATCAGGTACTGGTGCAGCCACTCGTGCGCTACGGCCGACACGACGCGCTCGGGCGATTCGTCCTCGAGCACCATCGACGGATAGGTCGCCAGGCCGCCGATGGGCGCTACCAGCGATATGACGCCGGCGCTGTCGACTGAGGCCTCGAGGCGTTCCTGCTCGAGCGCATCCATCGTTCCGAGCACGAGTGACTCGACGACACGCAGCTCACCGCGCGGGGCGACGACCAGCACGTTCGGCGGTGGCGTCAGCGCCACGAGCACCGGCGGGAACACGCGCGGCTGGCTCGAGCTCGAGAGGCCCTGCTCTGCGTAGGCATGACTGACCAGTCGCTCGACGGCTTCTTCGGCAGCTGACCGGTCCGATCGTGCGCGCAGGTAGGTCGTCAGTGTCGCCGCGTCCTCAGCGTTGTCGTCCGCGGGAGCCTGGGCGCCAACCAATGCGCCCCAGAGTCGCTGAGCGCGCTCCGCGACGTGCACCGTCTCCCAATCCAGCAGCCGAAAGCTGGCACTCGCCGACGCGTCGCGCACGCGCACGGCTTCGGATGGCCCGCTGGGACCGAGCAGCCACGGCAGCAGCACGACCGCAGCGGGGAGCCAGCGGAGCCAGTTCATGATGGAGTTACAGTAGCGCGCTGGGCAGCCGTTACGATGGCGTTTGTGCAGCCTGACCCCGTCTCGCTCGAGCCCGCGCTGCGCGCGGCGCAGCGGGGCGAGGTCGTCGCCTTCAATACGCTGGTTCAGGCATATCAGCGTCAGGTCTACAACATCTGCTACCGCACACTTGGCAATGCGGACGATGCCGCCGACGCCACTCAAGACGCGTTTCTGGGCGCGTTCCGCGGCCTGAAGACGTTCCGTGGCCCGGTCACTGGCTTTCGAGCATGGCTGCTGCGGGTTGCCGTGAACGCCTGTTACGACCAGCTTCGCCGTCGCCAACGGCGCCCGACCGACAGCCTGGACGCGCTTGCCGAGTCGTCCGACGATGTGCCGCCCGCCGAGCGCCTCGCCGATGCTGATCCGAGTCCCGAGCAACAAGCGCTCAGCGGCGAGGTGGCCCGCCAGATTCAACAGGCGATGGGTCGCCTCGCCCCAGAACAGCGCTTGACGGTAGTGCTGTGCGATGTTCAGGGGTTGAGCTATGACGAAGCCGCCGAAGTGATGTCTGTCGAGCTAGGTACCGTCAAGAGTCGATTGAGCCGCGCGCGGGCGCATTTGCGCATGCTGCTGCAGGCGAGTGGGGAACTCAAACAGCCGTTTGAGCGTCTAGAACAGAGGAATCCGTGACGCTGGCCAATCACCTTTCAGATGACACCCTGTCAGTTTTGGTTGACGAGCAGCTCTCGCCAGCCGAGCTGCAGGCTGCCCGCGCCCATCTCGAGACGTGCGCACGCTGCACCGAGCAGCTCGCTGAGCTGCGCGCGCTGAAGGCGCTGCTGGGCGACCTGCCTGAGCTCGACCTGCCGCGCGACTTCGCGCTTGGCCCGCGGCTGGTCGGCGATCCGCCGAACGTGATTCGGCTCGAGCAGTGGTACACGTGGACGCGCGCCGCGGCCGCATCGCTGGCGGCTGCATTCGTTCTCCTCGTCGGCGGCACCGTGTACCTCGATACGGTGGCTCCTCCACGGGCCACGACCGCGTTCGAAGTGCGATCGCGTGAAAGCGTTACAGCCAGTGCGCCCAAAGCCGCCGCGCCAGCAGCCGCTCCGGCGACGGCCCGGGCCGCCGCTCCGACAACTGCCCCGGCCGCTGCCATAGCGCCAGCCGCGCCACCTCAAAGTAATGCCGTGCCCGGCGCGCCGGCTGCCGCCCGCGATAGCGCCCAGTCCGCAAGCGCTCCCGCGTCGGCTGGCGCCGCCGCGGCGCCTCAGCCTGCTCCCGCGCAGCTGTCCGCCCGACCGCAGCCGGCTGCTGCGGAGGCCCCGCCGTCAGCGACTGGTCAGGCCACGCCTGAGACGGCCGACCAAACAGCGGCGGCGACGCGCGTCCAGCCATTGCCAACGCTCCCACCGACGCCGGTCCCGCAACCAACGTTGGCGCCAGCTGCACCTTTCGCCAGCAGCGCGGTGCCACAGGTGGTCGATCCAGCCGCGCCGCTGCGCACGACCGCCGCGGTCGTGGGCTTGCTGGCCGTGTTTGTCTTGCTCGGGGCGCTCGTGGTTCGCCATCGGCTAAGTCGCGCACGCGCCCCCATCTCGCTTCAGGAGTAACTCAGTCGTGTTGTCTCGCGTTCTTCCCGTCCTGGGCATAGCCGCGCTTGGCGTCGCTGTGCTCGCCGTCGCGCCGATCGGCTCGGCGCAAACCGTGCCCGTTCAGCCTGCGTCCGACCCGGGTATCAGCGTTGTCGGCTCAGGCATCGTCCTGGCGCAGCCCAACGTGGCGCGCATCACTATCGGCGTCGAGGTGACCGATACGTCGCTGAGTAACGCCCAAGCCGAGGCCAGCCGGCGCATGGAGGGCGTGGTCAACCGGCTCAAGGTGGATGGCATTCTCGAGTCCGATATTCGCACCGTCAGCTACAACATCTCGCCGCTGTATGACCAGCGCGACCAGTCGCAGACGCTGTTGCGTGGCTATCAAATCCAGAATCTGGTCGAAGTCAAGTCAACCAGTGTGAGCGGTCTCGGGCCACTCCTCGACAACGCGGTCGCGGCCGGCGCCTCGCGCATCTATGGCATCCGTTTCGAAGCGGACAACATGGAAGCGCTCAAGACGCAGGCACGCGATCAAGCCATGCAGAACGCGCGGGCCAAAGCCGAGCAGTTGGCGCGTGACGCGGGCGTGTCACTCGGGCGACCCGTGCGCATCGAGGAAGCCGACACCGGCGGCGTCACACCAGTTCGAGCCGCTGCCCCCGCGGCCGCGCTCGCCGCACCCGCGCCGCAAACGCCCATCCAGCCGGGCGAGCTGCAAGTGCAGACGACGGTCCACGTCGTCTGGGCGATCCTCTAGCCGGCCGCGTCGCGTTCCCAGGCGCACGTGGCGCCCGGTTCGGGTTCGCCGACCAGCACCCGCAACGCCGCTGGTATGACCTCGAAATGTGCCGGCGTCGACCCGACAACGGAGCCATCGGCGTGCACCGGCAGCCGTCGGCGGCCGCGTGTCTGCACCGTGACCGTCCGCGCCCGAGTCACCTGCGCCTCGGGTGGCGGTGGCAAGCGCCGCCCGCCGGCCACCAACACCAGGTGGAACAGGACGCGCGCCACCCCCGCGCCGCTGAACACGACCACGTCGAGCAGCCCGTCGTCGATGCGCGCCTGCGGTGCCAGCGCATACGCCGCGCCGACAAACGGTCCGTTCGAGACGGTCACCATCGCCGCGCGCACATCGCTGCGCTCGCCGTCGATCTCGAGGCGGAGGCGCGGCGTGCCCACATGGCGGACATAGCGCAGCGCGCTGCGCAGGGCGGCCCGTAACCTCGTCCGGCCGCTGTCGACGCGCTCGAAGTAGCCAAAGAGCGCGGCGGCGAGGCCGACGCCACCGGCCTCGAGGTAATGCGCCCGCCCAACCTGTCCGACATCCATCGCGATCACCTGCCCAGCCGCGATCACCGCCGCGGCACGGCTCAGGTCACGCGGGATACACAGCGTGCGAGCCATATTCATGATGCTGCCGAGCGGCATGATGCCCAGCGCCGTGTCGGTATTGACCACGCCCTCGCCCGCCTCGGCGACCGTACCGTCGCCACCCGCGGCGATGACGAGTTTGCAGCCATCGCGCACGGCCGCTTGTGCCAGCTCAGTGGCGTGCTTGGGTCGTTGCGTCGGCTGCAGCACGACCTGGATACCCGCCTTCGCCAGAGCAGCTTGAACGGCGTCGACGCCCGCCTCGTTCGTCTGCAGTCCGAGCTTCTGACCCGCGCGCGGGTTCATGATCAGGCGTGGCGGCGGGTCGAGCGACCCGACTTCCAGGTGGCTCAAGCGACTGGCAGCCACCGTCACGAGCGGGCCTTCAAAGCACGGCTTATGCCAGCCGCGCTCGAGGCAGCCGCAGTACCAGCAGGTCGAGGACGAGTCGCGCGTTGACGTTCATGTCGAGATCGGCCAGCGCCTGCTGCAGGCTCGCCGCGGTATCTCGCATCCTGATCGGGTCGACTTGTTCGGCCACCGCTTGCATGGTGCTCGCTTCCAGTCGAACCCGATCGTCGCGCCCATGCTTCAGCAACACGACGTCACGCCACCAGCTCAGCCAAGCGCGCAGCGTCTCGCGGACAACTTCGGGATGGCTTGCCCAGCGCTCCGACATGCGCCGCGCACCCACCAGCCGTTCGATGCGCGATGCACCGAGCAAGCCGATCAGGTCGTGCACGTAGGCCTGCTGCTGCTCGAAGAGCCGTGTATCTCGAAGCGCGGACACGGCCCAGCCTTGCCGACCACCCGCGAGCGCCGCGAGCTCGGCGGCGTGCGCCTCTTCAGCGCCCAGCGTCACCAACGCCGCCGCCAGCTCACCGCGTGGCGCCGGCCGAAGTCTGATCTCCTGACAGCGCGACACGATCGTCGGGAAAACGGCGCCGCGTTCGACCGCGGTCAGCAGGAAGAGCACGAAGCGCGGCGGTTCTTCGATCGTCTTGAGCAGACGATCGGCTGCATCCTGGGCCAGCTCTTCGGCATTCAGGATGACGTACACCTTCTTGCGGCCCATGATCGGACGCAGCTGTGCATCACTCTGGATGAACTCGACGTTGTCGGCGTAGTCGCGTTGCGGACCAGCGGGAGACGGCGGGCGCAGCAGAATCGTGCGCTTTTCGGGCGCGCGGCGGACCAGCCGGACATCGGGATGTACGTTGCGCTGGATGAGCCGGCACTGCTGGCAGGTGTAGTCTGGCCGCCCAGCCACGTCGGGTGCCAGGCAGTTTGTGGCCATAGCGATCTGTTGCGCAAATGTACGTCGACCGACGCTCCGCGGACCGGTGATCAGGTAGGCGTGCGCGAGTCGTTCAGTCGCCAAAGCGCGGCGCAGCCACGCGGCGGCATCAGCATGACCGATCATTCGGGTGTCGGGTGCTGGGTGTTGGGTGTTGGGTGGGCCGGATGCGCTCATCGTCCGCGAAGTCTAACTATGACCCAACACCTATCACCTATCACCCATCACCTAACACCGCGAGCGAAGCGAGCTCTACATGCCCGTCAAAGGCGGCGGCTGCACGCGCAGGTCATTGTCGATCGCGCGCACACCCTCGATCGCTCGAACGACCTGTTCGACCGTATCGCGGTCGTCCTCGGTGATGACCTCGCCCTCGAGACGTACGCGCCCGTCCTGTGCCACGACCTTGAGCCCGTTGACCCATACGGACGGGTCGCCAAGCACGGTCGATTCGACGCGGCTGGCCAGCACGAGGTTGCCCAGCCGCTGGAGGTCCGCCGCCGACGGCTCGAGCATGCCGCTCTCGACAATGGTGGTGATCACGTTCACGGCCTCCGGCACACTGAAGCGTCCGGTGTTCAGTACCAGATCCCAGTGCTGCGGATCCATCCAGTCAATGTTGAACAAATAGCGCATGTAGCCGCTGGATTCGCGGTCGCTGTTGCGGATCAGCTCACGTGCGCGGTCTCGACTCAACGGTCCGGCGATGTCGTCGAAGCCGCGTTCCATGACCCGCTCGAGGCGCACCTCGGCTGGTGCAATGACCTGCAGGCGCAGGACGTTGCTCAACCCTTTGAGCAGCTGCCCGGCGCCCAGGCCGACGATCACGACGTCACCTTCGTCGGCCAGGTGTGTGGTCACCCGCCGCAGCACACTCGCATAGCGCCGTCGCTCCTCGTGCAAGCGCTCCCAGAAGGACGGCGACCGCTCGCGCAGCTCGGGCGAGCGTTCCCAGGCCACGTCTGGGCCGCCGATGCGCTCAGCTAACCGAACGAGCTCCGTTCGTTCGACCAGCCGATACTGCAGCCGATCGGCGAGCGCTCGGGCGAGCGTGTCGCCGAGCGAGCCGGGCACGCGGGAGACCGTGATTACTCCCATGCTGCCGCTCGGCGCCATTGTAGGTCGAACGTGACGCACTTTCAGCGTTTCGCCAACCTGAACTTCTGCCTACAATGCCGGCGCCGAGGCCCAGCGGATAGCCCGGCGCGCCCCGGCATGTATTCCAATCGCGGCTGGTCCTATTCGTCCACCTCGCTGGCGTCGAGCCAGCCGACGTCTGCGTACCGTCGGCCACGTTTGCCACGCCTGCCGCGCCCACCCGCGATTGGACCGCTCCCGTTCGCGATTCTGCTGGTCGGCCTGGTGGCCTGGTACCACTTCGCCTTCGACGGCTTCAGCGTTGGTGGCAGCGTGGTCGATGTTGCCAGTGGCGAACCGATCGCCGGTGCGCGCATATGGTCGGCGCAGTCCAACACGACTAGCGCGCCGGATGGCACATTCACGTTGACCCGGGTGAAGCCGCCCGAGATCATTGCCGCCGACGCGCCCGGCTATCGCGGCTGGACCCAGCGCTGGAACAGCCCATTTGATGCCCTCGCACCCAAGCTGGACGCAGTGAGCGTCGAAATCACCACCGTCGACGCCGACAGCGGCGCACCGGTGGCCGCGAGCCTGGTTGGCGCGGTCGGCAGTCGTGTGTTGGGTCCAGGCTGGCAGCGCGTATCGCCCGTCCTGCCGGGCCAGCGCTTCGCCTTCGCCGCCGACGGCTATACGCCCGGGCAAGCCGTCTACAACGGCGAGCCTGTCCTGCGCGTGCCGCTCCAGCCAAAGCTCACCGGGCGTGTGACGGATGCCCGCACTGGAAAAGGCATTCCCGCTGCGCGGGTGTCACTTGCGGGGCAGCTGTTCGCGACCGATGAGCAGGGCGGCTACGAGCTGAAGCGCCGGCCAGTTGAAGGTCAGGTCAGCGTGCTCGTGCCTGGCTACCGGCGCGGCCAGCTGGATCTGGCCCAGCAACCTGGCCTGGACGTCGCGCTTCAGCCATTTGAAGCGCGCGCGATGTACATGACCTATTTCGCTATCGGAGGCGCTGACTACCGTCAGACGATGTATCGGCTGTTGGAAACAACCGAAGTCAATGCCGTGGTCATCGACGTCAAAGGTGACTATGGCCTGCTCAGCTATCGCAGCACCGTACCGCTGGCACAGCAGATCGGCGCCAACTCGGAGCCGACCATTGACGACCTCGACGGGCTGCTGCGCTCGATCCACGACCGGGGTGGCTATGCGATTGCCCGCATCGTCGTCTTCAAAGACACGATGCTGGCGCACAACGGCTCGCGTGCGGGGCTCGATATCGGCGTCAAAGACCGTCGGACGGGTGAGCTGTGGCTGGATAACGAGAAGCTCGCCTGGGTCGATCCGTTCCAGCAGGCGGCGTGGGATTACAACACGGCGTTGGCGCGCGAAGCTATCGAACGTGGCTTTGACGAGGTGCAGTTCGACTACATTCGGTTTGCGACTGACCCGTCGCCCGACAGCACGATTGGCGACATCGTGTATGCGCAGCCGATGACGGAGGAAAACCGCGTCGCGGCTCTGAAAGGCTTTCTGGTGCGGGCGCACCAGGCGGTCAACGACGCCGGCGGCTTCCTGGGCATGGACACTTTCGGCTATACGACCTGGTGGAACGACGACGGCGGCATCGGCCAGGACCTCGAGGTGCTCGCCGACAACATCGACTACTACTGTCCGATGGTCTATCCATCCACCTTCAATGCCGGCTTACCCGGCGACATACCGTATCCCGACGTCGTCAGCCGACCTTATGACGTGGTCTATCAGAGCCTGAAACAAGTCCAGCAAAAACTGGCCGGCAAACGCGTCCTCGTGCGCCCGTGGCTGCAGTACTTCGACGACTATCCCTGGGCGACCAAATTCCGCTACGAGGCGGCCCAAATCGAGGCCCAGAAGAAGGCCGTTGTCGACTCCAAGTCGCTGGGCTGGATGCTCTGGAACGCCGGCAGCCTGTTCAACCGCGGCGGCATCGCCCCGAAGTAGGGGTCGGGGGTCGGGGGTCGGGGGTCGGGGGTCGG
>DASXRR010000303.1:0-21444 GCA_036506475.1 Chloroflexota bacterium
TCGCGCTCCGCCTTGCGCTGCGCCCGGCAATCGGCACAGCGGCTCGGCTCGGAATAGCCGCGGGCAGCGTAAAAGTCCTGCTCGCCGCTGGTAAACGTAAACGCCTGACCGCAATCGCGGCAGGTCAGTGTGGTGTCGACCGACATCGTAAGACGGTCCTCCTGAGGAATTCGAGTGGCCCGCTGACAGGGCCAATCGCACGTGTAGGATCCGTCACGACGAGGCGATTAGGCGACAACGGAACGTGCCAGCGCCGCAAGTATGCCACACCATGCTTGGACGTGGGTCACGATTTGGCGCCGCCTCCCCCGGCTTGACACGGCTAACCTTGTTAGCTAGGGTAGGCTAACAGTGTTAGCCGAGCGTGGATCGGGCGCCCGCCGCCTGCAGATCGTCGAAGCCGCGCGACGCATCCTCGAACACGAGGGCGAGCCGGCGCTGACCATGCGCCGCCTGGCCGACGCGATCGGCATCCGCGCCCCGTCGCTGTACAAGCACTTCCCCGACAAAGCCGCCGTCGAGCTGGCGCTCATGGAGATCGGACTGCGCGAGGCCGGCGCTGCCCTGGCGTCCGCGGTGCACTCCTCGTGCGATCGTCTGGCGGCGCTGGCCACTGCCTATCACAGGTTTGCGATCGACCATCCGCACCTGTATCGCCTGATGACCACCCGCCCACTGCCGCGCGAACGACTCGCGCCGGGCGTGGAAGCCGCCGCCGTGGCGCCGCTCCTGGTTGCGGTCGGCGGCGACCTGAATACAGCCCGCGCCCTCTGGGGCATGGCGCATGGACTCGCGTTGCTCGAGTTGGATGGGCGCTTGCCGCCTGACGCCGACATCGACGCCGCGTGGCGCGTCGGCGTCGAAGCTCTTGCTGCCCATGGACAGAACAACCTCTCATGAAGACGCTGCACTCCTCGTCGTATAGCTCATTCGGGTAGGGCTGCGTTCTCCGGGTCGGGGGAGCCCACGCTCCGCGGGGTGCACTTGCAGCCCCCCGCGGCAGGGGCACTTCGCCAATGGGACACATCCGCGCGCCAAGCAACATGTGTGCGCAACGTCTACAGGAGCCGTGTGCGCCCGCCTGCGGCCATGCGGGTTCGGGCGGAGACGCGCCGCGGCTACACTCGCAACGCAACCAGGCCGCGGACAGTGTCGGCCTTCACCCGGCCAGCCTGAACGGCGCGACCGTGAGCGGATGCGTCAGTGACGGCGCTGCCGCGCTTCGAATACCCGCACACCGCCGCCGTCGCCGAGGACATGGCCACGTACGGCAACGGTCGACACTACGCGCTGGTCCTCAAACAATTCCTCGTGGGCGTGCGCACGGCGCACCATTAGCCAAGCTCGCGCAGGCGCGCGCTTCGGCGATCTGGCCGCGGCGCGGTTCAGCTCGACCACTGGTGACGGATGGCGGTCTTCACCAGTGTTGTGCCTTCCTCTGTTAATGCGTTGTCGCACCGGGCACGGTCCTGATCCTCCAGCAGCACCAGCGTGCCGTCAGCTGAGGAGCGCGCGGCACGGCGCGACTCGTGCAGCAGCATCAGCCCGAGCAGGCCCAGCGCTTTGGGCTCGGGCAGTAAATCAACGAGCAGCCGACCCCAAGCGGATGGCTTCGCCCGAGACATCCGGCCGCGTCAGCGACGTACCCGCCGAGGCCGCGTAACCCTCGTTGAACACCAGGTAGACGACTTGCAGCACCATGTTCAGGTGCTCAGGCAGCTCGGACCTTGGCGGGACCCGATAGGGGATGCGTGCATCGCGAATCTAGGCTTTGGCGCGCACGATGCGCTGAGCGATCGTGGGCGCTGGGGCGAGGAAGGCGCGGGCGATTTCCTCGGTGGTCAGGCCACACATCTCACGCAGGGTCAGGGCGACCTGGGCGTCGGGTGGCAGGGCCGGGTGGCAGCAGGTGAAGATCAGCCGGAGCTGGTCGTCGCCGACAGAGTGTTGCTCGGCGGGCTCGACGGTTTCCAGTGCCGTGGCGAGCTCTGCCAGCTGGGCATCGAACCTGGCGCGGCGGCGCAGTGAATCGATGGTCTTGAACCGCTCGGTCGAGATGAGCCACGTGCGCGGATTGCTGGGCATGCCGTCGCGCGGCCAATGCTCGAGCGCCGTTGTGAAGGCGATCTGGAGCGCTTCCTCGGCCAGCTCGAAGTCGCCGAGCAGACGAATCAGCGTGCCAGGATGTGCCGCGACTCGGTGCGGTAGATGGTGTCGAGCTGTCGTGAACTGAAGCGCCTCGACGACGATCAGCCGTCCGCTCTGGCGCAGTGACTCGTCGTAAGCAAGCGACGCTGCCCCGAGCGCGTCGAATTCGTTCTTGCTGGTGGCTTGCAGCGTCTGTTCCTCGAAGTAGACCAGGCACACATATTTCATGACGCCCATTTGTCGATTTGCAGGGGCCGCAATCGACAACTGGTCGAATTTCCAACTCTTTTCGGGTCTTGACGGCCTCTGAGCCTCGCTTCAATAATGGCCGGGCTTTTTTGCAAGAGGGGGAAGTCTTTGGTATGGCGGATGAAATCCGCGCCCAGTATGACGAGCTTGACCAGGTCTCGAGCCAGTTCAGCAATCTGTCGCAGGTCGTGCAGGACATGCAGCAGAAGGTTCGGGGGAGCTACGACAAACTCCGCGATAAGGGCTGGATTGGCTTGGGCGCCAATGCGTTCTTCGAAGAGATGGAAACCCTGATCTTCCCAGCGACGGACCGGCTGCAGCAGGCGCTCGAAGAAGCGAGCCAGGCGACCAAGAAGATCTCTACCTCGGTCCGTCAGGCTGAGCAGGAAGCAAGCGGCCTCTTCAGGTCCTGAGCGCTTTTTTTAGAGTGGGGTGCGGTTGGTTGCGGCCCACCGAATCGACATGCGGTCGAGGCCAGGGCGACGCTGGCCTGATAACTGACGGAGATGGACTGTGGCTCAAGAAGAAATCAAGATGGACTATCCCCTCGTCGAAGAGATGGGGAGTACGTTTCAGCAAGGCCAACAGCAACTGCAGGAGACGCTGAAGGAAGCGCAGAACCTCGCGGGTACGCTCGAGAACGGCGCACTGCTAGGTCAAGCGGGCAGTGCCTTCAGCGACGCGATCCGAACCAAGCTCGCGCCGTCGATTCAGCGACTCAGCCAGAAGTTCGAGAAACTGCAAGTCGATCTGAGGGTCGCCGAGGCGGCGATGCGGCAGGCTGAGTCCGATACCAAAGGGACGTTCGCTGGTTAGCTGACACGGGGGCAAAGACATGTTCGGTTCAATGGTTGGCGCACTAATTCGCTTTGCGGCCCAAGTGGTGCAAAGCGTTCAGCAACAGTTCACACAACAGCTGAATGTCGTCGGCGAGGAGGTCTTGAATCCTCTGCAAGGGATCCTTCAGCTGGTGACTGGCGGCGCATGGCGCGGAGTAGGCGCGGATGCGTTCGTCCAGGAAGTTTCGAGTCTGACGATTCCGGGTATCGGCATTGTCGGCGATCAGATTCGCACGTTCCAGAGCAACTTGCAGCGCGCCTCGGACATCATGATCCAAGCGGATGAGCAGGCTAACCAGACCGTCCAGAGCCTGGGCGACGTCTTCGACAAGATCTTCGCCGGCTAGTGTCGACGTCACGAGCGGGATTCGGTGCAGTGAGCGTACAAGCCGTAACTGAAGAGGAGATTTAGATCGTGGCTCGACAAGAAGTCTACATGAACATTCCGGAGGTCCAGAACATCTCGAAGACCTTTGCCCGGATCACCGACGTTTTGAGGGGTGTGTCGCAGGCGCTGCAAGTGCTGATCGATACGCTCAAGGCGACGGCATTCATTGGTCTGGTGGGTGGTCTGGCCGAAGCGCACTTCCTGGAGATCATGAAGAAGCAGCTGGACCAGATGGCGCAGAAGACGGATGAGCTGAGCAAGGACGTCGCCGCGGCTGTGCAAGCGTACGAGAGGGGCGACGAACAAGGCGCCACGCGCTTCTACTGACGCGCTTGGGTCAGGCTGGGCGTGGATGAAATACAGGTGCACAACGTGCGACCGGACAGCAGCTGCCAAGAACCTCTTCTGTCCTGAGCTCGACTGCCCAGCCGAACTCGCACCAACAATCTTTGAGCCAGGGGAGCGGCTCGGCGACATCGAAATCGCGCGCGCGATCGTCAGCACGCCGTCGGCGACGCTGTATGACGCAGTGCATCAGCGCGACCGCGTCTTTCTGAAAGTCGCAGCGCCGGGTGCCGCCCACCGGGAACGCCTGATTCGGGAGGCCAACTTTCTCCGCACACTCGTGTCGGAGAAACGGCCTCCGCCAGCCTTCCCGCGCCTCCGTCCGCCGTACGTGACCACGACGGTCGCGCACGATCCGTACGGGCGCATGGTACTCCAGGGCGAGCTGCAGTACTTTTATGTGACGGACCCGGCCGAGGGGCACTCGCTGCGGGATCTGTTGTTGAAGCAGCCACAGTGGTGGGTCAACCACGTTGGCTGGCTCAGCATCGAGCTCGCGCTGGCAGTCAACGAGCTCCATCTCCGGGGCATGTTCCACCTGGCCATGACGCCAGCCTCAGTCCTGGTGCGCTTCGACGTCGAGCCGAACGTGCCGCACATTTTCCTGTGGGATCTGGGCATCGCTAGCGATCGTCAGAGCCTGATCGACGACTGGTACCCGGAGCTGGTGCCTGCGGCCTATTGTGCCCCGGAGCTGCTCACCAACAATGGTCACGGCCCGAGCGCCAGCATTCGCAGCGACGTGTATGGACTGGGACTCGTGCTGTACGAGATGCTGGTGGGCCAGCCGGCCGTGCCGTATCGACTGGTCGACGAAGCGCGCGTCCGAGCGGCGGTGGTGGCTGACTGGCGCGTGGAGATGGACCGCGTCGAGGACGTGGCGCCGGTGGCTCAGGTCACTTTGCGCGCGTCCGCGGTTGATCCGGAGGCACGGCAGAACACCGCCGCCGACATCGCGGAGCAATTGATCACGCTCGTCGGCTCGGTGCCCAAGAAGAAGAGGGCGCCGTGGCTCGACACGACGCTCGTCGTGATCGCCGCGGTCGGCGTACTTGCGTTGCTCATCAGCGTCGCATTCGCTCTGGGTCAGTGATGAGCACCGAACCACAAGTCGTCGTCGTCGATCGGCCACCGCGGATTCAGCCGTACTTACCGGTTGGAAGCGTCAAGATTCCGGCTCCGCCGGCCAAGGACAACCAGGGCCTGCGGCGCCTGTTGCAGCTTGCGCTGCCGTTGTTGAGCGTCGTCGGCTTGATGTCATTGTCGCTCTCAGCCGGCGGCAGTCGTGGTCCGCTGATGTTGCTGATCATGTCGGTATCGGTCATTGGCGCAACCGGCTTGTCTCTGTTTAGCTATCTGTCTGACAAACGGCGACAGGCGCAGGCGGACCGCGCCTATGCCGCGCGGCTCGTGGGCATGAATCGCGACATGCTGCAGTCGCACCAGGAGCAGCGGCGGTTCTTTCGCTACAACTATCCGCCGACCGAGGACGCGCTTGCGCTGCCTGACCTCGCGCGCGATGAGGCCCTCCGGCCGGACCCGCCACTCCGCGCAGCGACCCGATTGTGGGAGCGACGCACCGACGACCAGGACTTCGGCGTCATTAGACTCGGCATGGGCACACAGCCGTCATCGGTTGTGTACCAGCTCGAGCATGCCGACGAGCTGCAGGAAGACCCGCTTAGCCGCGCCGCACACAAGCTACAGGAGGATTCGCGCTTCGTCCGCGACGTACCGGTCGCTATCTCACTACGAGCGCGGCAAGAGAAGCGCGACAAACCGCTCGGTGGTGGCGAGGAGGAGCAAGCCGCGAGCGATCACGACAACCACATCACGCCACACGCACATGCCGTGGGTGTCGCGGGCGAGCGCAGTGCCGTCTATGAGTTTGCCCGCGCGACGCTCGCCCACTACGTCGTTTTTCACGCGCCGATGGACGCCAAGCTGTGCGTCTTGAGCCATGCCGCGGATGAATGGGCGTGGACTGAGCGACTGCCGCACTGCCGTGGTGGCGAAAATCAGCCACTTGTCCTGCTACTGGAGCAGGATGCGCCGGATGAAGGGGAAACCAGCACCGCGGCGGTACAGCTGACCAAGGCGCTCGACAATCTGCGCAAACAGCTAACTCAGCGCCAGGTGCGCTTGCGCGACTCCGACGCGCGCGCTCGAGGTGATGACCCGACGCTGCCGCTGTACCTGGTCGTCGTCGATCTGATGGACGCCCCGCCCACGAGTGGGTCGCCACTTGCGCAGCTCGAGTCTGACGCTGCCATCTCGCTCATGCTCCGGCAAGGCGCGGCATTGGGCGCCAGCGTGCTGTTTCTGGCACCCGAGCGGAGCAGAATTCCTAGTGACTGCACCGCGGTTGTCGAAATCGAACACACCATTCCGCCCACCAACCGCGAGGCTCGTGAAGTGCCGCGGGTGCACTTTCGGTACGCGCAAACTGGGATCAACTCGTCGCGCTACTTCGGCGCGGCGGACCTGATCGGCACGCCGGCCGCCGTCCAGCACTTGGCCGAGCAGCTGGCTGCGCTCGACGTGCGACGTGGTTTTGGCGCGGATCTGCCGGGGCGTGTGCCATTCATGGCCCTGACCGGTTGCGATTCGCTGGCCGAGTTGGCCGAACAAACCACGGCCAACTGGCTGGTCAGTTGCGAGCCGAGCCAGGCGGATCATCTGCGTGCTCCGGTCGGCATGATCAGTGGCGGCAAGCCGCGCACGTTGATCTTCTCCGCCCGAGACGACGGCGTGCACGGCATGATCGCCGGCAGCACGGGCTCGGGCAAATCCGAGCTGCTGATCTCGCTGATCGCGATGCTCGCGCTGCGCTACGACCCAACCGTCCTCAACTTCGTCCTTGTCGACTTCAAAGGCGGCGGCGCGTTCAGCGACTTTGCCGAGCTCCCGCACTGCGTTGACGTGATCACGAACCTGGCCATTGGTGGGGTCATGCGCATGTTCGCCGCCATTCAGGCCGAGCTCGGCCGGCGGCAACAAATCCTCAAGGACAGCGGCACCAACTCGATCGTAGAGTATCGCCGCGGCGGCTTCCATAAAACGCGCCAACACTTTCCGTATCTGTTCATCGTGATCGACGAGTTCGCCGAGCTGATGGCCACCCGAGCGGAATTCAAAGCGGAGCTGGAGAGCGTGACGCGCGTCGGGCGCACGTTGGGTGTATCGCTGTTGCTCGCGGCCCAGCGGCCAAGCGGCGTGACCGATCAGATGCGCTCCAACATCAAATTGCGCATGTCACTGCGCGTGGAAACCGAGGCCGACAGTCGCGAGATCCTGCGCCGAACGGACGCGGCGTACTTGCCGGGCAGTATTCCCGGGCGTGGCTTCCTGCAGATCGGTACCGACGAGATCGAAGCAATCCAGGTCGCCTACGCAGGCGATCCGTACATCGATCCATCGGTGCGCCAGATCGTGCGCTGGCCAGATCGTGAAGGTCGTGGAGCGAGCCGCGACCACGATCGCAAGCCGCTCTACAAGGCTGTCATCGAACTGATGGCATCACTCGCGCGCGAACAAGCAATAGACAAACAACATGCCCCGTGGCCGGCCCCCCTGCCAGCCCATCTGGCGCTTACGGACTGGCTGCTGTCAGATGCCGCGAGTGCCGAGCCGATCACGTCCGAGCGCTACCTAAACCAGGAGGCGCTCGACACAATTCTGTTGGGCGGCCAGCGTGACCCGGCGGTCAGCCTGAATCCGTCCCTTGGACGATGGATGCACGAAGGCCGCGGCTGGGTCGACAATCTGGATTGGGAGCTCCGGGCGCTGCGTCCCGTAATCGGCCTGGTCGATCACCCATCCGCGGCCAAGCAGGCGCCGCTGGTAGTCGATCTGGCGCGTGGTCACGCGGCTGTGTTTGGCGGCTCCGGATGGGGCAAAACGACGCTGGTGCGTTCGCTCGTGGTCAGCCTGGCGGCGACGCATTCGCCCGTTGCCGTGCGCTTCTACATTCTCGACCTGGGCGGCCACAACCTGAGCGCACTCAGGCATTTGCCGCATGTCGAGGCGGTGATCAGTCCGGACGAGGAGAGCTACAAGGAGCAGGTCGATCAGCTGTTGCGTGAGCTCGAGGATGTGCTCGCGGCGCGCAAGCTGCTGCTTGCCAAGAGCGGCCTGGGCGATTACCGGACCTACAATGCCAACGCCAGGTCCGATGACGTCCTGCCCGGGCTGGTGCTGATCGTCGACAACTTCGTCGAGTTCAAGGAGACGTTCGGCGAGCGCCGCGACAACAACGTCGAAACCGAGCTCGAGCGCTTCGTGGCCATGGCTCGCGAGTGCCGCCCGTATGGCATCCATCTGGTCGTTACCGCGGGCCAGACTGCCGCGCTCCCGAACCAGGCCTTCAACCTGTTCACCGAGCGCTATGCACTCAAGCTAGGTGACGCGACGGACTATCGTGCCGTCGTCGGCGGTGCGGTGGATGCGCCGCCGGACGTCCCCGGCCGCGGCTTCGTCAGTACTGAGAAGGAGCCGCTCAGCTTTCAGGTAGCCACCCCGTTCCCCTCCGGCGCGGCCAGCGAAACACGCGAGCTCGAGCTGCTAGCTCAGTTCATGACGGACTTTATCAAGCGCGAGGGGCTCACCATTGCGCCTGCCCTGACCGTGGGTGCGCTGCCCCGCGCGGTACTTCTGCGGCAGTTGATCGAGTACCGCGTGCCGCTCGCGGCGACAGCATCCGCGCGATTGAGAGCTCAGATGAGCGCGAACTGGCAGCTCCATAACAGCGCCGACGAGGCGACCTGGCTGAGCGTGCCAATCGGGTTGCTGCCCGGCAGTCGTGGTGTCCGCACCCTGAACTTCGAGGCCAAGGAGGATGGCGCGCACGGACTCATCGCGGGCGGAACCGGTTCTGGGAAGTCAGAGCTGCTGATGTCGATGATCGTGGGTCTGGCCGTGAAGTACTCGCCGGACATCCTGAACTTCGTGCTGGTCGACTACAAAGGCAACGCCACGTTCAAGCCGTTCGAGAACTTGCCGCACACCGTGGACCTGGTCACCAATTTGAACAAGTCCCGAGTCCAGCGCATGTTCACCGCGGTGATGGCGGAGGTCAGGCGGCGCCAGGATCTGAACGCGACCACCGGCACACACGACATCGTCGAGTACCGCGCAAAGGGCTTGCACCTGGATCATCTCGAGAACGGAGTTGTGGTCAAAGGTGTTCCATATCCGCACCTGTTCCTGATCATCGACGAGTACGCCGAGATGATCAGCGATAGCCCAGAGTTCAAAGCAACGCTCGAGACGATCACGCGCACCGGTCGCGCGCAGGGCGTCAGCTTGATCCTGGCGTCGCAGCGTCCGACGGGTGTCACCGAACAGATGCGCGGCAACATCAAGCTGCGCATCAGTCTGCGGGTGGAGGATCCGGAGACTAGCCGCGAGGTGCTGCGCCGCTCCGACGCGGCCGCATTGCCAGCCGTACCTGGTCGCGGCTACCTGCAGGTCGGCAACGACAACATCGAGTTGATTCAGGTCGCGTGGAGCGGTGACACGTCCACCGAGCTGTCCGGCGTGGACGGCGATGAGCGTGGCACACCGTTGAAGTTCTTCGACGAAGTCGTCGCGCACGCGCGCTCGCTTGCGCCGACCCGCAGCCTGTCGCCGTGGCCACCGTTCCTCGGTGCGGACCTGCGGCTAACCAGCCCGCTGGAAGGCGCGTATTTGAAGGTCGGCACGCTACCGGACCCCGCGCTCACGCACCTGCCGCTGATGCTCAATCCGGCCATCAAGCAGTGGACCGCGGGGCAGGGTGCGTGGCGCGGTGTCAATTGGGACAGCGAAGCAATGCGGGCGGTGGTGGGCCTGATCGACAACCCCTACGAAGCGCATCAGGTACCGCTCGTCATCGACTTCACCAAAGGCCACGCGGTGCTCTTGGGCGCGTCCGGCTGGGGCAAGACCACGCTGGTCCGAACGACCATCGCCAGCCTGGCCGCGACACATTCGCCGGCCGAGTTCCAGGCCCACATTCTGGACCTGGGTGGTCGTGCACTCGACCCACTGCGCCACCTGCCGCATGTAGGCACGATCATCTCGCCCGATGAGCGGGGCTATGAGGAGCGCGTCCAGCAGCTTCTGCGGCGACTCGACGATGAGATCGAGGCGCGTAAGCGCGACTTCAGCGCGGCGAATGTGGCGACGCTCGTCGAATACAACCAGAAACATCCGGCGTCGCTGAAGCCGTCGATTCTTGTCGCGATCGACAACATTGCCGAGTATCTCGAAACGTTCAGCGACCAACGCGCCTCAGCCAACAGTCTGGTCGACGCGTTGATGGTCATGATCCGCCAAGGCAAGTCGTACGGCGTCCACTTTCTGGTCACTGGTGGGGCGTACAACGCGATGCCGAGTCGCCTGTTCAACCTGTTCACCGAGCGGATGACGCTCAAGCTCTCGAACTCCGATGACTACGCGTCCGTCGTCGGCTCACGGGTGCCTGAGGTGGACGAGATTGCCGGGCGGGGCTATGTGCGCGTACGCGGAACGCCATTGGCGTTTCAGGTGGCGTTGATCGGCGTGCTCGACGAGGAGACCGGCGCGGCGCCATCGGAGGCGGAGCAGCTGCTGGCGCTCGGTCACGCGATGCCCAAAAGCGATACTGCCGCCCTCTTCAAGATCGAGGCCCTGCCCAGCTCGGTGTCGTATCGCCAGATGCTGGCCGAGCGCTTCAAAATTCGGCCCGAAAGCTCCTATATCGAGCAGCTCAAGACGGCGGTTGGGGTGGCATGGGCCGAGCAGGTGAAACGCGACGATCCCGAATGGCTGCGGGTGGTGATCGGCAAGGCTTCTGGCGGCGGCGATCGTGAGCTCAAGCTCGAAGCGCGGCACGATGGCGTGCACGGTCTGGTGGCCGGCGGCACCGGCTCCGGTAAGTCGGAGCTGTTGTTGACGATGATCGTCGGCCTGGCGATGAGCTACCCGCCGGATCTGCTCAACTTCGTGCTGGTCGACTACAAGGGCGGTGGCACATTCAAACCGCTGGCAGGTCTGCCGCATATCGTCGACCTGGTCACCAACCTGGACAAGTCGCGCGTCGATCGCATGTTCAAGTCGATCAGTGCCGAAGTCCAGCGCCGGCAAAGACTGAACCGGGACACCAACACCAACGACATCATCGACTATCGGCGACGGGGTCTGCACCGCACCGGCGATCGCTATCCGCATTTGTTCGTGATCATCGACGAGTACGCCGAGATGATCAGCGACAACCCCGACTACCGCGACAAGCTGGAGAGCCTGACGCGCGTTGGACGCGCACAAGGTGTCAACCTGGTGCTCGCCTCGCAACGCCCGACCGGTGTCTCAGACCAGATGCGCGCCAACATGAAGCTGCGGCTGTGTTTGCGCGTTGAAGGTGTCGACACGAGCATCGAGATGTTGCGTCGACCGGATGCGGCGTTTCTGCCGGGCCTGCCGGGACGCGGTTACTTGCAGGGTGGCAACGAGAACCTGGAGTTGCTGCAGGTCGCATACACGGGTGAACGGCAGGAAGACGATCGCCCGAAGTCCGTGCTCTGGCCGGATCGTGTGAAGGCAGCAGCCGCCGAGGCGGTGGAGGCGCGGGCCAACTTGAATACGGCCACGGTCCTGGTCACCAGCGAGCTCGAACACGGCCAGGTCGCGGCCAAGCCGTGGCCGTCGTTCCTGCCGGAGCAGCTCAGCCTCCAGTCGTGGGTCGACGACGCGCAAACTCGCGAACGCTACACGCTGATGACCGGCAAAGGCGGGCGCGAACGCGATGCGATCACCGATTGGCTGAACGGCGAGACGGACGGGCTATGGCCGAAGGTCGACTGGCAGGACGGTGCCATGCAAGCGGTGGTGGGCTTGCTGGACAATCCGTTCGATGCGCGCCAGGACCGACTGAAGCTCGATCTCAAGCAGCATCTCGTGGTCTTCGGCGATACGGGCTGGGGTAAGACCTCGTTCCTGCGCACGCTCATGGTCAGCCTGGCAAGTACACACTCGCCCGCGGATTTGCACATGTACGTACTCGACCTGGCCGGACGGAACTTCCGCGGCCTCGAGGACTTCCCGCACGTCGGCGGCGTCATCTACGCGGACGACGAGACGTTCGAAGAACGCATGCAGCGCTTGTTGGAACGGCTGACCGACCTGGTCGAGGAGCGCCAAGCGAGATTCGGTGACGCCAAAGTAACCGGATTCTACGAATACAACCAGCAGGCCAAGCCCGACGAGATCCTGCCGGCCATCCTGGTGGTGATGGACAACATCGCCATCCTGCACGAGAACTACCAGAACCTGGTGGAAAACACGATCATTCCATTGGTTCGGCGATCGGCCGCGTCTGGCGTAACGTTCGCCGTGTCCTCGAACAGCCCGACCGGCTTGCACCGGCTTGGACCCCTGCTGGGGACCTGGATTACCTTGCGCCAAAACAAGCCGGAGGTGTACCTGGACATCGTTGGCCGCGGCGCGGTCGAGCTGGCGGATATTCCGGGCCGCGGCTACATTCGTCAGGAGCGCCGGCCACTCGAGTTTCAGACGGCGTTGCCGGTGGGCGTGTTCGACCAACCCGGCGGTGACAGTCGGCGCGAGGGCGAAGAGCTCGGTCTCATGGCCGCGGCGATGAGCACTGTCTGGAACGCGCGCCCACGCCCCGCCGCGCTGGCACCGGTGTCCATCGATGTGCTCGAGACACGCACGTTGACAAGCCTGCTGCGCGAGGCGCCCCAGCCGCGGTCGACCCGTATTCAGGCGGTGCTTGGAGTCGACAACGACTTGAAGCCGGCACTGATCGACTTGATGCGACAGTCGCCGCACTTCAGCATCACCGGCCCCGCCCGCTCGGGTCGCACGACGGTGCTCTACAACTGGGCGCTGTCGCTCGCCGAGCGCTACCCACCCGATCGTGTCGCGCTGCTGCTAATCGACTTGCAGCGCAAATTCGTCGGCTACGGCGGCCACCGGCGGCTCAACGACCTGCCACACGTGAAAGCCGTCGCATTCGACCTGGACGAGCTCGAACAGCTGACGGCCAAGCTGACCAGCATGGTCAAGCAGCTAGCAACGCCAGACGATCAAGCGCGAGAAATCTTTGTGCTTATCGACAACTTTGATGACGCAGTGGCTGAGATGGAGAACAGCGCGGTCGCGCGCGATCTGGGCCTGCTCGTGCGTCGCAACGCTCACCTGGGATTGCACGTCGTGGTCGTTGGCGGTCGTGGTGCAAGCGCCTTCGAGCTGCAACGACGCATCCGCTCGGCGGGATTCGGCGTTGGTCTGCGCACAGCGGAAGCGGTCAGCGCACTGGACGCGTCGCGCACCCCAGCCGGACTCCGCACCGGTGCCGAGCTGGCGGTTGGCCGCGGCTACGTCGTGCGCTCCGGCCAGACCATGCTCATTCAGATGGCCAACCCGTACGAGGATGTGGGCACGCCTTCGCGCAACGGAGTGGTCAAGTCCGGTAACGATGCGGCCGAGGACGGGGACGGGAACGAAGCGGCAGTTCAGGCGCTCGATGCGTGGATCGAGCGCATCCGAGCCAAATATGGGGGCTATCCGCCCGGCTGGGATGCGCTAGCGGAGGAAGGAGCGCCGACGACGGCGGTCGCCGTGCCGCTCAACCCGCGGCTGGTGGAGCTGGGCGACCTCGTGCGCCAACTCGCTCGGTGGGAGCTAGGCCAACTCAAGTCCACACCATCACTCGAGCCACTCGTGTCACTCGCAGTCGCGCAATTCCTGCCTGAGAGTTGGAGCGACGAGCCGAAGCTGCGGCACCTCGTTGGCGAAGGCTTGATCCAGATGGACGGCGGCAACCGGTGGAGTGAAGTTTGGGATGACACTTCCAAGATTCTGACAGTACAGCAACGGCTGGCGCAGGCGGCAAAAGCGGAGGAGGCACAAGCAAATGGCGTCGCCAACTAAGTATCTCGAGCTGACTATTGACGTCTTCGATCAGCGGAGTCAGCGGGCCCAGGTCGTGCCTGACATCACGGCTAAGGATCTGGTTGGCGCGATCCTGGACGAGTTCCGCGCCGACCTGAACTATCTGGGCGCTGATGCCGCGGGTTATCGACTACGCCGAGAGCCGAACCGCGAGACCCTCGAGGAGGGCAAAGCGCTCGGCGACTTGCTGGCCAATGGCGACCACCTCGTACTCGAGGAGCACGACCAGGCGCTGCCGCAAGGAACCGAACGTCCATCGCGGCCGATCTACCTGCAGGACGTCACCAGCGGGCAGACGTACAGAATCGGCTGGCAGCCGGCGTTTGTCGGACGTTACGACGAATTGATGGAGTTCAACGACCTGGTTGCCGTCGAGCTCAGCGTGGCAGCCGGAGGGAGTCGCGTCTCGCGACGCCACCTCAAGCTGTGGGAGGAAGATGGGCATTTCTTCGTGCGCGCAGCCTCTACCAATCCGGTTGCCATTGTGCGTCCGGACAATACGGTAGTCACGGTGCCGAGGGATGGTCAGGTACGCATCGAACCGAAGGA
Source organism: Chloroflexota bacterium (assembly GCA_036506475.1). Taxonomy (GTDB): domain Bacteria; phylum Chloroflexota; class UBA6077; order UBA6077; family CF-72; genus CF-72. The sequence continues at coordinate 14,455 of DASXRR010000303.1, forward strand.
CATGATTCAACTCGAACGGAGCGGTCTGTCGCTCAAGTTCATCGTGCGCGAGGCATAGAGGATGAGCACGGACATCCTCCAGTCGCGCTACGAAGAGCTGGATCAGGTTGCGCAACGGTTCGAACAGGCAGCCACTGCCAGCGAGGCGCTTCGCCAGCGTGTGAACGCATCCGTCGAACCGCTCTCCGCGGGCGGCTGGCGAGGTCAAGCCGCGGTCAGATTCCTGGCCGAGATGAATACCGAAGTCTTTCCAGGCTTGCAGCGACTGGCTCAGGCACTGACCACCGCCGCCGCGACGACTCGCCAGGTCAAACAGATCATTCAGGTCGCCGAGCAAGACGCGGCGGGTTTGTTCCGCGACGGTCAGGGGCAAGCGGCGGAAGCCAGCGCGGGCGAGGACTCGGGCGGCCTGTTGTCGTCGATTGCCGGTGGCGTTGGCGATTTCTTCACCGGCTTTTTCGACGAGGGCAAGGACATGGTCATGGGCCTGGTGAACATGGTCGTCCACCCCGTCGACGCCGCGAAAGGACTCTGGCACGGCATTACCCATCCGGGTGAGCTGTGGGATGCCATCAAGAAGCCGTATGTGGACGCCTGGGAAAGTGGGCATCCATGGCAGGCGATCGGGCGCGGAACGATGTTCGCGGTGTCGGCACTGCTGGGCACCAAAGGCGCCGACAAACTCGCCGAAGCCGCCAAGGTTGGCCGCGTCGCGGCGGTCACGGCGGATGCCGCGGAGGCCAGCGCACGTACTGGATCCGCGCTCAACGCTGCCCGCGAGCTGGCGACCGTCGGGCGCGGCGCGGAGGCCGAAGCCGGCCTGGCGCGCTATCTTGCCCAGGAGTCAACGCAAACGTTCAAAGGCGTCGATCGCGTCATTCTGGGGCCCAACGCCACGGACCCGGCGCGCGGCTTTCTGGGCTACATCAAAGAAGCCGAAACGCACGGTGGCACCGTCTTCAACACCGGCGATGACGTTTGGCGCACGCTGCAGCCTCGGGGTACGCCCAAGTTCGGTCCTGGCTGGACAACCAACGAGTCGTTTCTCCAGTCAGCGCTCGAGCGCGGCGCGCCGATCGAGCTGCGCGGCACGTCGGTGTCAGAAATCATGAGCGACCCGGCGGCACTCAATACGTATCGTCGGGCGGAGGTCGACTTCCTCCGACGCAATGCTTACGAGTGGGGCTACAAGCAAGTCGGCGACACGACGTGGGAAAAAGTCGGGCCATGGCGCGCCACTACGAGTGGTCGGGCGGTGGGTAGCGCGGTTGGCGCGACGGGCGAGCAAGTCACCGCGGGAGCAGGTCGATGACAGAGCAGATCCAGTGCGGCAGCTGCAACGACTTTGTCGAGCGCGTATTGGGTTACTATCAGCCGCTCTTGAGTCGCCATGGTTTCCAATTCGACACGTGTTCGGCCAGGGACGGTGGCCGCGACCTGTCGTGCTCGGTCGTGTTCACGGGACCGCGCAGCAGACTGATGTTCGTTCTCAGCGATGGGGCCGAAGCAACTGCCATAAGCGCGCGTGACGCCACGCCACCGCCCAACGGGTGGTCGCTGCGGGATGGCGATAACGGCTGGTACAGCGCCATTGGTTTGATCGAGTACAAGAGTGGCCAACGGCTCATGTCGCGCAAGCTCGCGGACGCATTTGGTCGTGGCGAGCGCGACTACTTCGAATGGGAGTCCGCGCTGGTGACGGAGTGGCTGGAGCGTTTGGCGGCGATGTTCACGCCCGACCAGGTCGCCAGCTGGCAGCCAGATTTCGCGAAGTACAGGTCCACGCGCAGGTACGACTGAAAGGCGAGCCACGATGCACACGTATACCTTCTCGTCCCCAGAGCTCGCGGTCCTCGTCCAGCGCATGACCGGCAATGCACTCGCACTCGACACGGTCGCCGCGGCTGACCTGACAGCGGATCCCGATCAGTTCGGCACGGCGGAGGAGCAGTTACGCGAGCGGGGTCTGCTGCTCGCGTCGCCATGGCAAACAGACGAGGCGGTGCGCTCCGATCTAGCAACCGTGCTCGGTACGACGTTCGCGCCTGAGCTGTTGTGCGTGCTGCGTCTCACGGATCGTTCCGCGCGCGTGGAACGCGAATACTTCAGCCTGTCGTCTGAATGCCTTGCCTACAACCGCGTCGACGCGGAAGGTCGCCACCAGTTCGCGGAGTTCGACGATCCGGATGAGCTGATCCAGACCATCTTGGAGTCTGCGTGGGCGCCCGACGCGCCGGGACGTACGCCCGAGCCATTGGAGCAGCTGTTGCCTGCGAGCGACTTGATGGCCATGTTGCTTGTCGTCGACCAACCGGGGGCGACGGATGCGGAGTCGCGATCGATCGCCTGGCTGCGGGCTCAGGAGGGTCTGTGGCTGGTTGCCCCGGAGAGGACGGATGGCGAGCCAGCGGCGCGACCGGTGAGCCGTGCCGAGCTGCGCCAGGAGCTTGTCCAGACGTTGGGGCCATTTGGGGGTGCGGTGTGAATTACATACTGGAAGTGAGGCCAAAGGACCTCGACGAGGTCGCGCGGAAATTCGAGAACCAGCAACAGGTCATCAAAGCCCTGGAGCGCGACCTGCTGGCGATGGTACGGCGGTTACGGGCGGGTTGGATTGGGCTCGGCTCGGACGCGTTTTTCGAAGAGATGGACCGTAAGATCCTGCCTGCCGTGGGGCGGCTTGCCGAAGCGCTCGGCGAAGCCAACGAGACCGTCGACGCCGTCAGCAAGCAGATGTCCTCGGCCGAGCGCGAAGCGGGCCATCTGTTCTCCGCGGCCACGCAGGCCGCGGCCGGCCTCGGAGCGCTCGGACTGGGTCAGCTAGGTGGGCGCCTGGCTGGCGGGCTCGGCGGGGCCGGAGGCCTCGATGACCAGCTCGACCAACGGCTACGCGCGGCCGGCTTCGGCGGGCTGGAGGACTTCCGCGATTCGGTGGCCGGGCTGCACGGACCATACAGTTCGGCGCACGCCCATGGCGGCGGCTCGGGTGGTGGCAGCGGCTCGGGTGCTGGCAGCGGCTCGGGTGCTGGCAGCGGCTCAGGTGGTGGAGGCATCTCCGGAGGAGGCGGTTCGGGCAGCACTAGCCTGGCCGGTCTGGCCGGTCTGGGCGCGTCGCATGGCCTCGGCGATGGGTTCAGCTCGTTCGATGCGCTCGGCAGCGGTATGCATTCATTTGATCCGCTCAGCTCATTCGGCGACCTGACACATGGTGCGTTCATGCCCGGTGCCAATGCTGATTTGATGGTGCCTGACGATTGGCTGGCTGACCTGGACAGCCGCGATCTTTCGGACGCACCGACCGAAGCACCGCCTTCAGGAGGTGGCGGATCTGGCGGCGGCTCTGGTGGCGGCAGCGGCGGGGGGTCCGGCGGTGGATCCGGCGGTGCTGAGCCAAAGCCGGACGGCATGCCGCCGCTGCCGAGCAATGACATGGCGCAAGCGCTGGGTGCGCTGCACTACCAGGGATTTGGCGGCAGCGGCTTCACGCTGGTTGGCACGGCCACCGGCGCTGCCGCACCCGCGAGCTACGGTCCGGGTGGCGGTCTGGATGCTGCCGTGACGCCGAGGCCGCCTGACTTCGGCATCCCTCTCGCCCTGGCCGCGGTGAGTCCGTTCGCGGTTTTGCTCGGCAAGATACTCAAGAATCGATCCAACGATGATCAGTGAGATTGACGTGGCAACATCGGCCGTTTCGAGCACGCTGTCCGTGGAAGAGGTGCTCGTTGTCCTGAAGACGCTCGACCGCGCTTCGATCTACGGCCTGAATTCTCAAGCCTGGGTCGATTCGCCTCCCCGAGAGCAGGAGGTCTCGCTGGCGGTCGCGCAGCGCGGCCTGATCGCACGCGGTCTGGCGCAAGTGGATGCCAACCGCCAACTGCTGGTTCATCGCGCCTTGTTGATGGCAGTCGGCGTGTGCGCGTTTCCGCAATGGACGGCCTACGTCGATCACTGGCCGTCGCAGAACGTTGCGCCGGTGCGGCTGTACATCCATCGGCGCGGTGCGGAATGCGTGGTGCATCGTCCGATCGACGATCTGCATCGGTTCGATCTGCTCGGGTCTGAGGCGGACCTGGCGGACTATTTGTCGGCGACCCTCGGTTGGCCGGATGCGTCGGCATCCGGTCCTGAGCTGCACATGTCACGAGCAGACTTCCAAAAGGCGTGCGAGGTCAGCGCGACGGGCGACCGGGCTGCTACGGCCCAGCTGCTGGGCGGCGCCAATTCGACGGACAATGCCGCGGCGCTCACGCTCATGCTCACTGGGACGCCGCGCGTGTCAATCCTCCAGACGATCGGTGCCGGTACTGACAGTCGGCCGGACACCGAGGGCACATTCACCGTGCTGGAGGGTGGTGGTGACGGTTGGCTGGTGGCACCTCTCGCGCGGGGTGCAAACACGCCGCTTGTGGCAACGCCCTGTTCGCGTGAGCGGCTCCGATCGGCGCTGCGCGACCTCATGTAGGACAGCCAGATGCCTGTGTCGCTTTCGCGCGTCGTTTTCGTGAGCCTGTGGGCCATGCTGGCGTGGCTGCTGTCGTCGGTGGTCGTTCATGCCCAGCAAGCGCCTGCTCCGCTCGAGATGTACCTGACCAACTTTTATTTCGACGAAGCGTTCAGCAAGTACCGCGTTCTGGTCAGCATCACCGACCCGACCCAGGTGCGCGCGATCGAGCCACGCTTGTTGGATCTGTCCACTGGTGAAAACGTCCTGTTCGGTCCAAAAGCGATCGACGTGACGTTGTCACCGGTGGCGTTCGACCTGCCCGTCGACCAGTTGAAAGCAACGCGAAAGTACAAGTTGGCCTTGCGTGCCGTAGATCGACGCAGTCCCAACCAATACATTCGACGCCAGTCGCAGTTCGGCAGCGAAGATCCGCTCACCTTCGCCAGCCAGGAATTCACGTATACGCCGTCGTTGGCGGCGCAGGTCACCTTCCAGGTCGATGGCGTCAACGCAGACTTCGTGGCGCGCCAGCTGGCCATCGCCGTCCACCACACGCCCAATGACAGGCTCCGCTACGAGGCGGTTATCACCTCCAAAGGTGGCGCGAAGTTAGGCCAGCTCGGGCCAGCGACACTCGACAAAGACGCCAGCACCGTGCGTGGACCGCTGCCCCAGCAAATGCTGGAGATCGATCAGCCCGCCGAATATCACCTTATCTTTCGGTTGTACTTCGAAGGCAAGCTGCTTGGTACGGAAGGCAAGGACTTCACGTTACCCGCGCCGCCTTCGCCCAACTTCGTCCAGCGGCTGGCTGACGCGCTCGTGACGCATCCGTGGCTGGGTTGGGGCACCGCTGGCGTTGTGCTACTTGTTGTCCTGTCCCTTGCGGCGCGTCAATTCATTCGGCGCAGGCCGCGCGTGTTGCCCCGACCTTACAATGTGGATCCGGTCGTCCTGTCGCCGAAGCAGAACGGTCACGTACAGGCCGGCCCTCCAGCTGCCGAGCTCGTCGTCCGCGTCGCGGGCGTCGCCGATGAGTATTACAGCCTGCAGGCCGCCGAAACGACGATTGGGCGGTCCGCGGACAACGCCGTCGTGCTCGCCGATCAGCTCGCGTCGCCACATCACGCGCGCGTCGTGCGCACGGGCCGTGATTATGTGCTCGAGCCTTACCCCGCGGCAGAGCAACCGGTCCTGCTGAATGGCTTTGAAGTCGTGCAGCCCGAGAAGCTGAGCAACGGCGATCAGATCGAAGTGGGCCAGACGGTGCTGGTGTTTGCCCGATGAAAGGTCGCCAGGTCGTATGACGGAGATCGCGCCCGAGACCAAGATCGGCGAGCGCTACAGGATCGAAAAAGCGCTGGGCATCGGTGGGATGGCCGATGTCTACCTCGCGTGGGACGAAGCGCTGCACCGTCGGGTGGCGCTGAAGTTGATCGCGGAGTATGGAGCGCGTCATCCGGCGTTCGTGACCCGGTTTCTCGAAGAAGCGCGCACACTCGCCCGACTCGAGCATCCGGGCATCGTCGGCGTGTACGAGATCAGCCGCCATGAGAACCGCCCATTCCTGGTGATGAAGTACATCGAGGGTAAGTCGCTCCAGGAGACGCTCGCGAGTGATGGACCATTGTCGCCCGAGCGCACCTCGAGGCTACTGGCGGACCTCGCGTCGGCGGTGGACTATGCGCACAGCGCGGGCGTGGTCCACCGCGACATCAAGAGCTCCAACGTCATGATCTCCGCGGACGGTCGCGCAATTCTGACCGATTTCGGGGTAGCCGGCACGATCGCCAAGGCGCTGCTCACTGACAACCCCCAGTTGACCCCGTCAGGGCTGAATGCTGGTACGCCCGCGTACTCCAGCCCGGAGCAGATCAAATACGCGATTGTCACCCAGCCCAGCGACATCTACAGCCTGGGCGTGGTCGTGTACGAAGCGCTCGCCGGGCGCTTGCCGTTCGTGGGTACGGACTTGGCGCAGCTCGTGCTGCAGATCATGACCGAGCAACCGCCGCCGCTGACGTCGTTCAATGTCGATGCCCAGATCTCGGCCGTCGTCGAACGTGCGATGCAGAAGGATCCGGCGGCGCGCTATGAGACAGCGAGGGAGTTCGAGCGCGCCTTCGCTCGAGCGCTCGGGCAGTCGCCGCCGGTCCCAGCTGAGGAACGGCCGCCAGTGCGGAAGGAACCTGCCAAGCTGGAGTACGAGACGGAAGCAACGCAATTAGCGCCCGCGCTCATTATCTACCTGCTCGACCTCAGCCGCTCCATGGCCAACGCCGCGGGCGGTGGGACGCGTCTGGACCTGGTCAAGGACAACCTCAAGCTGGGCCTACAGGAGATCGTGTCCCGCTCGCTCAAGGGCGAGCACGTGTCGCCACGCTACAAGGTTGTCCTGCTCGGCTACAGCGACGTCGTGCATGACTTGTTCCTCGGTCGCGTATTCTCACCGGAGTCCGTCGTCGTCAAGAACAGCTTCGAGATCGCACGCGACGCGCGGGTCGACGACCTGCACTTCGTGGCGGCGCGCATCACCAACACCGCGG
>DASXRR010000304.1:0-9193 GCA_036506475.1 Chloroflexota bacterium
GGCGGGATGAGCTTGGCCTTCCACAGCTGCGCGGCCATGTCGATGCCGGCCTTGTTGGCCGGATTGGTCATGTCCGGGACGCCCTTGTCGTCGGCGAGTCGCCCGCCATACGCCCACAGCAGGGTAACCATGTTGTTCATGTGGTCACCCTCGTGGCCGAGGGCCATCGAGTACAGGTACGTGCGCGGCGGCTGCTGAATCTTGGGGCCGAGGTTCAGCATCTCTTCGTAGGTCTCGAAGAAGCGGCCGCCAGTCTGGGCGCCAATGATGTCCATGCGCCAATGCGCCGGCCAGACATCGATCGCGTACGGCGCACCGATGATTGCGCCGTCAGCCACCTTGTTCGAGCTGATGGCGATCTCGTACATGCCGCCGGCTTTGTCTTTGTATTTGTTGACGAGCTCGGCGAGGTTGGCCATCTCGCCCTGGCTGTACCAGTACACACGGTTGGCGTTGTTCAGCTCGGGCGGCTGGCCCGCGGCGAGCGCCGCTGACTCCTTGGCCAGCTGCTGGGGCGAGCCAGGGATCGATTGCCACTCGACCTTGATGTTCTTGGGCTTGCCCCATTCGACGAAGGTGTCGCCTACGGCCTTGTCGGTGACCTCGTTCCAATTGGCCGAGAACCAGACGTTGAACACGCCGGGTGTAGCGGCTGGCGCGGCCGCGGCAGGTGTCGCCGCGGCTGCGGGGGCCGCGGGCGGCGGCGCTGCTCCAGCTGGCGCCGATGTGGGTTGCACAGCCGGCTTCGGCTGCTCCGTCCCAGCTGGCGTACACGCGGCGACGATGAGACCAATGGCCCACGCGTTGCGGGCCAGGAACTGCCGGCGCGAAAACGCGCGACGATCAGCGTCCATCCACCCCTCCCGTGCTTGCCATTGTGCTCCCCTGTGGCACGGGGCACAACTCGTGGTAGGTGCGCTTCGCGCAGCGCGCGCCCGGCGAGACCGGAACCGAATCGTCGATGCCGGAAGGAAAGCCGGATGCGATGGCGGGTCGCAGCGACGGGCGCAGCGGTTACCACCCCGTACCTCGCTCTGAGCCGGGTGGCGCGCGTAGCGCGAGGACGCTGCGAGCGTGTCCGTTGCGGCGGGGCCGTAGCGATGGGCGACGAGCCGGCGGCGTACGAGGGCCCTCTTCGGCTACGGTCCATCTTCATGTCGCGCTGGGCGCGCATCTGGGAATGGCTCCGGCCGGACCGGCTGCTGGGCAGCCGTGCGGCTTTGGCGGCGTTCTATGCCGCGAGTCCGCGACTGACCGTTGCCTCGGTTGCGCTGGCAACGCTCAGCGGTATGCTGCAGCCAGCTTTTGCCCTGGCCACGGGCTGGCTCGTGGAGTCGCTCGGCACGCAGGCGCCAATCACGCCCCCACTGATCGCCCTGGCGGCCATCTTCGCGCTACAACGCACGGTCGATCCCACACGCGAAGAGATCGGCGACGCGTTGTGGCCGCGCATCAACGAGCGACTGAACGACCGCATCATGGTCGCCGTCTCAGCGCCGCGCGGTCTGCAAGAGCTCGAGAACCCAGGCGTGCTCGACCGCATCGCGCAGGCGCGCGGCGCGGTGATCGGCTTCACGCCAGGCCAGGCGGCGCAGCAATTCGGCTGGCTCATCGCGCTGCGCATCCAGGCGGTCGCGTCGGTGGTCATCATCGCGCGCTGGTACTGGTGGGCTGCGGTGGCGCTGGTCGCCTTGTACGTCATCGCGTTCAACATCACTCGCTGGCACGCCAGTGAGGTGACCGAAGTGATCTTCGGCCGCACCGATCGACTGCGCCGGTCCTACTACCTGCGCTCGCTCGCGCTGAGCTCGCACGTCGCCAAGGAAACACGCATCTTCGACCTGGCGAGCTGGCTGGTCAACCAGTATCGATCCAGCTCACTCCTCGTGCTGGCCGACGTATGGCGTAAGCGCAACGAGGGCTGGCTCGTCGCGACCTCCCTGTACCTGCTACTCGCGGCGAGCGAATTGGCCATCCTCGGCGTGGTCGTGCGCGACGCGATCGGCGGCGCAATTGGTGTCGGCATTGCCGTCGTGCTCGCTCAGGCGGTGCTCGGCGCGGGCCGGATGAGCTTGTTCGAAGAGTTCGACTGGAACGTCGCGCAGGCCTCGTCGTCGATCAAGAAAGTCGTCGGGCTCGAACAAGCGACCGCGGCCAAGACCGTCACCAGCGGATCACGCAGCGCGGACGGGCTGCCCCGCCACAACGTCCGCTTCGAGAACGTGAGTTTCGTCTACCCCGGGCGTGCTACGCCCGTGCTGTGCGGGTTCGACCTGGAGATCGAAGCTGGCAAGTCGCTGGCCATCGTCGGCGAAAATGGCTCGGGCAAGACCACCCTGGTCAAGCTGCTGACGCGACTCTACGACCCGACCGAGGGTCGCATCACTGTCGACGGCATCGACCTTCAGGAGCTGCAGCCGGAGGCCTGGCACGCGCGCGTGTCCGCGCTGTTCCAGGACTTTGCTCGCTTCGAGCTGCCGGCCTACGACAACGTCGCCTTCGGCGCGCTGCATGCGCGAAACGATCGCGCTGGTGTGGAGAAGGCCGCCGGCGAGGCCGGCGTCCGGGCAGCCATCGAGCGCCTGGAGTACGGCTGGGACACGCGGCTGAGCCGACAGTTCCGCGCGGGCGCGGAGCTCTCGGGTGGCGAATGGCAGCGGCTGGCTTTAGCGCGGGCGCTGTTCGGCGTGGCCAGCGGAGCCGGGGTGCTCATCCTGGACGAGCCGACGGCGTCACTCGACGTCCGCGGCGAGGCCGAGATCTATCAGCGCTTCATCGAGCTCACCCATGGCGTGACGACGATTGTCATCTCGCATCGATTCTCGACGGTCCAGCGCGCGGACCGGATCATCGTCGTCGAGGGCGGCCGGGTTATTGAAGACGGCACGCATGCCGAGCTCGTCGATCGCCCGGACGGTCGCTACGCGCGAATGTACGCCTTGCAGGCGGCGCGCTTCAACGATCCGGAGCCAGAACTGGAGCCCATCGATGCGTGAAGCGCTACCGCTACTTGTCATCCTGAGCGCAGCGAAGGATCCGCTTGTCAACTGGGTGCCGAGCCAGCAAGCGGATCCTTCGGGTCGCAGCAACTGTCTCAGGTGTCAAGCGGCTGGTACCCCCAGGCGGTGTTCTGACGAATGATGGCGTTGCAGATGCGCAGCAGCTTGTGCATGCAGGCGACGATGGCGACCTGGGGCGCTTTGCCAGCCTGTGTGAGCCGCTCATACAGTGCCCGGCAGGCCGGGTTGTGGCGCGCGGCCGTGGCTGCGGCCATGTACAGCACCGCACGCACGTGCGCACGACCACCCCAGATCGAACGCCGACCACGCCAGCGCCCACTGTCGCGGTTGAGTGGCGCCACACCAATCAGCGCCGCGAGCTGCTTGTGGCCGAGCGTGCCCAACTCGGGCACTTCGGCCAGTAGCGTGGTGCTGAGCACCGGACCGACGCCCGGAATGCTGCGCAGCAGGTCGTCTTTGGCACGCCACGCCGGGCTGCCACGCAGGCGATCGTGCAATTCGCGATCAAGTTCGCGGATGCGCTTGTCCAGGTAGCGCAGGTGCTCGCGAATCTCAGGTCGCACCGCGTCCAGTGCGCGTCCCAGGCGATTGCTCTCGGCGGTCCGCATCTCCACCAGTTGGCGGCGCCGCGTGAGCAATGCCGACAGCTCGCGCGTGGCCGCATCTGGCAGTGGCCGCAGTTCAGGCTGCACCACCGCCGCGAACCGCGCCAGCACCTGCGCATCCAGCGTGTCGGTCTTGGCCAGCTGACCGGTCGATCGCGCGAAGTCGCGCACCTGGCGCGGGTTGACCGCCACCACCGGCAAGCCCGCGCTGGCCAGCCTCGCCAGGACCGGCGTCTCATAGCCGCCGCTGGCCTCGAGCACGATCAACATCGGCGCCAGTGCCCGCACGCGCTCGACGAGTTCGCCGATCCCCAGCTCATCGTTGCTGGTCGCCCAGTGCGCACCAGTCGGATACACGGCCACGTCCAACGTGGCCTGGCTAACGTCAATACCTATACTCGGTCGGACGGCCTCGGACATGCGTCTCCCGCGCCGCTGGCGTGCTGTGCTCGGCCCGTCCTTGCAGATTCGGGCTGGCTGCTGCACGCGGTCGCCCAGGCAACTGTTCGGGTTCGACACAAGCTGAGCGAGGCGACCCAGCTGCGGCGCGGTTTGTTCAACCAAGGCTCCCTCGGCCTGCCTCGCTCCATGGCGCTCCACCACACTGGCGGATCGCCCCTCTGTCATACAAGGCTCCCCTCAGGATGACAAACGAGAAAACTGACCACTGGCCACTGACCCCTGACCCTGGCGGGCGGTACCCTGCGAGGCATGGCCAAGATCCGCCACATCGCTATTCGCAGTGAGGACGTCGAGAAAACGGCGACGTTCTTCCAGGAAGCGTTCGGGCTCCAGCTCGTCCAGCGGCGGGCCAGTGGACCCATCGACCTGACCGACGGCGACGTCAACATCACCGTGCTGCCGCTCGGGCTGCCCGCCGCGGGGCTCGAGCCTCGCCCTGGCTTCGAACACATCGGCTTCACCGTCGAGGACGAAGAGGCGACCCGCCAGCGCCTCATGGCCCAGGGTGCCACCGAGCTGCGGCCGATCAACCTGGGCGACGCATACTACGAGGCCAAGTACAAGACCGACGAGGGCTTCGTGGTCGACGTCGGCCATTGGGCGGGCACCAGCCCGATCGACGTGCCAGCGGGAACGGCCGCCTCGTCCTCCTGACGATTCGAGCAGGCGCACATGCCTGACCAGACGGGCGAGCGGCTTGTGGATGCCGAACGCGCGCTCGACCGACTGTCGCGCCTCCAGGTGGTGCGCACGGCGCTCTCCGAGGCGCTCACACCAGCCCAGGTCGCCGCGGTCGTCATGGACCAGGGGATCAGCGCACTGGGCGCGGCGGCGGGCGCGATCGTGCTGCCCAACGCGTCCGGCACAACGGTCGACGTCGTCGCCATCAGTGGCTACTCAGATGCCGTCCGCAAGCAATTCAGCTCCTTTCCCAGGAGCGCGCCGCTGCCCGTCAACGGCGTCCTCGCGAGCGGTCAGGCATTCTTCGCGGCCAGCCTGGAGGAGCTCCAGCAAACGTATCCGGGCCTGCCGACGCCCGAGATCCGCGGCGCGGCGGCGGCGGTCCCGCTCATCGTGAACGGCCACGTCACCGGAGCCATGGTGCTGAGCTTCGATCACACCCATGTGTTCGACGCCGAGGAACGTGAGCTGCTGGTCGCGCTGGCGACGCAGTGCGCGCAAGCCCTGGAGCGAGCGCGGCTGTATGAGCTAGCCGTACAGACGCAGGAGGACCTGCGCCGCTCGCGCGATCAACTGGTCGCGATCCTGGCCGGCATCGCCGAAGGCGTCATCGTCCAGGATGCCCAGGGCAACATGATCTACGCCAACGAGGTTGCTGCGCACATGACCGGCTTCGAGTCGGCCGCCGAACTGCTGGCCCAACCGTTGGCCAACGTGTTGGCCCGCTTCACGCTGTTCGACGAGCACGGCCAGGCCCTGCCCGCCGAGCGCCTGCCGGCGCGGCGCGTCTTGCAAGGCCAGACCACGGAAGAGCTCGTGGTGCAGTTTCGCGATCAGGTCAGTGGCGAATGGCGCTGGTCGATCGTCGACGCCTCGTCGGTGAGTGACGATGAGGGTCGTCTGCAGCTCGTAGTCAGCATCTTTCGCGATATCACCGAGCGCAAGCGTCAGGCGGATGCGACCGCGTTCCTGGCCGCGGCCAGCAGCGTCCTCAATTCCACGCTGGACGCTGATGCTGGCCTGGCGCAGCTCGCCGAGCTGGCGGTGTCTGATCTGGCCGATTGGTGTATCGTCGACGTCGTCGACCGTGATGGCCACCTGCGCCGTCAGGTCGTGGCGCACGCAGATCCGGCGCGGCACGAAGAGGCGGAGGTGCTGCGCCGTCAAGACCCACGCGATATCGTCGCCGGGACGGTCGGACGAGTGCTGCGCTCGGGGTACTCCGAGCTCGTCGCGGACATGAACCCGACCACGCGCGCCAGGCTAGCGACCGAATCCGAGCGTATGCGTGTCGTTGACGCGATTGACGCGCGGTCGTGGATCTCGGCGCCCATGCACGTCCGCGGCCGCACGCTGGGCATCATCACCGTGGCTACGACGGGCACTGGACGCCGCTTTACCGCCGCTGACCAGGCGGTCATCGAGGACGTCGCGGCGCGCGCGGCGCTCGCGATCGAGAACGGCCGCCTGTTCCGTGAAGCCCAGGAGCAGGCCGAGCATCAGGCAGTGCTGAATGCGGCGATGCGCTCGACGATCGACGAGCGCGATCGTGCGCTGGCCGACCTGCAGCAGGCGCTGCGCACCCGTGACGAATTTCTGGCCTCGGCCTCGCACGATTTGAAGAATCCCCTCGGATCGATCAAGGCCACCGCGCAGCTCTTGCAGCGTCGCCTGGACCGCGCCGGCGAGCCCGAAGAGCTTGAACGCTGGCGCGAGGGCCTGGCGCGCATCGATGCGATTGCCTCGCGCGCCGCCGGGCTGGTCGACGAGCTGCTCGATCTCGCACGCATGCAGATGGGCCAACCGCTCGAGCTGGAACGTACGCCGACGGACCTGGTGAGGCTGGCGCGTGAGGCGCTGGCCGAGCAACAGCACGCCACCGAGCGGCACACACTCGAGCTCGACGCCGCCGAGCCTGAGCTGATCGGCGAGTGGGACGCGCGGCGCATGGGCCGCGTGCTCACCAACCTGGTCGACAATGCGGTCAAGTACAGCCCGGCCGGCGGCACGGTGGTCGTGCGCGTACGGCGCGAGCAGGCCAACGCCGTGCTCGAGGTTGAGGACAGCGGCATCGGCGTCCCGGCCGCCGACGTCAGTCGCATTTTCGACCGCTTCCAGCGCGGCAGCAACGTCGAGGGCCGCGTCGAGGGCACCGGCATCGGCCTGGCCAGCGCCCGCCACTTCGTCGAGAGTCACGGCGGCACGATCGAAGTCGAAAGTCAAGAGCACGCCGGCTCGGTCTTTCGCATTCGCTTGCCGCTAAGTGGGATGTCATCCTGAGGGGAGCCCGCGACCCGAAGGATCTGCTTGCTGGAACGCCCGTGCTCGCGGATCCTTCGGTGCGCTCAGGATGACAATTCTGCTGCACGACCTGGTCGAAACCTCGACTGCCGTAACCGCGACGGCTGCCCGCGGCCAGAAGGTCGCACTGTTGGCGGCGATGTTGCGCCGCATGCGGCCCGAGGAAGCGCCGATCGGCGTCGCGTACCTGTCGGGCCAGCTGCGTCAGCGCCAGATTGGCGTCGGCTACGCCTCGATTCGCGACCTGCCCATTGCGACTGACACGCCATCGTTGACGTTGCTCGAAGTCGACGCCGCGCTGGAGGCCATCGGCCAGCAAGCCGGCCGCGACTCGCAGACCGGTCGGCGCCGACTGATGCACGAGCTGATGCAGCGCGCGACTGCCGACGAGCAGACATTTCTGACGCGGCTGCTGATCGGCGAGCTGCGCCAGGGTGCGCTCGAAGGCGTGATGGTCGAGGCGCTGGCGCGCGCACTGGAACAACCCATCGGCGACGTGCGCCGGGCGGTCATGCTGCGCGGTGATCTGGGCGCGGTTGCCCATGCGGGCCTGCGCGATGGCGCCGCTGGGCTGAGCGCGTTCCAGCTCCAGGTCGGACGGCCGGTCCTGCCCATGCTGGCTCAGTCCGCGGACAGCGTCGGCGAGGCGCTCCACCGGATTTCGCCGGCTGCGCTGGACTGGAAGCTCGACGGTGCGCGCATGCAGATGCACGTCCTCGGGTCGGACGTGCGGGTGTTCACGCGCAGCCTGGACGACATCACCGCGCGCGTGCCTGAGGTCGTCGAGGCCGCGCGCAGCTTGCCTGTCCGCTCGGCCGTACTCGACGGCGAAGTCATCGCCTTGCGCGAGGACGGTCGCCCGCATCCATTTCAGGTCAGCGCGAGTCGGTTCGGCAGCCGTCTCGACGTCGACCGCCTGCGCGCCTCGTTGCCCCTCACCACATTCGTGTTCGACATCCTGCATGCCGATGGCGAGGATTTGCTCGACCAGCCGTTCTCGGCCCGCCACGCCGCCCTGGCCGCCAGTGTGCCCGAGCCGTTGCGTGTGCCGCGCATTGTCACGGCTGATCTGGCTGAAGCTGACGAGTTCATGCGCACCACGCTGTTGCACGGCCACGAAGGCCTCGTCGTCAAAGCACTGGATTCACCATACGAAGCCGGCCGCCGTGGCACCGGCTGGATCAAAGTCAAGCCACGCCACACGCTCGACCTGCTCATCCTGGCCGCGGAATGGGGCCACGGCCGCCGCCAGGGCTGGCTGTCCAATCTGCATCTCGGTGCGCGCGACCCCGAAAGCGGTCAGTTCGTGATGCTCGGCAAAACCTTCAAAGGCCTCACCGACGTGATGCTGCGGTGGCAAACGCAGCGGTTCCAGGAGTTGGAGGATCGTCGTGACCGCTGGACCGTCTATCTGCGACCCGAGCTGGTCGTCGAGATTGCCTTCGACGGGGTCCAGCGCAGCTCGCGCTACCCCGGTGGAGTAGCGCTGCGCTTCGCCCGAGTCATCCGCTACCGCGAAGACAAGCACCCGAAGGAGGCTGACACCATTCAAACAGTGCAAGCGCTCGCGCCGTAACCGCCTTCGGTCGGTCACCGCTCAGCACTTGACGGTTCAGCCTTGCGCTGCTGGCCAGCCAGGGCATCGGCTTTCTGGTGGTCGGAAGGCGCGCGCAGCGCGAGCACGGCTCGACGCCAGCAGCCGTGCAGCCTGCCGTACGCATCTGCGACTTTCACCCGCCCCGTCTCGGAAGGCGCGCGCAGCGCGAGGACGGCTCGACGCCGGCCGCCGTGCAGCCTACCGTACGCATCTGCGACTTTCACCCGCCCCCGTCGTCGACGCGTACATTGGCCCGCGCGCATCTGCCTGTCTAGGGCCGTGAAGTAGGGCGCTCCGCCGCCTAGCCTGTATACAGCATAATGCACACAGTGCGGCGACCGACCTCCGCCCGCCAGCACGCGATCGACCGCTTGCCGGCTCACCCCACGGTGCGCGAAGTGGCCTATCGGCGGTTGCGGCAGCTCATCGTGGACGGCACGCTGCCGCCGGGCCAGCGCATCTTCGAAAACGAGCTTGCCGAGCAATTGGGCATCAGCCGCACGCCGCTGCGTGAGGCGCTTCGGCAA
>DASXRR010000305.1:0-28664 GCA_036506475.1 Chloroflexota bacterium
TCAAGATGCAGAACGTGCTCTACCGCATGCTCGGCACGCCCGGCCAGGTGCGCTGGTCGGGCCGACGTCTAGGCCAGGACACCGACGCGATCCTGGGCGAGCTCGGCCTGCCCGGCGAGCGCGTCGCGGAGCTGCGTACCCAAGGCGTCGTCTGATGGCCTGGCTCGACACCCTCGCGCAGGCGCGGCTGTTTGACCTCGCGCATCCGCTCGAGGCGGCCATGCCCGTCTCGCCGAACCACCCTGGCTACCGTATGGCGCTGGTGCGTCGCCATGGCGACATGGTCCGCACGGACGGCGGCTCGGCCGCCAACGAAATGATCGTCCTCGGCGGCCACACCGGCACGCACCTCGATGCGCTGGCGCACGTGTCGCACAACGGCAAGTTGCACGGCGGCGTCGACGCCACGGAGGCCCAGCGCGGCGGTCGTTTTCAGTGCCTGGGCGTCGAGGAAGTCGAGCCGATCTTTGCCCGCGGCGTGTTGCTCGACGTCCCACGCTTTCGGGGCGTCGATGTTCTGCCGCCCGGCGAGCCGATCTCCGCCGACGAGCTCCGCGCCGTGGCTCGGGCGCAAAGCGTCGAGTTGCCACGCGCCGGCGCAGTGCTGGTGCGTTCGGGCTGGGCGCGCCACTGGTCCGATCCGCGGACGTATCTGGGTCACGCCAGCGGCGTCCCCGGCCCAGATGCCTCGGCCGCCGAGTGGATCGCGAACGCACAGCCGCGCGTAACGGGCCACGACAGCATGGCCTATGAGCACCTACCGCCCGGCGCCGGCCACGCCGTACTGCCCGCCCACCGGGTGCTGCTGGTCGAACATGGCGTGCACATCGTCGAGAACCTCGATCTGGAGGAGCTCGCGGCGCAGCAGGTCTACGAATTTCTGTTCGTGTGCCTGGCGCTGAAGTTCGTGGGTGCGACCGGCTCGCCGGTCCGGCCGATCGCCGTCGCGCTATGACCCTGGCCGAGGCGCTGGCGCGCTTCGCCGCCGATACGACGTTCGCGCAGCTGCCGGCCGACGTCGTCGACAGCGTCGAGCTGCGCGTGCTCGATACGCTTGGCATCTGTCTGGCGTCGACCAGTTTCGGCCTGGCCGACGGTGTGTCCGAGCTCGTCGGGTGCTGGGCCGGTCAGCCCGAAGCAACGCCGATCGGCGGCCCGGTTGGCGCGCGCTATCCAGCGCCCAACGCGGCGCTGGTGAACGGCACGCTGGCGCATAGCCTCGACTTCGACGATACGCATCTGCCGTCGGTCCTGCATCCGAGCGCGACCATCGTGCCGGCCGTGCTCGCGATGGCCGAGGCAACCCAGAGCACCGGTGCGCACGCGCTGTCCGCGATGGCGATCGGCATCGAGCTCACCGTGCGCGTCGGCATGGGCGGCTATCTCGCCGATAAGGGCAACTTGTTCTTCGAGCGCGGCTGGCACGCCACCTCGATCTGCGGCACGCTTGGCGCGGCGGCGGCCGGCGCGCGGCTACTCGGACTGGACGCCGGCGGCATACTCAACGCGCTGGGTATCGCCGCGAGTATGAGCGGCGGGGTCATCGAAGCCAATCGCAGCGGCGGCACCGTCAAGCGCCTGCATTGCGGCTGGGCCGCCCATGCGGGCCTGACCGCGGCCTTGCTGGCTCGGGGTGGTTTTAGCGGTCCGTCGACGATTTTCGAAGGCCGCTTCGGCTTCTTCAACGCGTTTCTCGACGGGCAATTTGATCCCGCCGCTATTGTCGATCGACTCGGCGAGCGGTGGGAGGTGCCGGGCATCTTCTTCAAGCCCTATCCGGCCAACCACTACACCCACGCGGGCATCGACGCCGCGCTTGCACTGCGCTCCGAAGTGGACCTCGCGGCGATCGACCGCATCGAGCTCGGCTGTGCCGCCTCGGCGCTGCGCACGATTGGCGAGCCGCGCGAGGAGAAGATCCACCCGCGCAGCGGCTATCACGCCCAGTTCAGCGGTCCGTTCACCGTCGCCGCCGCGCTGCTCGGCGGTGGTGGCCTGGGTGTCTGGTACGACGACTTCACCGATGCCCGCGTGCACGACCCGCGACGTCTGGCCCTCGCCGAGCGCATCGAAACGTTCGTCGATCCCGAATGCGACCGCGTCTTTCCAACCGCGTTTCCCGCCGTCCTGCGCATCCACCAGCGCAACGGCGACGTGCGCGAGCGGCGCGTCATGCACAATCGGGGTGGCCCCGCGAATCCGCTCAGCCAGTCCGAGCTCGAGCACAAATTCCGCCTGAACGCCGAACGCGTCCTGTCGCCTGAAGCCACCCAGCGCCTGGCCGAAGCCGTCTACGACCTCCGCCGGGCCGACAGTGTCAGCCCGTTGCTCGCGCTCACCGCCCGCCCGTAGTGCGCGAGCCCGCCTGGCTAGCCAAGCGCACCGCGTCTGCTCCGCCTTCAGCTCTCTTTCGGTCCGCCGCCGCCCCGCCCGCAGTCGCATGTTGCTAAGCGTAAAGATGGACCGTCACGCGAACCGTCACGGGAACGCCGAGAAGCGTCACGCGGTGCGTCACAGAATCGGCCAAACCGTCACGGGAACGCGGAAAAGCGTCACGTCGCGTGTCACAATGTCGGCCAAACCGTCACGCCAATCGCGGAGGCGACGGCAGTGCACGTCACGCCCCTGCCGGTGTTGACACCCCGTTCGTAACCGCGCGGCCGACGTAGCCAAGCTCCGCCGACAGCCGCTCCGCGCTGCGTTTGGCGAGCCCGCCGAACCGCTGCAAGTCCTCGGCACCGTGGCGTACGGTGACACCGGCCACGCTGATGCTGGCGACGACATCGCCGTGGTGATCGTAGACCGGCGCGGCGGCCGAGGCAGCGCCCAAGACGCGCTCTGACTGCGACGTCGCGAAGCCGCGCTTGCGGATCTCCTCGAGGTCTTTGCCAAGTCGCCGCAGGTCAACCGGACTGCCGTCGGCGCGCCGAGGTGCCAACTGCCTCGCCTGGCGCAAAATGGCCACGACGCGGCTGGGTGGCAAAAACGCCAGCATCGCCTTGCCGCTGGCGCCGAGATGCAGGGCCGCCGTCGCGCCGATGCCAACCGACTGGCGGACGTGGTGCGCGCTCTCGACCTGCTCGGCATACACACGATGATCGCCGACCAGCAGACTGAGCGTCGCCGTTTCGCCCGTCTCAGCGGCTAGCTCGCGCAAATACGTCAACGCACGTTCACGAATCCGCATCTGGCCAACGGCGACCAGCCCGAGTCGGACCGCCTTGGAGCCCAACGAATACCTGCGCGTCGCCACGTCGTGCGCCAGGTACTCGGCGTCCGCCAGGGCCGACACGACCCGGTGGATCACGGACTTGGCCAGTCCGAGCTGCGCGGCGAGCTCGGTGACGCCAAGATCGCCATCGGCTTCCAGGAACGCGTCGAGCACCGCGGTCACGCGCCCGACCGTCGCGGTCGGCAGACCGGTCCCCGCATCGGAATCGCGTTCCGCTCCCACCGACCTGACCGCGATTGTAGCTTCAGGCGCTCAGCGTCGCGTACGGCAGCGAGGCCATGAATGGCAACCCGCCCACTTCGTAGTTCTTCAGGCGGGCCGAATACATTTCGGCATTTTTCACGGTCAGCACCTGGATCTGGCCGAGCACCTGGACGTCGTAGGCGCCAACCGCGTCCCACGCCGCTTGGGCTTCAGCGCCTTCCTTGGCACCCAGCGCTTTCTGCAACAGGTCATCCATTTTGGGATCGACGAACTTGTTCAGGTTCGACGGAGAGGTGCTGGTCAGGCCCTGCGCGACGTAATCGGGATCGAAGCCGGCCGCGGTCGTCGTCGGACTACGGAACATGAGCAAATCGTATTCACCAGCCGGGAACTTGGCGAAGTACGAGTTGACGTCCTCAGGTGACACGCGCGAATTAAGCCCGATCGCCTTCAGGTTCTGCTGAGCGATCGTCGCGACTTCGACCTCGTCGGGTGCGTTCTCGACCACGATGACCAACTCTTGCGCCGGCGGTCCGCCGGCTTTCTGCAAGAACTCCCGCGCTTTGGCCAGGTCAGGCTTATTGCCAAACGCCGTCCCGTTCTGCTGATTGAAGTACCGCGTCCCCGAGGACAGGTAGCTCGCGGCGGGCACCCCGGCACCGGGATAGGTCTGGTCCAGCATGGCCTGACGATCTAGGGCCCAGGTGATGGCCTGGCGCAGGTTGACGTCGCGTGTCGGCCGCCCTTCGGCCTGGTTCGGATAGAACATCAGGCGGATGCCGCCATTCTTGGCCACGCCAATGACGGCGCCCTTGGACCGCGCCAGCTCGAACTGACTCGGCGGCGCTTCGAGCACGAGCTGGGTCGTACCAGTGACCAGGTTCGTCACCCGCGCGGTGTTCTCAGGCACGATGCGGAACACGATGCGCTGGATCGGATTCGCATTGCGCGCTTTGTCGAACCAGTCTGCAAAGCGTTCGAGCACCAGTCGGTCACCGCGCGCCCATTCGACGAAGCGATACGGTCCGGTGCCCATGCCCGTTGCGGCGTAGGTCTTGTTGTTCTCGTACGCGATCTGGCGACTGACGATGGGCACCATCGCGAACTTGCCCAGCATCTGGAGCGGCTTGCTGAGTTTGACAACGACCGTTTCCGGATCCGGGGCATCGGTGCTTTCGACTGGTGCGAAGCCACTTGCCCAGAACGAGGCGCTGCCGGGCGTCTTGACCGTGTCGTAGGAGAACTTGACATCCTGGGCGTCCAAGTCCTTGCCATCGTGCCACTTGACGCCCTTTTTCACTTTGAACGTGTAGGTCAAGCCGTCGCTGCTGATGCTCGGCATGGCGGCGGCGAGGTCGGGCGTGACGGTCCCGTCCTCGTTCCACTTGAGCAGCTGGTTGTAGATCAGGCGGTAGACACGCTGGATGCTGAAGCCGTTGAAGCGCAGCGGATCGAGCGACAGCGGGTCGGCGGTGACGTCAATACGGAGCTCGGTAGTCGCGGCTGATGCGACGGTGGCTGGCGCGCTGGCCGCTTGCGCCCCGCTCGCCGGGGTCGGTTGCGCCCCGCTCGCCGGGGTCGGTGCGGCTGCGGGCGGGCTGGTTGGCGCGGCTGCGGGTGCCGTCGTCGGCTTGCCCTGTGCCTGCGGCCCGGATGCCGCCGGCACGGCCGTGTTCGCCGCCGGCGGTGCTGGCGCGGGCGTGCACGCGGCCGCCAAGCCGACCAGCCCGAGCATCCCAGCACACTGAATCAGGAACCGACGCCGCGACATACACGCCTCCGGTTCCGATAATCGGAACGTTGTTCCGCAGCGTACTCCGGCCACTACGAGCGGTCAATCCGCGTCCAGAAACGCCCGAATCTCGCCCGCCACGCGCTCCGCCGCGACGTAGGTGATATCGAGCGCAAGATCGGGCAGCTCGACGAACCGCGCCCCAGCCGGCAGCACACGGCTGCGCCGCGCGCGGTCGGTCTGCGTCCACAGGTCGTCGTGCGGCGCCAGCACCAGCACTGGCTGGTGGAGCGCCGCCAGCCGTTCGGCCATCGGATACTCGAACACCGCGGCGTACGGCCACCCCACGTTCGGACCGGCGAGGAGCTCCTGCAGCAGGCGCCATTGGAACAGGTCCAGGTCGAACGGCGGCGTGCGATACAGAAAGCGCCGCTGCCAGTGCCAGGCCAGGTGCGAGCCATCCTCGGCCGGCCGCGGCGGTCCAGTGAGCCGATACTTCCGCTCGGCGAGCTCCTCGGGCGTATAGGCCGGCAGCGCCACCATGCCCACTTTGCGCACCCGCCCGGGCTGCGCCCAGGCTAACTCCGTGGCCTCGACCGAGCCGGTATGCGTCCCGAGCACGTCGAAGCTCTCCAGCCCCAGTTGGTCCAGCATGTCGAGCGTGCTCAGTGCGTACTCGGCCATGCTCAGCTGGCGCGGTGGCAGGTCCGAGAACCCGAAGCCGAGTCGATCTGGTGCCATGACCAGCCGATCCGTTGCGAGCCAGGGCAACAACCGGTCGTACATCGCGCCTGATAGCGGCGTCATGTGCAGTAGCACCAGTGCTGTCTGGCCGTGCGTCGGGGCGCCCGCCAGCCGCACGTGGACCTGCCCAAAACGTGTCTCCACGAGCGCCCGCCGCGCGCGCGCATCAGCCCCGGGCGCGCTCAGCAGATCGGTCACGCTTCTGTCGCTACGCCTCCGACTCCTCCGCGCCGCCGAGCGCCCAGGCGACCATGTACCGCAAGTGCGACTTCAGATTGTCCAGCGGCGCCTCCGCCCGCGTTTCGATCACGAGCGCGTCGCCCTCGCGCCGCACCGCCATCGTCGACTGCGCCTTGTTCACATATATGACGTGGTGTGCGCCATCCCACGAGAGCAGCTTCTCGACCACGCCGTCCGACACACTCGCCACCGGAATCGTCCACCGCACAATCGCCATCGTTGGTCCACACCTCCGCACGCCCCTCGTACGGTACAGGCAACCCCAAGATCATCGCCCTCACCGGCACGCGCCTTTGAGCGCGCAACACCGCCAAGTGCCAAGCCGCCCGCCGGCTGCCGCACCGGCCGCCGGCTGCCGCACGCGACCCCAGCGCTCCACGCCCGGAAGGCGGCGCGCAGCGCCGAGGACCTCAGAGCCGAGCCGCCACGCGCGGTCCCGTGCATGGCCATCCCATTTCCCGAAGGGCCCTATGAGTGCGGAATGCGGCGCGCGGCGCCGAGGAGACGCGACCGCCACCCAGTCCGCCGCGCCCGCCGAACGAATGAGGCGGCTAGCCGGGCACGTCGGCGGCGGGTTGCGGTTGGCGGGTCTGAATGGCCCGAAGGGCCTGGTCGATCTCAGCGGCGCCCTCGAGCACGGAAAACGTGGTGTGGTAGCTGCGCGATTCGCCCGCGCCGAGCCAGATCATCGTCCCGTTCGCGCGGGCCGCGGCTTCGCCAGCGACATCGTGAGTCGACGGCTCGAGCCCGACGGCGTACGCGCCTTCACGCAGGTGCAGCCATTCGAAGAAGTACGGAAATTCCAGGGCCGGCCATGAGACCTGCACCCCCAGGCCCAACTGTTCGTTGATCACCGCCGCGCACACGCGACCAGCGTCATCGGCGACCAGGTCATGCGCGTAGACCTGCTCGACGAACCCGGGCCGCGGCGCGGGAAAGCGCTGATAGGACACGCGCTGTTCGCGCACGCTGTCCGTCGACCACCGCGTACGAGCGATCGGCGCCACGAGCCGCGCGCCATCGTCAACCAGCGGCCAGCCAAGATTGATGTGGTACAGCAGCATGTGCGGCGTGGGGTCGAAGCCGTGATTGGTCACGGTGTCAAAGAGCCGAATGGCATTGCCGCCCAGGTCAGCTTCGATGCGCCGCCGCAGTCGCAGGTGCTCACCGAAAATCGCCGCCTGGCGCACTTCGCCCTCCGCCCACAAGGTGCACGTATCGTCAGTCCGCCACTCCTCGCCGTAGCCAAACAAGTGCGCGGGGATGTTGGCGACGCGTCCGTGCAAGCCGTTCCAGACCGACGTGCGAAACGGATAGCGATACTGCGGCGCGTCGACCTCGGCCGTAAATAGGGTGTGGTCGAGGCCAGCCGTGACCACCAGGCCGGAGAAGGAGCGCAGCCAGGCGAGACCGTCCTCGTCGCGGTACTCGTGCAGTGCCGGATGCCGAAAGCCAGTTGCGGAGCGCCAGCCAAAGGATCGGCCAGCGTGCTCAGCCGGGCCGATATCCATCGCGCGATCGACCAGCACGTCGAAGGACAGGCCAGTTCCCGTCCGGAACTCCAGCGCGCGTATGCCGCGCTCGAGGCCGTTGTCGAGCACCACACTGCGCACGCCGCCCAGTGCGCTCAGATCGCCGGCCAAGCGCGCCAGCGTTGCTCGGTCGACGTCTCGTCCGTGAACCTTCATGTCGTCACCCAACCACCGCTGCCAGACTACTCACCCGCTGGACCAGATCGCACACACCCGGCGCGGCACCGATGGAAGTTGCCGGCAGCGTCCGACCGGTCATGCTCATGGGCGAGCCGTCGGGTGCGGCTCCGCCGATGCGGACGATGGCTCCCCACGGCAAGATGCCTACTGCATACCAGTTGACGCCGAACGTACCTACCCATTGCCGGCGTCCACCCGCGCGCGCGCTTCGGCCTCGGGCCCACGTGACGCGCCACAACTGGTCCCGCGCTCGACCACGTAGAGCGGCACCGCCGCGGCTTGACCCAGAGCGGGTACGCTAGCGCGAGCGGGAGGGCGGTGGTGAGCGCGGCCTACGTTGTTCGTCGGGTGTTGTTGTTCTTCGTCGTGGTCTGGGCGGCGACGACGCTGATCTTTTTCCTGCCCAAGATGGCCCCTGGGCGAAATCCGGTGGTCGAGCGCATCGGCATGATGATGGCCACCGGCGGCGTCAACACCGGCAACATTCAGGCAATGGTCGAGGCCTACGAAAGCAAGTTCGGACTCGACAAGCCTCTGTGGCAGCAGTACGTGACGTACCTGGCCGACCTGGCGCGCCTCGACTTCGGGTACTCGCTGATGATGTATCCGACCAAAGTGATCGACGTGATCCTCATTTCCATGCCGTGGACCATCGGGCTGCTCACTGTGTCGACCGTCCTCGCGTTCACGCTAGGGACGCTTCTCGGTGGATTGCTGGCCTGGCCGCGCGCACCCCAGGCCATCCAGTACCTGCTGCCACCGTTGTTCATGTTCTCGGTGATCCCGTACTACCTGTTCGGGCTCATCCTGGTCTATATCCTGGCCTTCCAGATACGTATCTTTCCCATGAGCGGCAACTCTCAGTACGGCGCCGTCGTCTCGATGTCACCGGCATTTCTCTGGGATGTCGTGTACCACTCGATTCTGCCGGCGTTGTCGATCATTCTCGCGTCGCTGGGCTTCTGGGCGCTCGGGATGCGCGCGATGATGGTCGGTATCGCAGGCGAGGACTACATGCTCTTCGCCGACGCCAAAGGGTTGAAGAGCAAGCGCATCTTCCTGGGCTACGCGATGCGCAACGCACTTCTGCCGCAGACGACAACCTTGGCCTTATCATTGGGCACAATCCTGTCCGGGGCGTTGCTGGTCGAAGTCGTGTTCAACTACGCGGGCATGGGCGCCGTACTGTTCCGAGCCGTCAGCGCATTCGATTACTTCACCATCTACGGCGTTGTCTTCTTCATCATTGTGGGCGTCGCATTTACCACACTCGTGTTGGATCTTGTGTATCCGCTGCTCGATCCACGCATTCGGTACGGCAAAGCCTGATGAAGAAAGCTGGACGCTTTTTGCGAGACAACCCGAGGATCACCGTCGGGCTCGCACTCATCAGCTGCATGCTGCTGTTCTGGCTCGTCGGTCTTGCGACCATTGGTACATCGAAGGCCGTTCCGATCTCAGGACCACCCGATCAACCGCCTTCGGCTCGCTACCTGCTGGGCACCGATAGCGCCGGTCGGCAGCTCCTGCCCGTCCTGATCGCGGGTATTCCGCTCACGCTCGAGATTGGTTTGCTCGCCGGTGGCGTTGGACTGCTGATTGGCGCCCTGCTTGGGTTCAGCGCAGGCTACTTTGGCGGACCGGTCGACAGCGTGATTCGCACCGCCGCCGACGTGATCCTGCCTATTCCAGCACTGGCTGTGCTGGTCGTCATCGCCTCGACGATTCACACCTTGCTGAGCGTCGAAATCATGGCCCTCGTCATCGCCTCGTTGGCCTGGATGTATCCGACGCGAACGATTCGCGCTCAGGTCCTGTCGCTGCGCAACCGAGCTTTTGTCGAAGTCGGCCGCTTCTCGGGCGAGACCCATGTGGACATCATCTTTCGCGAGCTGATGCCCAATCTGCTGCCGTACCTGGCGGCCAGTTTTGTGGGCGCGGTTGGCGCCGGGATCCTGGCCGGCATCGGCCTCGAGGCGCTCGGTCTGGGGCCACAGGACAAGCCGACGCTCGGCATGACCATTTTCTGGGCCATTTACTATGGCGCGACCTTGCGCGGGATGTGGTGGTGGTGGGGGCCGCCGATTGTGGTCTTGATCCTGGTCTTCATGTCGCTCTTCCTGATCGCGCAGGGTCTCGATCGGTATGCCAACCCGCGCTTGCGGCGCACGGCCTGACGCGGCACCGTGGTCGCACTGCTCGAGGCTCGGCACGTCACCAAAGTATTCGGCGGAGGCCTGCTCAAGAAAAACGCCACGACCGCCCTGTTCGAGTTCACGCTCGGCGTCGAGGTCGAGCCGCCCTCGATCACCGCGATCGTCGGCGAGAGTGGCAGCGGGAAGACCACGCTCGCGCGGACATTGCTCGGCTTGGCCGCGCCAACTCGCGGCGAAGTCCGTTACCGCGGGACGAACCTGCAGCGCTTATCGCGCGAGCAGCGGCAGACGTTCCTGCGCGAGGTGCAGGTGATCTTTCAGGATCCCTACGAGGTCTACAACCCCTTCTACAAGATCGACCACGTTCTGGAGACGCCGATCAGGAAACTCGGCCTGGCGTCATCGCGACCAGCCGCCAAAGCGCTGATCGAAGAGGCGCTGCAGGGCGTGGGTCTACGGCCTGCCGAGACGCTCGGCCGCTATCCGCATCAGCTGAGCGGTGGTCAACGGCAGCGCGTCATGGTTGCTCGGGCAGTGCTCATGCGGCCGCGGCTGATTGTTGCCGACGAGCCGGTGTCGATGGTCGACGCGTCGCTGCGCGCGACGATTCTCGACAGTCTGCTGGCGCTCAAGCGGCGCTTCGGTATCTCGTTGATCTACATCACGCACGATCTGACGACGGCCTATCAGATCAGCGATCACATCGTGGTTCTGTATCGCGGCTCGGCCGTCGAGGCGGGCGATGTCGAGCGCGTCGTCAAGGCGCCCCAACACCCCTATACGCAGCTCCTGGTGGGTTCCATTCCGCTGCCCGACCCGCGCCATGCGTGGCAGCGCGACGTGGTCGTCGCCGATCCATCAGAGGTAACCACGGTCGACGGCACCGGCTGCCGCTTTGCCGACCGCTGTCCGTACGTGATGGACATTTGCACCACCGCCCATCCGCCGCTCTTTCAGACCGAGCCTCGACGGGTAGCCGCCTGTTATCGGTACGACCATGCGCCGCCCTTGCGCAGCGAAAACCTGGGCGAGGTACTGGTCACACCTCCTGAGCCGCGATTAGCCTCGACGACCTAGGGACGTTTCGTGCACGAACCGCCAGGGCGACGTACACGCCGCCCTGACGAGTGCTGAAAAAACTACGCCTGAGTGGGCTTGAGATTCAGGAAGATGTGTAGGCCAGTGCGGTGCCAGAAGCCCTCGTGGATGTACGGGTGGTCACCCTCTGGCCAATTGGTCCAGTACGTCGAGTTCATCGGCAGCGCGATGACCGTCTGGATGAGTGGGATGTCCGGCAGCGCCGGCAGCCAGTTCTGCATGGCCTGCTGCCAGAGCGGCATCACGGCCGGATCATCCTCCGGCAGCCGACTCATCTGGTCCACCAGCTCGCTGAACGCTGAGTTCGACCAGCGATACATATTGGTGAAGAAGATGGGCTGGGGCGTGGGTTTGACGTAGCGCGCGTTGTACAGATCGAGCGTCTTGTATGGGTCCTTCATCGCACCGCCGTGGCCCCACAAGAACGCCGCCGCGTCGCCCGTGGTGATGCGGCTGACGAAATCAGCCGGCAGCAAGAACGAAGCATCGAAGCCACCGCGCTTGAGCTGCTGGGTCACGATAGGCGCGATCGGCGTCGCCGACGGATGCTGCGGGAACGTCACGATCTGGAACGTGATGCGCTGGCCCGAACCGTCCACCCAGAGGCCTTCACCGTCCTTGGTGTAGCCCTTACGGCCCATGATCGCCTCAGTTTGGGCCGGGTCATACTTCAAGGTCGGGTAGGTCTGCAGCTGGTCAGACACGCCGTCCATGTACTTCTGCAGGCCAGGGTACGGTGGGAATGGCAGCGCCGCGGTCTGGCTGAAGCCCTGGAAGGCGAAGGCCACGATCTCGTCGCGGTCGATGGCGTAACTCATCGCCCAGCGAATATCAGGATCGTCGAACGGCCTGATCTCGGTGTTGAAGCCCAGGCCGATCGGCCACCAGTCCATGAACCCATAGGGCGGTCGGTCGAAATGGGTAATGACCTTCGGGTTCTGCCCCTGCACCAGCTTCATGTTGGCGGGCGTAAATGAAAACGCCATGTCGATCTGGTTGGCGATCATCATTTGCGCCATGGTGATCTCGTTCATTCCTGGCAGGAACACCAGGCGCGTCACCTGCGGCAGCGGGCGGAAGCCGGTCTTCGCGGCCCACCAATCGGGACGCACGTCCCAGATCCGCTGTTGCACGTCCTCCGACACGAGCTTGTACGGCCCGGTGCCGATGGGCCAGCCCTTCGACATATCGAAGTTCCTGAAGCTGCTCGGATCCTGCCCTTCCCAGATGTGCTGCGGAACAATCGGAATACCGACGTCGGCGCGGAAGGTCAGATAGTCCCAGTGGAAGCGCGGCGCGGGCTGCGTGAGATTGATCTGCACCGTGCGGTCGTCGACCGCTTGGGCCGATGAGACCAGACGACCGATGTCGGAGGCCGCGGCATTCAAATCGGGATTCCGCTGCAGTAGCCCCAGCGTGAACACAACGTCGCGCGCGGTAAATGGCTGGCCGTCGCTCCACTCGGCGCCAGCGCGAATGGCGACGTTGAGCTGCGTGTAATCGGCGTTGTACGTGAAGCCTTCGGCGAGCCAGGGGATGAAGTCGTCGCCGAGCATGTTGTAGTAGAAGAGACCTTCGGTCGCGGCCTGCGTCCAACCGCTGCGCGACAAGCCTGGTTGGAACGAGTTGAAGTTGCCCAGGTCGGTGAACCCGCCAAAGTGCTCGCCACCCAGGCCGGCCATGATGAGCGTGCGGTTGCGCGGCACGTCGGGGACCTGCTGCGCTCGAACGGCGAGCGCTTGCCCGGCAGCCGCCGCGGGCATCGCCGCCGTACTGATCGCTAGCAGCGATCCCGTAAAGCCCACTGCGCTCGTAACGAGAAAGCGTCGTCGACTGATCAGATGCCGAGAATCCATACCGTCTACTCCTCGCCCTTCGGGGGTGCGCCCGCCTCTCGTGAACCCCGGCGGCAAGTGTAGATCAACCCCTCGCGACACGCACCTGCCCGAGCGTCAGGCCAGTCCGTAGTAGCGGTCGATTTCGGCCTGGTAGTTGCCGATCCGGCCGCCGAGCACGTCTTGCACGCTGACCGGCCGGCCGAGTGCCGCCGACTCGCAGATGGCGTATGCGGCAGCCAGGTCGAACAGGCCTTCCCTGCCGCTCGCCTCGGGGTCGCGCCCGGCGCGGATCGCATTGCGAAAGTCGAGCAGCCCCAGCGCGAACGTGTCTCTGAGCCCGTGCGGGAAGTACCGGTCGACCGTCTGCTGGTCAGCCTGGGCGGCAAAGAGCTCGGCTGCCGACTGGCTCGCTCCATCATCCAGCGTGAGCGTTCCGCCCTTGAGGCAGCCGCGTGTGCCATAGAGCACCAGGCCGTCGGGCATGGGCGTCGGCGCGCCGTGGCCGGCCCAGGAGAACGTGAGCTGGCCCACCGCGCCTGAGGCGAAGGTGATGGTGGCAAAGAACGCATCGTCGACATCGCACTGGATGCGCTCGACGTTCTTGTCCACGTAACGGGTGGGTTCGAACGTGCGCGTGACGCCATACATCGAGCCGATTTCCCCGCCGAGATAGCGCAGCTCGTGCAGCAAGTGAACGCCGATATCCAGCGACGCGCCGGCGCCGCCCTCCAGTTTGCGGTGCCGCCACGGCGTCTCGGCGACGACGCGGTCAGGCGACCACTCCGCTGTGCCGACACTCCAGTGGGCAATCATCTGCACATCGCCCAGAAAGCCCTGGTCGATGACCCAGCGCGCGATACGCGCGCTGGGCGCATAACGCAGGTTTTCGGTGACGCCTAACGACACACCCTGGTGTTGGGCTTCGTCGACCATGCGTCGTCCAGCTGCGACGCTGATCGCCAGTGGCTTCTGCACCAGGCAATGCTTGCCGGCGCGGATGCCGGCGAGCGCCGCCGTGTGGTGGACGGGCAGCGAGGCCGTGATGTCGAGTGCGTCGACAGTCCCTGACGCGAGTAGTTCGTCCAGTGAGTCGTAGACGCGCACGTCTTCGATGCCCTGGAAGTCGGAGATGAACACGTCGTCGACCGACAGCGGATCGGCCGGCTGGTTGCTGACCGGCGGCCGCGGCACCGGCCCACGATCGCGCTCCACGTACGACTCGGCGTCGCGCCGCGTGCGCGAGGTCAGCGCGGTGATGCGGACGTCATCCACGCCAACCTGGCGCAGCAGCTGATAGCCGCGCAGATGCGCCGGCAGGATGCGCCCAGCGCCGACGATGCCTATCCGCACAGGTTCAGACACGCGTCGCTTCCATCTCCTGGATGCCCTTGCCCGCAATCGTAGACGGTTCGCGGTCTCCGCCGTTTTGCGCCGGGTGCTCCGAATCGTCGACGGTTTCCTCGAGCGTCCGCTCGGTCCACCCCGGCCAGACTCGGCGTGCAGTGTCAATGGGCACCTGGCCGCCAAGGTGCATGGACCGCCAGACACCCCGATAGCCTGGCAGCACGCCGATCGCGATCAACACGTGTCCGGCGATGAGCGGAGTCACGACGAACGTGGCCCAGGTATGGACCTGCCGCAGCCAGACGAAGGCCGGCCCTCCCGAAACAACGCTCAGTCCAACGCCACTCGCGACCAGCGTCAGCAGGCTGAGAACGATCGCCACGTTGGCCACCCGTTGGCCCGGATCGAAATGACCGTCATGCCGGCCGAAACGACCGGAGACGATCGCGCGCGGCCAGCGCGCCAGCCACGTCGTGTCGCCATTGTCGAAGCGTATGGTCTCGCGCACGAAGGTGGCGATTCCCAGGCAAAGCGTTCCTCGATCGATCGACGAACCAGGTCCTGCTGACCGTCAACCACCTTCCCGAGCTGCCGGTCGACCGGACCTACCAGCTGTGGTTCACGCGCCCCGATCGCCGCCTCGAGAGCGGCGGCACGTTCCGCGTCGACCAGCGCGGTATAGGGACAATTCTGGCGACCGCCCCGGCCGGACTGGGCGCGTATATTGGCGTTGGTGTCAGCAGCGAGCCGGGCGATGGTAGCCATGTCCCGAGCGGGCCGATGATCATGTATTGGGACCTCTAGGAGCATGGAGTCACTGCGCGGCGTCTATCCAATCCTGGCCATGCCGTTCGATGCGCAGGGGCGCATCGACGTGGAAGCTCTGCAAGGTGAGGTCGAGTACATGGTCGGTGCTGGCGTCGATGGCGTCGGACTTGCGCTGGCCAGTGAAATACCGATGCTCGGCGAAGCCGAACGCGAGCTCGCACTCGAGGTAGTGGTGCGCCAGGTGCACGGGCGCGTGAAGGTGGTCATGAACACCAGCGCCGCCGGAACCGACCTGGCGGTCCACTACGGCCGCCGCGCCGAAGAGCTCGGTGCTGACGCAGTGATGGTGCTGCCGCCTCCGGTCGCCACCAGCGCGGCAGAAACGATCGACTATTTTGCGCAGGTCGCGTTGGCGGTTAACTTGCCGATCTTCATCCAGGACATTGCGAGCGCACCCGTAGCGCCGGCGCTGGCAGCGCGGATCGCGAGCAGCACGCCCCACGCGTGGTACCTCAAGGCGGAGACACCGCCGACGCCGTCGCGCGTCGCCGAGGTACTGGCGCTCGCCACTGACCGCGTCACTGTTTTTGGCGGAGCCGGCGGTGGATTCTTCATCGAAGAGCTCCGTCGAGGCTCCGTTGGCACCATGCCCGGCTCCACTATTCCGGAGGTCTTCGCACGCATCTGGAAGCTCGCGCAAGCAGGCGAGCTGGACCAGGCAGAGGCGGAATTCGCACCCTACGCCGCCTTACTCCGGCTGCTGGGACAGGGCAACGGCATCGGTTTCTACTTGACCAAGGAAGTCCTCCGGCTGCGCGGCGTGTTTACCCGCACCGAGGTCCGTCGCCCGGCCGTGCAGCCGGACGAGCTCGCGTACCGCGAGATTCGACACCAGGTCGAAGCCCTCGGCCTGGAACATCAAGGCGCCCCGCGGTAGTCGCAATCGGTCAGGACAACAGGTATAGGCCGACGCCAGCGGCACCGTTCAGGAAACCTGGTTGCGCCAGCCCAGCACGAGTTCGCCAGACGTCCATGGACTGTCCGAGCCAGTTCTCTGCCGCGCCAACCGAGCGAGGCCGCGGTCGAGGCAGGTGCGCTCGCGCAGCCAAGCACGCTCTCGTTACGGGAACGCGAAGTCGCGCTGCTCATCGCGCGCGGCTTGACCAACCGCCAGATCGCCGAAGAGCTGGTCATCAGCGAACGTACCGCCGAAGGTCACGTCGACCACATCCGCGAACAGCTCGGCCTCCATAACCGCGCCGAGGTCGCGGTCTGGGTCGTCCAGAACGGGCTCAAATAGCGCCAGCGCGCGGCACACTCACAGATAGCGCTGAAACCAGGCGAGGACGCGCTGCATGGCATCCAAACGATAGCTGGGCGGTCCGGTGTGCGCGAAGGCGTGTGCGCCGCCGGGATAGCGGACTAATTCCACAGTGCGCTTGAGTTTGCGCAGCGCGCCGAACAATTGATCGGCCTCCGCGACGGAGCAGCGATAGTCCTCTTCGCCGTGCAAGATGAGCAAGGGCGCATGAATGTCGGCCACGTAGGTCAGCGGCGAATGGCTGCGATAATACTCTGGAATCTGCCATGGCGGACCGCCGCTGTCCCAGTCGACCGATTCCCAATGGTCGGTCTGGTACCCCCAGCTATCCAGCGCGGAGATGGTGGCGAACGACACGCCAGCGGCGAAGCGGTCGGTTCGGCTGAGCGCAAGGTTGGTCATGAATCCGCCATAGCTACCGCCGTACACGCCGAGCCGGCGCCGATCGACAATGCCCTGCTCGACGAGGCTGTCGACGATGCTCAGGCCATCGGCCAATTCGCGCGTCCCCCAGTCGCGCAGGATGGAGTCGGCGAAAGCGGCGCCGAAGCCCGTGCTGCCGCGAAAGTTCACCGCGACGACCGCGAAACCGGCGCCGGCCAGGACATGCATGGTCTCGTTGAAGGCGAGCCCGACGGTGTTGTGTGGACCGCCGTGGAAGTACAGCACGGTGGGGAGGGGCGCGTCGCCAGTGCGGTACGCAGGCGGCAGCCAGAGCCACGATTCAACTTCCCACCCCTCCGGTGACTGATGCGTCAATCGTTCTGGACCGCGCACCTCGGTGACGTCATTCAAATTCGTGAGCTGCCGCCGATGCGCACCATCCTGCTCGCACACATAGATCTCGGCCGGCCGTACGGCCGTGGCTGCGGCGAACGCGAGCAGCGTGCCGTCCGCGCTCTGTCGAACCCAGCCGTCGATCGGCTCGGACGCTTCGCATGTGCTCACGATGCGGCGGAGCGAGGAGCCAGCGAGATCGTAGGCGTAGTAGTGAAAGAAGCCAGCCTCACGGATGTGACAGAAAACCGTCGACGAATCCTGAGCCCAGTGCGGTGGCTCGTTGCGGCTGGGCGGCTGCGATACCTGGCAGCCGCGGTCAAGCAGCGCTCGGCTCACGTTGCGTGCAATGCCGCCCGCGGCCGGCACGAGCCACAGATAGTAATCCTGGGTATAGGCGGTGCCCGGACACTCGTTCGCGTAGTAGGCGATCCACTGTCCATCGGGCGACCACGCGGGCGCCGCGCACGTGCCTCCGGAGTCAGTCAGGCACCGTGCTGCCCCACCACGATCCGACGCGTCGAGCACGTAGACATCCCAGACCCACTCCGTGTCCCAGTCCTCTCGGCGTGTGGTGACACATGTGATCTGCGCACTGTCAGGCGACCACGCCGGAGCGAAATGGTGCCACTCGCCACTGGTCAACTGGACCGTCTCGGCCCCGTCGACCGAAACGGTGAAGATATGCCAGAAACCATCGCCAATGTAGCCCGCGCCATTGAGCAAGTAGCGCAGTCGACGGATCACGCGTGGCCCACCGGAGGTCGCCGACGGGATCCGCGCCGTGAATGCGATGCGCCGTCCATCGGGCGACCAGGCTGGCGGACCAGTCACGCCACCAGGCACACTCGTAACCTGACGGGGCTCACCGCCCTCGAACGAGAGCAGCCAGAGCTGGTCCTCCCGCATGAACGCCAGCCACTTTCCGTCGGGCGACCAGCGTGGCTGCGAACCACTCGCAAGGATCTGACGCGATGCACCGTCGGCGACAGCCACCAGCCAAATGCTCGTCAGATTCTGATCTGCAGCGCGGTCCACCTCGTTCAGCACGTACACGATGCGCTCGCCGTCAGGTGATGGCTGGGCATCGCTCGCCGAGCGCAGGGCGAGGCAATCCTCCGCTTGTAAGGTCACAACCGGCCAGCCGCGCGCAGCCGCTCCAGCACGAGATCGAGCGGGAGTGCCTGGCGCGAATTGCCGTCTCGTCCAACGACCGTATGCGCCCGGAACATCGAGTTCAGGATGGCTTCCTCGGTCGCGTCAGCCACCGCCTCGAATACGACGTCGATCGCCCCTTCGTTGTCTTCCAGCACGTGCCGCGCGCGTGAGGCCGTGTCGCGGGCGCGGTACGTCGTCGAAAACGCGATCACGTAGTCGCCGCTGCCATGCCCACCGGTCGAGCCAACGCGCGCCATGCCCAATGTGGCACGTTTGCATACCCGATTGAGCAATCGGTTGGATAGCGGCACGTCCGTTGCGACAATCATCATCAACGAGGCACCTGCCACCGTTTGCGGTGGTGGCTGCAGGTCGTGCACATGCACGCCATCAATGGTCAGTCGGCCGCCGAAGTTGGACTGGACGAGGACACCAACTACTGCCCGCTCGTCGCCCACCTCCACGATCCGCGACGACGTGCCGATGCCACCTTTGAAGCCAAACGCGCCCATGCCCATACCGCCACCCACACAGCCTTCCTCCACCGGACCGTCAGTGGCGCTCCGAATCGCTTCCATGGCGTGCTCCGGACGCACGTGGAGTCCGCCGATGTCGTTGAGAAAGGCGTCGGATGTCTCGCCCACGACCGGGTTGTGCCAGGGCACGGCGCCACGCGGCGAAAACGAGTGTTCGACCATGTAGCGCACTACGCCCTCGTAGACCGTGCCCACGCTGAGTGTATTGGTCAGCATCACCGGTGTTTCGATGCGCCCCCACTCGTCGATCTGGGATAGGCCAATGGTGGTGCCGGCACCGTTGAAGACGAATTGACCGGCTTCGACGGGTTGGAAATACCAGTCGTCACCTGGCGGCAGGATGGCTGTGACACCGGTGCGCACCGGGCCATGGCCGATCCGCAACGGCCCGTCGCCGTAGTTGAGCGTGACGTGGCCCACGCGCACGCCAGGCACATCGGTGATCGCGTTATGCACACCGCACGGCAGCGGACCAATGCGTATGCCGACGTCACGGGCGCGCGGGCGCTCGTCGAGCACGGTCAACGCTTCATCAGTGGGTCGAGTGCGTCGCGCAAGGCGTCGCCGACATAGGTAAACGACAGCAGCGTAAGCGCGAGCGCCGCGCCCGGGCACAGCAGCAGCAGCGGGTACGTGCGCATGGCCGCGAGCGACTCCGCGATCATCGTCCCCCACGATGGCATGGGTGGCGTGACGCCGATGCCCAGAAAGCTCAGGCTGGCTTCCAGGCTGATCGAGAGCGGAATGCCAAACGTGATCGCCACCAGCACCGGCGCAAGCACGTGCGGCAGCAAGTGTACCCGCATTAATCGCTGCCGACCGGCGCCGACTGCGCGCGCGGCCAGCACAAACTCGCGCTCCTTGATAGATATGACCTGCGCTCGGACCAGGCGGCACACGGTCAGCCAGTGGGTTAAAAACAGGACGATAAACACGCCCAGCAGACCACCTGTGGCGTTGTTGAGCCGCCCGAGGTCGGCCGCGCTGGACTCCGTGGCGGTCGAGAGCACGCCGCGCAGGAACGACATGACCAGGACCGCGATGAGCAGACTGGGCAGTGAGTACAGCGCGTCCACGATACGCATGACGATGTAGTCAATCCAGCCACCAAAGAACCCGCTCACCAGCCCCAGCGTGACGCCGATGAGCACCACGATGACTTGCGCGCCGATGGCGACAGTCAGCGATACGCGCGCGCCCCACATCACCCGCGTCAACTCGTCGCGGCCGAGTGCATCCGTGCCCAGCCAGTGCGCGCGCGAAGGTGGCTGGTTGGCCTCCACGAGCGAGCCGCCGCTGTAGTCATACGGAGCGATCCAGGGCGTCGCAATCGCCATCGCGATCAGTAGCCCAATGAACCCAATGCCGATCAGCGCGGTTCGGTTGCGACCCAGACGGGCGACGACCTCGCGCAGATACGTGCGCGGGGGTCGGGCGAGCAACCGGCTGGACAGCGCTGGCGCGGCCAGCTCGACGCCAGCCTGGACACTGCTCGATACAGCCATTCCGGAGTGCTCGAGCTCCTCAGGTCAGCCGCACGCGCGGATCCAGCACCGAGTACAACACGTCGACGACAAAGTTGGTGACCCAGATGATGGTGGCGTACATCAGCGTGACGGCCATCAGCACCGGGTAGTCCTTGTCTTGAACGGTGGTTACGAAGTAGCGGCCGATGCCTGGCACCTGGTAAATCGCTTCGACGAAGAACGAGCCGGTGATCAGGTCGGCCAGTGCGACGCCGGCCACCGTTACTACGGGTATCAACGCATTCGGCAGCGAATGACGATTCAGGACCACCCATTCGCGTAAACCCTTGGCGCGCGCGGTGCGGACATAGTCCATGCCCAGCACTTCCAGGATAGATGCGCGCGTGTAGCGCGCGATGGCAGCGGTCGGCATCAACGCCAGGGCAATGGCGGGAATGATGATGCGCGAATCGGCGACACCACCCCAACCGCCGGTGGGCACCCAGCGCAGCTGGACGGCGAGCGCCACGATGAGGATGGTGATGAACACATAGCTCGGCGTGGACACACCAAATACAGCGCCGAACATGGCTACCCGGTCTATCCAGGTGTTGTGACGTACCGCGGCGAGCGAGCCGAGCAGCACGCCCGCAACGGACGCGATGCCGAATGCCAGCAACCCCAGTTGCACCGATACCGG
This sequence comes from Chloroflexota bacterium, assembly GCA_036506475.1. GTDB lineage: Bacteria > Chloroflexota > UBA6077 > UBA6077 > CF-72 > CF-72. Next base: position 21,027 of record DASXRR010000305.1, read on the forward strand.
CAGGAAGCGCGCAATGACCTCGTTCGCCGTGACGCCACGCTTGAAGCTCGGACCGAAGTCGAAGCGCGTGACGATACCCCACAGGTAGTCGCCATACTGCTTCCAGATGGGGTCGTTGTAGTGGTACTTGGCCTCCAGGTTCTGGAGTACCTGCGGCGGAAATGGCTTCTCGCCCGCGTCCCACGGATTCCCGGGCGTGGCGTGGATCATCCCGAACACAAGCGTATAGACGACCAGCATCGACGGGATGAAGGTCAGCAGCCGACGAACCAGGTACGTCCGCATCAACGTGCCCTGGCGTCGGCCTCCGACGATGGCGGAACTAGTGCGCCCCGATCCAAGCGTCGCGCGAGTCGATATACGTGTTGAGCGGCGCGATCCGCAGGTTGCGCACCCACGGCTTCTGGACCCAGGTCGTCGCGCCAAAGAACAGCGGTATGGTCGCCACCTGGTCGCGAATCAGGTACGTCTCGGCCGCCGCGAACTTCTGATTGCGCACGTTCGGATCGGGCTCGATGTTAGCCTGCTTGATCATCTCCAGATACGTTGGATCCGTGTAGTGACTCTGCCAGAAGTCGCCTTCGAAAATGACGTTGTGCCAATCGTTCGGATCCAGATAGTCCGAGCCCCAGCCACCGTAGTACATGTCGTACGGCTCGGTGCGGATCCGTGTGCGCCAGTCCGTTGGCACCGGGATGAGCTCCACATTGATATTGAGGACGTCCTTCCACATGCGTGCGATCGCCTGCGAAACGAGGACCGCCTCGGCCTGCGTTGGCACGAAGCCCAGCTTGAACCCTGGGAATCCGTTGCCATTCGGATACCCCGCGTCCTCGAGAAACTTCTTCGCCTCAGCCGGTCCGCCCGGTAACGCCGCGCCAGGATTGTTGCCCGGAATGTCAGGCGGCACGAAGTTGAGCGAGGCTATGCCCTGCCCCTTGAGCAGTTGTTTGACGATCAACTCGCGATCGATGGCCAGATACAGCGCTTTGCGCAGATTGACGTTCTTGAGCACCGTGTTGGGATTGCGGTGATCGATCCGCAATTGCCAGTTCCGCGACTCCGCCCAGCGCACGACTTCTCCGCTCAGGCGCGCGTCGGCGAGTACACGGTCAGTCTCCGCGGGCGGCACCGCGGCCAGATCGAGCTCGTCGGCCTCGTAGCCCGCCAGTGACTGCTGCGAGGCATTTTGATACAGGCGATAGATGACCCGCTCCAGTGTTGGCTGCTTGCCCCAATAGGTGGGATTGCGGCGGAACACCATTTGCTGATCGTGATCCCACCGGTCGAAGATGAACGGTCCGGCGGACTGAATGTTCTCCGGTTCCATCCATTTGTCGTCGCCGACACTCTGGATGACGTCGCGCGGGAGCGGGAAGAATGGCCACAGCGACGCGACCATCGGGAAAAACGGCGTGGGCTGCTCCATCACGACCTGCAACGTCAGGTCGTCCAGCGCGGTCACGCCGACATCGGCCGCGACTGCGTTGCCCGCGTTGTAGGCAACGCCATTCTTGATGTAGCCCAGGAACGACACGTTCGGCGACGCGAGCTCCGGGCTGAGGTTGCGCTTCCAGGTCCACTCGAAATCCGCGGCAGTCACCGGCGCACCGGTCGTCCATTTGACGTCGTCGCGTAAGTGAAAGACGTAGGTCAGTGTTGCGGGGTCGTAGTCCCAGCTGGAGGCGATCACCGGCTCGGTGACGTGCGTCTCCCAGTTGTAGAACGTCAGACCATCGAACATCAGCAGGTGCAGCTCTGGCGTACCGCCTTCGCGGCCCGTGTCAAAGGCGACGGTGGGATTGGTGAAGGCGAGGCGCAGCGTCTGGTCGACCGCTGGCGCCTGGGCAAATGCTCGCCCGATGGAACCCATCGCCAGCGCCTGGGCCAGGGCAGGCGCTGCGGCCAGCTTGGCGGCCGTACCCAGAAAACGACGGCGGCCCAACTTGTGATCGAGCAGCATCGCCGCCAGTGGGTCAGTCTCGTTTGTTGCTTGTCCATCGTTCCTCTGGTCACCCATTGCTGCTCGTCCCCTTCCCATGTCACGGCCTCGAGTGTCATACGCCGCCGCCACGCGGCCGGCGCATCCTATACCACCCGGTAGAGCAGCGGCCAGCGTGACTCAGCGGCGCAGCACGTACAGCCCTGTGTGGACGTCTCCAACGAGAATGAGATCGTCCAGGAACGCGACGCTCCACACGAATGGGTCTTGCTCTGGCACCCAGCCCTCCAGCTCGACCGGTGCGCGAGGGTTCGAGATGTCGAGCACGCGCACGCCATCCGAGTACCACGCCGTAACGGCGTGCTGAGCAGCGCGCGGGTCGATGTACGCATTGTGGATGCTGTACCAGCGTTCGAACCCAGCAGGCGCGTCAACAGCGCCGTTGTGCGTCTGCCACGTACCAACCTCGACGGGCGCCGCGGGGTCGCTCACATCGAGCACGTGCAGTTGCCCCCATGGCGGCGCGAATGTCTCGTCCGCGACCAGGGCCACATTGCCGTTGCCAGTGGCCATCGAGTGCGTGTTGCCTTCAGCCTCGGGTGGCTCGACAAAGCGACCCAGTAGGCGGGGCGCCGACGGGTCGGCAACATCCAGGACGAAGATTCCCAGATCCCAGTACGACAGATAGGCCGTGCGCTGATCGGGACTCAGCGCGACGCTGTGCAGCAGCGCTCGCTGGGACGCACCGCGGCACTCCGGCGCACATTGTTCACTGCGTCCAATGGGCAGTCCGGTCGCGGCATGGGCGCCCCAACTCGCCACCTCGACGGGGGTGCGCGGATCGGTGACGTCGATAATGCGCAGGTCGCCGTGCCCGCCCAGAAGCTCCGAGTCGGGCACCGCGAGATAGGCCAGCAGGCGGTCGCCATGCTGCCCGACGGCAAACTCATGCACACCGCGCGGCTGGCTGCCGACACCGAAGAAGCTCAGCTCACGCGGATTGGCGGGATTGGTGACATCCCACAGCGCGAGACCGCCCTCGTCGCCGACGGTGGCGCAGCGCTGGATGCCGGCCAGCAGGAGGTTGCCCGAAAACTGGGCAGTCTGGTACTTGAGGACCGCCAGGTGTTCGGCGGTCGAGCGCGGGTAGACCGCCGCTACCGCCTCGAGTCTGGGGTCCGCGGGATCGTGCACGTCGATGACGCGTACGCCGGGCGCGTCGCAGTGACTCTCAGACCCCCATGAGCCGAGATAGGCCGTGCCGTCCAATGCGACCACGCTCGCGTTCGACCCTGGCGTCTCGGGGTTGTAGGCACCCACCATCTCGAGCGCCGCGAACGCTGGGCGCGCGCCGAGCAAACAGCTCACCGCGAACAACACAGAAATGAGGCGTGTCATTTTGAACACCGTGTCACGCGTGCTGGCTCGCCGGGACAGGCTCAGCGTCCGTGATCGGGTCGGAAGATGCGCGCACCCGTCGCGCCAACACGACGAACGGTATTGCCAACGCGGTGATGGCCGCTGAGGTGACGTATGAGGCCGGATAGCCGTAAACATCGGCGACGCGACCCAGCCCAGGCTGGATGACCACTCCGCCGGCCGAGGCCATGAGATTGTCGAACGACAGCACCGTGGCGCGGTGCTCCGACGGGATCACGCCGTTGACAAATGCCTGACGCAGCGGCAGCTGAACGGCGAAGGCCATGGCCCAGGCCGACAGCAGCACGAGCGCCAACAAGAAACTGCCGGTCAGTCCAATCCCGACCAGGATGACGACGTTCACCACCGAGCCGATGAGCAGCGCGTCGGTGCGGCGGCTGAAGAGCCGTCGAACCTGCGGCACGATCAGTCCGCCCACGATTTGGGCACCGGCGATTATGGCCGCCGCCAGGCCGGCGATACCGTATGCGCCGCTATCGCCGTACAGCTGCAGCAGATATGGCTGCAGCGCATAGAACGCGTAAATGCCCACTCCGCCGGTGAATGGCGCCGCGAGCATCAGCCAGCGCACCGGTGGATTACGCAGGCCTCCGTCGACCGAGCCGCGGAAAACAGTCCGCACCTGGGTGACGACGTTCGCTTCCGCGCGTGGCGTGAACCCCAGGTCGTGCATGAACCGCAACGCAATGACCAGCGTCACGGCCAGCATTACGGCGCGAAGGATGTACGGCACGCCAAGGTTCGTCGCCTGGGCGATGAATCCACCACCCACCGAGCCCGCCAGCATCGCCGCACCGCCGACGGTTTGGGCACGACCGAAGATCGCGTCTAGTTCGCCCGTGAAGCCCGTGGCCCGCAAGGCGTCTACGAGCCAGGCCTCAGTAGCGCCCGAGAAGAAGGTAAAGCCGAGCCCGAGCAGGATCGACGCCAACGCCCAGCCCAACAGCGGCGCGCGGAGCTGCCACATGAGCAGGTACAGCAGTGTCGAAACCAGCAGCGTGCCTGCACCCAGCAAAAACGAGAAACGTCGCCCCCGAGTATCGGCGACCACGCCTGTCGGCACTTCGAAGACGACTTCGCCCAGCGTGAAAAACGCGTTCGCCGCGAACGCCTCGGTATTGCTCAGCCCCGCATCCAACAGGAACAGCGTATTGATGCCCCAGATGAACGAAGCCGCGAGCGTCGTCAATAGCGTCAGCAGAAGGTAGGTCTGCTGCACCTGCACTGGCATGACGCCCGGGACCATAGCAAGCCACCGCTCGCTCGCGGCCTTGGCTGCCCGGGCGTCTGGTCAGGGATTCGGCGGCGTGGGGCCTTCGGGCGCGCCAGGCACGCTCGGCGCAACGGTGCCAGGCGCGGCGTCTGGCCCACTTGGGAAGAATCGACAGGCGATGCCGACGCTCGACGGGCCTCCGAGAGACAGGATCCCGACATCCGTGGACTGGCCGCCGTTGACGAAGACGTTTGGTCGCTCGGCGATTGCCGTGTTCGAATCCGCAACCGGCCCGGCGGCGACCGTCAAGTACTGCCCCGCGGGAACACCGGAAAGTGTGAAGCGCCCCGTTTCATCGGTACGCGCGCTGAGCGACGTGTTCTGCACGGCCACCAGCACGGCACCTGCGGGCAGCCCATTGATGGGCCCCGGGCCAGGCCGACCTGGCAGCGGTGCCTGGTCCACGATGCCCGGCCCGTTCGGCTCCACCTCACCACCCTGCGCATTGGGGGTCATGGGCAGTGGCAGGCCACGCAAGCACGGACCCCACAAGACGCGGCCCGTGATGGTGCCCGCCGCACCCTGTGCCGCGGCGCCATGAACGGCCACGGCGACGCTGGCCAACACGGCCACCAGCGCGAACATGGGCATCACGACAATCGGTCGTGCAAGTTTGGAAACGGCAGACATACCTGACTCCTCCTGATCAAGAAACGTTTGCGCAGAGCGCAACGTTCCAGCATCAGTCCACGGACCGAGTACCTGCGACGACTCGTTCTTGAGTCGCCTCAACCCGAAGTCAGCCGACGTGCAGAGTAGCGCCTCGACGCCTGGGCGCCACCTACGGTGGCTGCGCGGTCCGGAAGCTACCCGTCGCCGTACCAACGTTGCCCGCCGCATCGATACTGCGGACGCGGAAGAAGTAAGTCCTGCCCGGCGTCAGGCCGTTCAGCGCGACCGAGTGACTCGTCACCATCGCGCTGTTGAGCGTCGTCGACGAACCGTATCCTGGGGTGTGGCCATACTCAACCTGGCTGCTCGACGGCTCGTCTGTGCTCCAGGTAATCGTCGCAACGGTGGGGCCTGGCGTCCCGGACGAGACATAGCTGATAGCCGGCGGCGTCGTGTCGGGAGTCGCCGTAGAAGTGGCCCTCGGCGTCGGCGTGGCAGTGGGCGCGGGAGTCGGGGTCGAAGTGGGCGGGGTCGAAGTGGGCGGGGAAGTCGGGGTGGGGGTCCCAGACGCGCCCACATCCAGGGTCCACGTGGTCACGCACGCCATGCTCGCGTTGCCCGAACCATCGAAACTGAGGGGCTGAACAATCAGGCGCGAATGGGACATCAATGGCGCGGGGCTGGCGAACGGTGGATCCGAGTTGCCGCGCGTACCGTCGAACCAGCGGTCAAAGAACGCCACATACGTGTTGCCCGCACCGACAGGACCGATGATTTCACCGCTCTGCGCGTGACAGGTGTCAGTATCCAGCGGAGAGAGATAACGAGTTGCACCGGTGGAGGACCGTTGCCACGGGCCGAGCATTGACGAGGCCGTCAAGTAGTAGTTGTCGTTCGGCGCCCATCCGGTGATGTCACTGGCTACGAGGTAGTAATTCGGACTGCGATAGAAAATGGCGTGCGCCTCCATCGGCGTAATAGACGTGTCGTCACAGCTGACGCCACTACAGGAAAAGGCTCGCGAGAGCGTCACGCTGGCCAGCGGCGAAGCAGCCGCCAGGTAGGTGCTGTCCAACCTCACAATGTGCGTTTCGCGGTCGAGTGAGCCACCGGCATACACCACGTAGGCAGCCTTCGGTGTTTCGGTCGAATTCGGATCGACGTACAGGTTGCCGTCGTCGAAATAACCCGGTGGAGGCAGGTTTGCGCTCGATGTCACCAGCGCGTACGGGCCGCATGGCGCGTCAGCGGTGGCTCGAAAATAGGTCTGATTACTCCAGGCCGGGGATTCACTCGACTTGCCCCACATCACATACTTACGGGTAGACGTGTTGAAGGCGACGTGGGTACGAAACACGAATCGAGTCGACCCGAGCACCGCGCCACTGGTGTACTCGACCGCCGCGTTGGTCGGCACGAGCACATTCCCCGCGTTCTGGCGGGTCCAGTTGCGCAGGTCGGGCGACGAATAGCAATTCAGTCCGGCGCTGAAATAATAGTCTGACTGCTGGTTATTGCTGGCTGCAACAGCCAATCCGACCAGGTAGAAGTTGCCGTCGGCGCCGCCGCCTTTGAACACGCCCGGCGACACTGCGTTGATGTGATGACCGTCAGTGTCATTCCACGCTGGCGGCGGGTTGGTACCATTGAACGGCGCGAACGGAGGGACGTCAAAACTGACGGTGGCCGCGTTGGAGATTGTGGCCGCCATCGCTGCCAGGATGGCCAGTCCCAACACGATCACGCGCGCATGTGTTCTTAGCAGTCGCGCAGCACGGAGTTCGTTCTGAGGACGGCGGGTATCAAAAGCGTGCGCCACCCATGCCCCCTGGTCAGCCCATCAGTCGACCGTGGAAGCGTCTCGCCAAGCAGCCATGCCAGGTGCGGAAGCATGGCGCCTCTGTTCGCTTCCGAAGCTCAGATTCGGACTAGACGGCCCGCCTCATGCAGGTTCTGTGCCGCAGACGCCGGCGTGACCTCGCGTCGGAGCCGAGCAGTCACCCGGACCCGGCGCGCTGCTGTTACTCGATCGAGCTCGTGACCGGCTAGAGTCCGTGCCGCCGCGCGTATTCGACAGCCAGCCCCGATTTGATTCGCGTCGAACGCATGACCACTCCCCAGCCGCGTATCGTTGTGAGCGCAGGGCTCGGCAACCCGCCGGGTGCCCGGTGGCGGGTTGCCTGTTCGGACGTCCGACGAATTGCCGAGCCGCCCGAGCCTAAACCCAGCCGCACCGCCGCGCATCCGAGGAAACCACGTAGTTCGTCCGCCGGCGGACCACGTAGGCGCTCCTCAGTCCGACGTTGATCTCATCGCGCGGCCACGGATGCCCGCGCATGAATCCGCTCGACCATCATCTCGATGGCACCGA
>DASXRR010000306.1:0-10719 GCA_036506475.1 Chloroflexota bacterium
TGCTGACGGCGCTGATCATGCTCGTGCTGCCGGCCGACCGTACGCTTCACGGCTTCGGCGATTTCGTGCTGAAGATCAGTCCGCTCGTGTTGGCGGTTGTGGCAATCGCGTTTTTTCCGAGGCGGCCAGGTTGGTCAGTGCTGCTGCCACTGGCGAGCATCGTCGTGTACATGGGGTACATCGACTCTGCGTTCTTTATTCAGGTCGATCGATTGGCAGACGCGGCCCTGATGCAGGCCGCGAAAGCGCAATTCGCCGAGTACTACCGATTTTCGATATTTGCCAACGCATTCGTCGTGCTGTCGGCGGTGTTCGCGTTCCGCATGGGCGGCGCGCCGAGCGCGCAAGTGCTCAAGCTCGGCTGCGCCGGCATCCTCGTCCTCCTCTCGGGGCTGAATGACCTGACGATGTGGGCCATGTACGACTGGCCTGGAGGCGTGCGGCCCGAGACGTTCGACTGGGCCTCACACGTCAGTGTTTTCCTGGGTTACGATCCGCAACTGATCGATATGCTGGCGTTCGCCTGGATCCACCTCGCGCTGATCGCGGCAATCCTGCATCTGCCACTAGAGCGCTGGATTCCAGATCGCTAGCTACGCTGCGCGCGCCACGTTTGCCAGTCGGCCCAGCGCAGTTGGAAGCAGTACCGCATTGACGCGGTCATCGATGGCGACCCCAAACTGTTGCTTGGTCGAGTAGGCCGTCGCGCCGAGGCGGAGGCGATGCACTCCCAGCCTGATCGCCAGATCAACTGACGCCGTCAACGAAGTGAAATACGTTGCGGTGTTCAAGGTACGATCGTAGTCGAGGCCCAGCCACTTGGCGATCAGCTCGCCCTGGTTGCGGACGAGCACTACGCAGCCAATCGTCTCATCTGACTGGCGCGCGACGAGCAGGTGGACATCCGTACCCAGAATGGCTAGCGCACGCTCCAACAGCTCGCCGGCGTAAGCAGCGTCGCCGTTGTGCCGCCGTTGCACGTTCCCGATCAGTCGCCAGAGAAAAGGCAGCTCCTGCGACGCAAGCGGTGCGTGTTCGACGGTGATACCTTCCCGTTCGGCTCGCCGGCTCATCCGCCGGATCTCGTGGCGATCATCGCCAGGTCGCGCCGACAGGTACTCGTCGAATGACGACCATTCAATGGCTAGCGTGGTGTTCTGCCACTGGCTGATTGGCGTGCAGCCCGCCGCGCGTAGCGCTTGCCACGTGCTGGCGTGGAACGGGACATGCCCAACAGTTGTGAACAGGGCGCGTTCGCGGATCGCCAGCTGGCGAAGTCCCGCGAGCAGCGCTGGGACGAGCCGTTCCTCGTCGACGCCCGGCTGGAATACCAGTCCGCACTCGCTGACGACCGGCACCGCGCAGCGGATGCACGGCAACTGGCGCAGCACCCAGCCTGCGCGCTGCTGAAGGGCTGGATTGGCAAAGCGACGCTCCACCGCGCAGATCGCGGCGGCCACGAGATTCCCTCCACGTCGCAAGAGAACGTAGCGCGGCTGATGTCCGAGCAAAGCGGCTTCCGTAAATCGGAGCCAGTTGTGGTCTACGAATGCCCGCGTGCCGCACAGCGCATTCCACTCGGCTGGTGCGACCTGCTCGATGGAGCTCAGCAGTGTGAGATCCAGCTCAGCCATGCGCGACACCTGTCCCGGGCGCTAACAACGTCCGCAAGCCGTGTCGCAGGGTTCTGGCGTCGAGCACACCCAGCGTTCGCCAGGCCAGTAGTGCGGCCAGCAGCACGTGTGCAGCGACGTAGCCCACGGCGGCGCCTTCCAGGCCAAATCGCCATACCGCGACCAGGGCAATTGGGGTGGCCACGGCCAGCGCCTGGAGCACCGCCGCGGCGCAGCTTTTCTGTCGGTCGGCGGCCTCCAGGATGCTTATCAACACGAAGGTGAGAAAGAACGGCGGGATGCTGAATGCAATCACTCGCAGCACTGACGCCGACGGTTCGTATTCGGGTCCAAACAAGTACAGGACCACCGGTCCCGCCAGGATGTGGAGTGCGGCTGCCAGCAGGACGCCGGTGAGGAGTGTCAAGCGGAGCATGTGCGCAGCAACGCGGCGCAGTTCGGCCGGGCTGTGTTGGGCCGAGCGCGCCATGTGCGGCAACGCCACGGCGGCGGCGACCATCGGCAGATTCGTCAGCGCAAGCGTCAGGTTGTAGACGCTGCTGAACAAGCCGGCATCGGTGTGATCGCGCAGGAGGGCCAACCAGACCAACGCCTGTCGGTCGAGCAACAGCAGACCCACGAGAGTCACGCCGAACGCGACGCAGGTGCGCGCCTGGCGCGCCCAGTCGCTCGTACGCCAGGCGTAGCGCGGGCGAACTCCGGTGCGCACCAGGAGCAGGTAGCCAACCGCCACCGCGCCTGCCGTGGCGATGGCGTACACGGCCGCAACCAGCACCACACTCTGCGTCAGGAGGACCCCCACGATTGAGGCGACAGCAACTATAGTCATGTGGGCACTCAGCAGCACCGCCTGGGTGTGCACGTGACCGCGGCCGCGCAGGATAGCGCCGACCAGGAGCAGGTAGGCATGGCCGGCTCCGTATACGCCCAAACACAGGTACAGCCCACCGGCATGCGTAAATGTATCTGCGAGGAGTCCGCCGAGGAGACCCAGAGGGACGGCCGGCGAGCGGAGCAGGATCGCGTCGCCGATAAGCCAGCCGAGTTGGCGCGTTTCCCCGCGCGCGATATCACGTACGAGAAGATCGTCCATGCCGGGGTTGACGCACAGTGCGAACAGCACGGCCAGCGTGAGTCCAACGCTGAATGCGCCGAACTCGCTCGGGCCGACCAGGCGGATGACGACCACCGACGCCGCGAATGCCGCCACGCGGACCACGACAGTCCCTGTAAAGAGCGAAGCAAATTTCGCCAGGAGCTGACGCACACCGCCGCTATCGTGGGCGCTGGAGTCATGCTCGCGTACATCCGTCGGCTCGTTCTCGAGGCGGCGCTGCATCGTCGCCGCCAATGTACGCACGTGCCGCGGCCGGCGCAGTGATCGACTTCACACTAGAGGCAGAGGTAGTTCGACCGCGGCGGTAACCTGGGGGTGGCAATGGCCGAGGATCAGCGCGGCGTGGCCGCCGAAGTAGTCGACGTGCTCGTCGCTGTCGAATTACTCGGCCAGAGTCGCCTCGGAGCAGTTGCGCCGGCCGGCTACGTCGGCCGGAGTACAAAGAGGGGCATGCGCATCACCGGCGTCCATTGTTTCGTGTGCGATGCGGGCTGGCGGCCGTGGATCTTCGTCAAAGTCGAGACCGACGCGGGGCTCGTTGGCTGGGGCGAGTGCAGCGACACCCGCAACCCTTTTGGCGTGGCAGGCTGCGTCCGCGATTACGAGGCGTTGCTGCTGGGCCAGGACCCACGCGACATCCAACGGCTGTACTGGGACATGCTGCGCGCAGCGCGGCAGAACCTTGGTGGCGTGTCGCACAAGGCGATCGCCGGCGTCGAGCTCGCGCTGTGGGACATCAAGGCGCGCGAGCTGGACGTGCCCGTGTACCAGTTGTTCGGCGGGCCAACGCGCGATCGCGTGCGACTCTACTGGTCGCATTGTGGAACCACCCGCGCTCGTCACGCGGACATGCTCGGGCTGCCACCGCTTCGTTCGTACGACGACGTCGCGGCGTTGGGGCGCGAGGTTGCGGCGCGCGGATTCAGCGCGCTCAAGACGAATATCGTGCTGCCGGGCGAGCCTTCGAGCACGTACTTTCCCGGCTTTGGACGCGGCGCCAATACCACCGACGGAGTGGTAACCGGTGATATCGTCGCGCGCATCGAGCAACTGATCGACGCATTCGCCCAGGGCGCTGGGCCGAACACCCAAATCGCACTCGACCTCAATTACAACTTCCGCCCCGCGTCCGTCATTCAAATCGCGCGCGTGCTCGAGCGGTTCAACATGCAGTGGCTGGAATACGACGTCTGGGACCCGGCGGCACTCCGCGAGGTCAAGCACTCCATTCGACAGCACCTGGCGTCGTGCGAGAGCCTTGTTTCGACGCGCCAGTACCGCCCGTATTTCGAAGCGCGCGCCATGGATACAGCGATCATCGACGTGCCCTGGAACGGATTCGGCCAGGCGTACGTGGTCGGCCAGATGGCTGACGCATATGAGTTGACCGTCGCACCACACAACTACTACAGCCACCTGGCTGACTTGCATTCGATCCACCTGTGCGCGGTCCTGCCAAATATCAAGATCATGGAGATCGACATCGACGACGTCCCCTGGAAAGCTGACCTGGTGACTGAAGCGCCGCGCATCGAGCACGGAGAGATGCTGCTGCCGAGTGGGCCCGGCTGGGGCGCGCAGATCGACGAAGAGGTCCTCGCGGCGCATCCATGGCAGCCGACGGACAATAGCGTCGGTTATTGACCTGAGGATGCGTACCTCCTCGGCTGGCATGCCGTCGCAACAGCCTACCGGACGAGGTCGACATCTCTGTCGTTCGCGCGGCGATGAGGTGGATCAGGGCGGATGTAATGCCCGCGTGAGGCGGGAAGTGGCTGCACAGCCAGCCGTGTCTGTAATGATGTGAGATGCGATGAAGCTCACGGGCGGCAAGATGGGGCTGCGACTACTGGGCGCCTGGCTCGTCCTGGATGGCATTCTGCCGCTGGTCGGTGTGCGCCTCCCGAACGGCGACATGCTGCTCACGATGCTGGCGATCATCGCCGGCGTGCTGCTGATCCTCGACCGCTAGACACACGAGCCCGCGCCTGAAGTTGCCTGACCGACGACTGGGCCAGCGCGTTGGTTTCCCGACCTGATCGCCTGCGTGGGGTCGTTACGCCGCCGCGGCCATTGGCAGCCTGTATGCGTGGACTATCGGACCAGCGGTTCGTCCCAACGATCGATGCCCAGGAGTTTCTTGCCCAGGTCGGTCAATCGGGCGGGCTCAGTGCGCTGTTCCTCGATCCGCCGCGGGTCGCCAGGAAAGGCCTTCGACGCTGGAGGGGTGTTGTTCCGCCACCAGTCGATTCGGGCCTGCCGAGTCTCCTCGGTTAGCGGTGCCGACGGGTTCATGGTGACGTACTGACACAGTCGCGGTTTGCCCGAGGTGTTATGCCCGTTGCCATGCAGCAGCAGCGATGTCCAGACCAACAGATCGCCGGCGGCCAGTCTCGGTCGGGTGATGGAATAGCCATCATAGTCCGGATTCCGTGACTCGATCTTTTCCCTGGTTTGGGTTTTCAGGAACTCATCCAGATGTCGATAGGTCTCCGGAATGCACTGGAATCCGCCCATATCGGGCTCCGTGTCAGTCAGCGCGAGCACGCCCTGGACGTGGAAAGGGATTTCGGGGTATCTGGTCATGTCCGTATCCCAGTGGATCATGCCTCGATGCGCGTAATCGGGGTGGGCTGGATTCACCGGCGGCTTGAGGCCGACCCGGTCGATCGACACCGCCAGCTCATGGGTGCCGTGAATGGCGCGGAAGATTTCATACATGTTCGGATGCTGGCGGTTGTTCCACATCGACTGGTAGTGATACATCTCGACCATGCCGACCGGGCGGATGATGTCTGGGCGATACCAGCTGTCCGGATCGTTGGGGTTGGCCCCCGTGTGGCGCCAGATGTCGTCGATGGTAGTCGAGAGATTTTCCTCCGGCAGTGCGTTATGAATGATCACATAGCCGAACTGCGCGATGTGGTCGTGCCACTCGGCCGGACCCTCGGGATCGTGCGTTTCTACGCTAATGGCGTTGGCCATCACTCCTCCTGTGTTCACGCTCCTTGCAGTGCCGCTCGACTACGCCGGCCGTGTGTGAAGCTCGGAGCAGACCCGATTGTGTACCCCGGAGTTGCTGCTCATGCGCAGACTCGGACTTGGGCAACGCGAACGTATTTTGAGGCCATTCCCGGCTCTGTAGCCGCTGGTGCCCGTCATCGTGAGTCAGCCGCTGAGCGCCGTTGAGCGACATGGCCTGCTAGTCAGTCCGCGATGACAGCGGTCGGTGGCGGCCCGGCAGGCTCAGTCATGTAGTAGCGGCGATGCCATGGGCCGCCCCGCCACGATGTGATTTGGAGCGGCGTGATCTCGACCAGAAAACGAGGGCGCTCGGCTGTCAATTCGGCGTACGCCTGCCCCTGCTCGTCGGCCGTATAGCGCGCTGACAGGAGCAGACCCAGTTGACGCCAGCGCTCACTGCGGTCTGCTCGCCGGGTTGGACCTTCGACCACCGCCGCGGTCGCTGTGATCTGCACGCGTCGGTGTCGTCGTGCCTCTTCGTCGATGAGGACGCCGACCCGCGGCTCGCGTCGGATGTATGCGATCCACACCGCTCGTTCACGCGCCACCACGTACAGCTTCCGCTCGCGCCATGCGAACCACAGCGGTATGACATATGGCCAGCCGTCCGGCCGCACGCAGGCTAGCTTGAGCAGTAGCGGCTGTGCCAGGAACGCGTCCAGTTCCGCCGAGGTCAGCGGACCGCCTGACTCGTCAGTCATCGAGCCCGGCATGGTAGCGCTTGACGAGTACCTGGGCACGACCGCAGACGAGGTCTTTTCGCTCCGCTGACCCGGCGATCGCAGCTTACGAGCGTCTCGCCAGCGCTAACGGCGGCGTCGTGCATTGAAGTCGATCATTGAAACACGCCATTGACGAACACGATATTGACGTTGCTGGTGGCAATGAACGTGTCGGCGCCGATGGTAACGACATTAGTACCCTCGACCAGCTCAGCGATCGGAACCGCGACGGCGAAGGTACGCCAGGTCCACCCGTCCCGGTCCGGGTAGGGCCATGGCACAGTATGTGAATTGCCATTCACCGTAAGAGTGAGCACGGTCGGAGCATCGTAATGATAGAAATTGAACATCAACCGCACGACATCCGCCGTGATGGTCCCCGGCTTCGGCAGGCCCAACACATTCCAACTGACTGTTTGAGGCGGGAAGGAATATTTGCCGAGGTTATATGAGCCGTACCCGTTGAGCACATTCGCGTCCAGGGCGTCGTAACTGTAGTCCCTGTAAGTGAACGGACCGTCAAAGGCGACATTGTCCCACGCGAACGTATGCTGTCCCTGTTGGATAGCACCCTTATTGGCGTTGTAGTGCGCATCCTCCAGCCAAATGAGTCCGCGGGTGAACCTCAAATTGGCGTTCGTGATAGAAGCGATATGCTTCAGCGGCGCAATCGTCCCGGCATCTGTCGCGTACACGTCTATCTGGTTCTGCGAAACGCGAAATTCGACATGGTTGAGTCCACCATTGGCCCCGGTGGAAGCGATGACGCACCCTTGAGGGGTAAGCCTGAGCCCCGCGTCGGTTGCGTATAAATTGACAGTTTCCATGGCATAATCGCGGATGACGGTGACCGACTCCACCGTCCAGCGCCAGTTGTTGTCAACCGGACAATTGGGTCCAAGGTTGCGACCCTGGCCGGGGACGGTCACTGCTCCAAGACGAATGCCGAAGCCATGGCGAGGTATTGACCTCCACGCGCCGCCGTTGAAAGTAAACGGCGCGGGAACAGGCAGGTCGGTCATCCAGAACTCAGGCCAGGCGGAATGCGTTCCGCCCGAATCGTTGCTCACGTCAAACGCGACGGTACCCGTGCGACCGGCGAAATCGAACGGCTGCTTGGGATACATAGCCAGCACGGTCACGTTGCCCCCGTCGTTCACTGCCTGACGCAGCTGACCATTGCAGATGTGCAGGTCATCTGGTGCCGCAACCACCGTGGTGCCAGTGCAGCCCACCAGTTGAGTGGGCGCCCATCCGTTAATCACGTTTTGCCCTTGATTGACAGAACCGGAAGTGCGCGAAACGCCCCAGATCAGGCCGTTGAGATCGCCCGATCGGTTGCCGATGCCCATAGGGTTAGCAAACGTGTCGCAGAAGGCGATAGTGGCTGGCTGATCGGCCATGTTCAGCTTGCAGTCCGCGCTGGGACCAGAGGTCGGTGTGGGCGTTGCAGTCGCCGGCAGCGGCGCATTGGTCGGCGTGGGTGTGGCCGTTGACGCGGCCGGCACGGACGTCGGCGTCGAAGTTGGCGTGGGCGTCGACGTCGGCCCAGGCGCGCCGCCATCGTCGATGACCAGGTCGTCGAAGTTGGTGTCCCAGCCGTTGGTGCTGCCCAACGTCACCGACGAGCACGTGCCTGTCCAGTTCGTCACCAGCGTGGACTGCTGGCCCGCCGCCAGCGCGATGTTGACCGCGGTCTGGCCAGGGCAGCTCGCGCTGACGCTCGACGTGACGTTGCCACCGTTGTAGGCCTGCACCTGCATCAGCCGCCTGGGTGCAATGAAAGTAAATGCGGCGTTAGTCGGGCCGGGGCCGTTGAAGCCGATGCTGTTGGTGGTGAACTGGCGCCATGGCCCGGACAAGTACCAGCGACTCGTGCCCCAATCGATAACGCCTGTTGGGTATTGGCCATTCAAAGCCCGGTTGAACGGCGTCAGCCCGTTGAAGTCGATTGTTGCGCTGGCGCCGCCGACAGGTGCGGGCGTGGGCGTCCGCGTCGGCGTCGGCGTGTTGCTCGCCGGCTGAGGCGTCGGCGTGGGAGTCGCCGTCGATGGCGGCGTCGACCCGCCACTGCTGGTGGAGATCACGAGGTCGATGTTCGAAATGACGGCTGGATATCCCCTATTGCCGTTTTCCGTGGTGAATTCCAGCGTATTGTCACCCTGCTGGAGATCACTGAGTGAAATAGGCAACACCAACCCCGACCACCACATCGAATCATGGACCATGGTGGCGTAAGGAGGTGTGGAAAGCGGCGACTTCCATGCTCCACTGTTCAGTCGGTATTTAATCGCAAACGTATCGACGTTGAAATCTCCGCCGGGTGTCAGATAGGCATCAAGAGTGATAAACGCGCCCGTGGCATCGGTAAGGTCAACGTCATTGACCGGCAGCGAAGCCATCCTGGTTTCCGCGCAGCATGTATACATGCCTTGTTGCTGGCCTGAAATGGTCCCGTCAAGGATTTTGTAGCCAAGATTCTTGCCGCCGTTGGGCGCAGGCGTTAGTGCATCGCCGATTTGGTAGATACGGTCCGGAGCGCTAGAGGGACCGTCAAATCCCAGGTTCTTCCAGTAGTACTGCGCGTACGGCGTATCTAGACCCATGGAACCCGCGTACTTCAGCGGCGCGCGTATGCCCACCTGGAAATGGACATAGCCGCGGTTGAAGGAAAGCGACAGCGGCACGGACTTCAGCAAGCGGAAATTGGGAAAGCTTGCACTCTGGTCAGCCGAGAAATCGGAGCCCCAGATTTCGACCTGGCTCTGGCTCAAGCGAATTTCAAAGTGATTGAGCCTGCCCTTGCTGGTCTTGACGCAAGGCCCAGAATCACCGCCGCCAAAGGCGGTCGATTGCACATGGTTATCGAAGATTAGAACATCGCTGACACCGGTCTGTTGGTAGTTGGTGCCACACGTAACTGCAAACTCCACGCCCAGGCCTTTATTGGGCTGTAGCCCGGTCGTATGCTGCAGGCTGTGCGCCCCACTAACGGGCTGGTCCGTGATGTAGACCGAGACCCATTTATCGAGGGGACCGCCGGTGGCGGCATCTACATCGAAAACGATTGTCCCGGTGCGGTCGGCGAAATCAAATGCCTGATTTGGGCGCATTGAGTACAGGCCGTAGAATTGCGCCATTATCGCGGTCATCAATTCGCCACCATGACCTGAGGCGGCATCGCAGATAATGGCGTCGTTGTGGGCAATAACCGAGCTAATGCCCGCGCGGCACGGCGTTACGGGCACGGCGGGAAATTCGTTATAGGAGGATAGGCTCCAGTTTCCTGCAAACTGATAGGCCGGATTGACGCGCGTAATATGCCATTGGGCGGCATTCAGATCGCCGCTCTTGCCGCCTTGGCTTGGTCCGCTGTTGAAACGGTCGCAGAATGCGGCATCAGGCAGCTGACAACCCGTGTTCGGGCTTGGCGTCGGTGAATCAGGCGCGGCACTGGCCGAAGCGCCACCGGCCAAAACCAACGCTGCAAGAACAGTGAACAAACAGATACGGGTACCCAGGTTCCGTGTCATCTGCATAGCCGGGGTTCGGCTGTAGCCGATCCTCCCATCTGGGCATGGACGTCCCCCGGCCACGCTCGCTCACCCCATCCAACGGGCGGCGGCCGATCGGCGCATTGTAGCAGCCGGCCGCAGCTCCTTCTAAGTGGTGACGCCCGCGCCTTCGGCTAGCACTGGGACGATGCGCGAGATCGAGTCGGACTTCACGGTATCGTCGAGCAGTTCGGCGACGAATTCGTCGATGCGTCGCTCGGTACCCCTGACCCCGATAGGTATTGCAGCCAGCAGCTGTCAGCCATGCAGGCAGTACTGAGATGTAGTTCCAGGGAGCTGCACGGGAACCTGGGCGTGCAGGGTGCCAATGACTAGAGCGTTGGACTCATGATGACTCCTGTTGGTACGCGAAGATGTTCAGACCCGTATCGAGTGCGCGATGGGTCTGGTTGTCGTAGTTGTCTGAAGAGTCAAGACGTACGCGCCTGGGTGCAATACGTGGCGACCGAGCCTACGCCGATGTGCGCGAGGGCATCCTCGGCTTGCGTACTTCGCTCGGACCTGGGCGCAGCCTGCTGGACGCCCTGCGCGAGTACCTCGAGCAGTGGCAGGAGCAAAGCCCGGTCCGCGCCCGGCTCGTCGTCGAGCCATCCGGCGCGAGCCTCGCTTGCCTGAGTCCAGCCGCCGAGCTGCAGCTGCTGCGCATC